>JACUUO010000263.1 GCA_014859275.1 Actinomycetota bacterium | reverse complement strand
GCGGAAACGGTAGCTGCCATCGGTAGCCTCAACGACAACCTGGGCTTCGGCCCAGAAAAGACCCCGTTCATCCGGAGTGGTATTTACCAGCAGAACGAAGTGAGTGCCTGCGTCGCGGGCATTTTCGTCGCTGAGGATCTGGGCTGTTATAGGGATCCTTATTTTTCGGCCTTGCTCGTCAGAATCGTAGGTCACGAGCAGGCTGCCACGATATACAGTATCTGGCTCGATCGCCGATTCTACTAACGAGATACTGATCAGGTATTGGCCCTCTGAGTTTGGCCCGGAAAAACTAACTTCTACCCATGATAGCTCATGAACAAGAACGGCATTTGTAACAAGCTGATTACCAATTGGATTAAGCACCACTAACTCACTTGCTTCCCCCTCGTTTGTGAGAGAAACCAAAGCTGGAGATGGGGACAATATGGTGAGATCTTGGTTGAGGTTCGCCCGAAGAGCCTTTGCAGCATCTAAGATTCCAAACCCTAACTGGTCACTTCTACTACCGGGGTAATCTGTAATACGTCCAGCCTCCAGTAGCGCCCGGATGCTTGAATAGCCAAGATCGATATTCTGCCGTTTCGCTTGAGCTTTTAGCATTGCGATAACCCCCGAAACGTGGGGCGTCGCCATAGATGTGCCCTGCAAGCCAATATAGTCAGCCTCAAATCCATTAGCGCCCGCAACAGCACTTGTGCTCCACACGAACTCAGAGCGATCTGCGTCTCCTCCGGGAGCAGCCAAGTCGATCCAACTCCCAAAATTTGAATAGGGGGCCAATCGCCCTCTTGCATCCACCGCGCTGACAGCAAGAACATTATCAAAGGCGGCTGGATATGACTTCGTCGACGTTGAAGAATTTCCGGCGGCCCCGACAAAGATGACACCCCTATCAACCCCGTACTGGATTGCCCCTTCAATAGCACTATCGAAAGGCAGACCACCTAAACTCAAGTTAACGACCTCAGCCAAAGGCCCGCTAGTTCCATTATCATCCTGCCCCGTAACCCACCTTATTGCTCTCCGCAAGTCTCCCGATGAGCCGGTACCCCCTTCTCCCAGAACCCGCAACGGCACAATGCTAGCTCCGAATGAAACACCACCAATACCTTCACCATTGACCACTGCGGCAACCGTACCAGCAACGTGCGTACCATGGAAAACACTGGCGCCCGTGCTATTACCGGGATCCTCGGGGTAGCTGTCCCCATCCACAAAGTCCTTACCGGAAACCACATTGGCATTAAGGTCCGGATGCCAAGCAGTCGTGCCACTTGGGCTGAATAAGCCGCTATCCAACACCGCGACCCGAACGCCATCCCCTCCTTCTGGTGACAACTGCCAGGCACCCGGGCCATTTATCAGGTCATAGTGCCACTGCAAACGGTACAGAGGTTCATCCACCGGCGAGTTCTGCATACTCGATATCTGATAGTTGGGCACCGCATCTTTTACCCCCGGCATCTGCCGAAGTTGGGTGATCCAGGACAAGGTTTCAGCTTGCATTTGGCCTAACTGGAGAGCACGGGTAGCAGCCTGGCCAGGCATCTGCATCAACCAATCCGAGCCGCCCAGATGCCGCTCAGCATTGGCCATGTCAGTCGTAAGCGAAGACATCGATCCAGAATCGGTCGCATCCAGCGTGACGATGGCCTGGCCGGGAAGAAACGGATGGCTTGGCCAGTCGAGCGCCAAGCTGTCAAGCTGCGTATTCGCCGCCTTAAACAGGATATAACGAGCCGGACCGTTACCCAAGACGCTGACTTCAACAGTCAAATCTTCCTTGCCGCCTGTGTCGCCCTCGTTGCCATAAGTAATACTGACTGCCGACCTATCCGGGCTCGTCTGTTCGGCACCAAACACGAAGCTCTCATTACTCAACCGGAGTTCAATCTCAGCACTCCCATTACGACTGCCTAAGTTTCTCAATGTGACAGTTTCACCGGGAGTAATTGGAACTGTGTATGTATCTACCGGGTCGGCAGCGTATTCAAAGGGCTTGGCTTGACCCTCGAGCAACGGGTAAAGGCCATCTCTTGAACTAACATAGCCTGCCAGAACAAAACTGGCCGGCAGGGTTTGGGCACCCGAGGCGGGACTGGCATCGGCAA
>JACUUO010000065.1 GCA_014859275.1 Actinomycetota bacterium | reverse complement strand
GTTTAGTGCTAAAGCATCCTAAGGAGAGTGTCTATTTTTACTTGACCGGGCCACAATGCTGCTTGAAGCGCCGAGACGTTCCAGGAAACTGGCCTTCTGAAGGCTCTCCCCTGGCGGGTGAACTCTCTCGATAATTGCCGGTATTTTATCCCTCTGAGAATCTAACCTTCCGTGAGTGTCCGCCGTAATTATATATACATGCAGGCTTTTGGATAGGATATTGATGCGGCCAAGTATCTCATCCGGGATTAATCCATCAACAGCAATTGTGCCATTCATATCGAGAACCAGGTTGGAAAGTTGGTATGATCCCCTCCCGGGGATATCAATATTTAGTACCTTAATTTTCGCACCTCGAAAATAATCCTTAAAGAATCTACTTCATCACGCATGCTTTGATTGATGAAAAGCTATCAGCTGTCAGCATGTGGTATGAAACGAGGGTATTCACCCTCACCCTACACCCCCTCCCAGAGGGAGAGGGAAAAGTACAGCGTCACAGGTGACGCTGTACTATACTGTAACACTGCAATAAGGAATGAGGCAAGTTTAGCCTTTTACAGCCGGATGTGCTTAGGCAGCAGTTACATCAGTTATTAAAGCAATTAGTTCCTCGGTTCTTGCAACAATTTGTCGTGAGTCCCTGCTTACCTGCCTATTCACTCTTCTTCCTTCGGCAGCAATAGAACCCCAAGTCTTCCAGCTATTTGCCTTACTTCTGCTTGTTCTCTGTCTTCCCTTAAGCACAATGACACCTCCAATAAGGTAATTCCACAAATGTCCCCTTAACAAACCTAAAATACTAGCATTCGCTCTCTAGTTGCCATTACCCTCAGAGAGATATAGTTGATTGCATACACATATTGTTATCGTCTCTAACTCACAAAAGTTTATAGTATAGAAGTTCAATATTTGCGCAAATTTGTAACCCCAGAGACCATACAATTTAATGTTACAATTTTCCAGATAAGAGGGGCAAGAGATGGGGATGACTACGGAATCTGTCCCTTCTTTAATTCCCGCTTCCGAACGCAGCTCTACCCATCCTTTTTTATCGCAGTATGAATCGCGGCCACGCCGCCGAGGATATTTCGGTAGTTAACATCGGTCCAACCGGCTTTTTCCATAATCCAGCCAAGTTCTTTCTGTGGTGGAAACACTTGAATACTGTCGGATAGATACTTGTAGGCGGGGTAATTATTTGAAACTAATCTGCCGATAAGCGGAACGATGCTTGAGAGAAACTTCCGGTATGGTCTTCTTAATATCGATAGTTCTGGCTCGCTGAATTCCAGGCATACTAGCCGTCCGCCAGGCCGAACCACCCTGTTAAATTCGGCTAAAACCACCTGATAATCAACTGTATTTCTAAGACCAAACCCCACCGTTATGGCATCAAATAAATTCTCGTTAAAAGGTAGATTATCGACTGATGCGACGACAAAGGTTACATCACCATCTGCCCCCACCAGATTGGCCTTTTCTACAGCCTTATCGAGCATATCCCTGCTGAAATCAACACCGATAACCTTCGCACCTGTCACCGAGTAAATTGCAAGCGCCAGATCCCCTGTACCAGTGCAGGCATCAAGCACAATTGATTCTTTTCCCGCGCCAGTGCTTCTTGCAGCAAGCTTTCGCCACCTCTGATCCATTCCGAGGGTCAATAGGCGGTTCACCAGATCATAGCGCTCCGCCACGGCATTAAACATGCTTCTCACTCTATCCGGCGATTTTATTGCTTTACGGGTATAATCCCTCATCGCTCCACGCATAGCCTTAAATATATCAGATGCCTCAAGATTTAAAAACTCCAGCTGTATATCTTAGACCCTAACCATTGTATAGCAAGGGATAATATTCCATGAGGACGTCTTCTTATTGTAATTTATGTGACTTTTTCAGAGAATTAAGTAGCTGAGATAGCTTGACAGTTGATAGCAAAGAAAAGATGGACCGTGAGCTAAGAGCTATTATAGGCTGGTATGCCACCACAAGCAGATCAAGCTAGGAGGTAACGGAGTTGAAGATTACACTGACTGATGGTAAGTTGCCCATAGTTAGCATTTCTGGAGAAATCGATCATTACAACGCCTATAGCGTTAAAGAGATCGTGGACAAAGCGATCAGTAAGGACAATGACCTAATCATAGATCTTTCAGAGGTCGTATATATAGATACCGCTGGCGTCGGTCTTCTGTTCGCTATTGTCAAAACGCTCTTAGGTGTCGGGCGCCAGCTAGGTCTGGTCTTGCCCGATGAAAACATCAAGTACATCATAAATATAGTCGGCCTTACGCAAATCAATAATATGCTGGTATTCAATACGCTAGAAGAAGCCCTTAGGGTGATGGAAAGCAGCACCGTCTAACTACCTTCATAACCGGCGATCATTAGAACTCTCAGATCTGCCTATCGCTATATTTCCTGGCACTGCGATAGATTTTAATATTTTCCAGGTTGATGTCGGCTCAGTTTATGATGGATACACTCTTAAGTAAGACAAGCCAATCGTTCTGCAAGTCGGGTGTGCCTCTCCTGGATACGGTTATTTTTTACCGCTATAGCTAGGGCCCGCTTGCTACCCACGATAATAACCAGTCTCTTACCGCGCGTAACAGCCGTATATAGCAGATTCCTCTGTAGCATCATATAGTGCTGGGTGTGGAGGGGAATGATAACTGCTGGGTATTCGCTTCCCTGCGATTTATGAACAGAGCAGGCATAAGCCAGGATAAGCTCATCTAGGTCGGAATACTCATAGGTAACATCCCTCCCATCGAAGCTTACCCTTATTTCCCTTTCAACCGGGTCTATCGCTGCAACCTTTCCGATATCTCCATTATAAACATCAAGACCGTAGTTGTTTCGAATTTGCATTACCTTATCACCGATGCGGAAATCGCGATTTCCGCGGGTTAAGGCTTCACGAGATGGGTTGAGCAACTCCTGTAATTCTTTGTTCAGGTTTGACGCCCCCAGCAAGCCCATATGCATTGGTGTTAGAACCTGAATATCATCGACAGCGTTAAATTTAAAGCGCCTGGGTATATGACGAGCGATAAGAAGTTTAATAGTCTCTAAAATCCCCTCCGGGTTCTCCTTTTCGATGATAAAGAAATCATTCTGAGCTCGCTCGTTCTTCATGTATGGCATCTTGCCGCTATTTATCAGGTGAGCGTTCATTATTACCATGCTCTCCTGTGCCTGCCTGAAAACTTCCGTCAGGCGAATCACATCTAGACGATTAGAGGCAATTATGTCCTTAAGCACGCTGCCCGGCCCGACCGATGGGAGCTGGTCGACATCCCCGACCAGGATTAGCTGGCATGTCGAAGGCAACGCCTTCAGCACGTTGTAGAAGAGGACGATATCGACCATCGATACCTCATCGAGGATGAGGATATCCGCCTCTAAGAGGTTATCCAAATTCCTCTCAAACGCCATCAATCTCGGGCTAAATTCCAACAGGCGATGGATTGTTTTAGCTTCCATACCTGTGGCTTCGCTCAATCTTTTTGCGGCCCGCCCGGTAGGCGCCGCAAGGAGCACGCTCCTGCCCTTCCTCTTTAAAATCTGGATAATGCCATCGATCAGCGTTGTCTTTCCCGTACCCGGCCCACCAGTTACCACCATTACCTTGCTTTGCATTGAGCAACTAATTGCGTCCTTTTGCTGATTAGCAAGGACGATACCGGACCTCGTTTCGAACCAGTTAATCGCTTTTTCAATATCTATCTCGACCGGCTTTATATTAGAAGACAATAGACGCTCAATGTGTTTTACGATGCCCATTTCAGAGGCGTGTAGGGAGCGCAAATAGATGAGTTCACTTGTCATAGACGATGGAACATCACTGGTTACCGCCTCAGCCATGACCAAACCCTGCTCTACTAAGGAATCAACCGCATCATCAATAATTTTTTCATCGATATCCAGTACTTTTGCCGTCCTTTCAACGAGAAGATGGCGCTGATAACAGATATGTCCTTCATCGCTGAGAGCACTGAGCACATGTAAAATTCCAGCTTGGGCCCTTTGTGGCGAGGTGGGTGATATGCCCATGTTGCCAGCAATCTTATCCGCTGTCTTAAAGCCAATACCGAAGATATCAACGGCCAGCCGATACGGATTATCGCTTACTAAGCTTATCGCTCGATTGCCATATTGCTTGTAGATCTTAATCGCATAAGTCGTTGTAACACCGTGCGATTGTAGAAATACCATTACCTCTTTTATCTCTTTCTGCTCTTGCCAGGCATTGCAGATGCGCTCGACGCGCACCTTTCCGATACCCTCAACCTCGGTAAGCCTCTCAGGCTGATTCTCAATAACTTCAAGCGTATCTAGGCCGAAGCATCCCACCAGGCGTGACGCCATAACAGGACCGATTCCTTTAATCATGCCGGAGCCGAGGTATTTCTCTATCCCGATAAGGGTTGCCGGTTTTATGGTCGTATATGATTCTACTTTAAACTGCTCACCGTATTTCCGGTCGTTTACCCAGTACCCATTAAATCTAATGCTCTCCCCTGGTTGTACGCCTAACAAGTTTCCCACGGCCGTCACCAGGTCGCGATGACCACGCGCTCTGACCCGCACAACACTCCAGCCGTTATCCTCGTTGGAGTAGACAAAATGCTCAAGGATACCTTCTAACGTTGATGTTTTTTTGTTGGCTGCACCTCTTCCCTGGCCTGCCGAAGTGCCTGGCCCTGGAGTATTAAATTTTCCGAAAGATAATTGATCTGAGGACATCTATCTCACCTGGTCCCTAGAACCTCACTTCCCGGATATCCACCAATCTTCCAAGTTCCAGAAGGGGCCCTCAAATGATACATTGTTCTTTACACCATTTATTTTTTTATCATATGCCAGAACTTGCGGACGCCGGTAAAGAGGAATGACCACTACGTTATCGCTTATCTTTTCCTGGATCTTACGGTAAGTTAAGGCCCTCTCACCTACATGAAGCACTCCGGGGAGGCTATTGAGCATTTTGGTCACCTCATCATCTCTATAGCGGTAATAGTTAAGTCCTGATGAAGGTATTTTATCAGATGCAAACAGGTAATTTAGCTGCGGCTCTGGGCTTGCAAGCCAAGCCCAGATAGCGATTTGAAAATTCCCCTTGGGTATCCAGGAATTAAAGAGGCTGCTTCGATCGGTGTTTCTTATCTCGAGCTTCATGCCTGCGGCCTCAAAGTCACCCTTCATTATTTTTTCAGCCTTCTCTCTAGAGAGGTCCCCTGATGTTGTGCTTATAGTGAGAACTAAGTGCTTTCCATCTTTTTCATAAATACCGCCTGCACCTTTGCGATAGCCTGCTTTTGCTAGGTAACCCTTTGCCTTTTCAATGCTAAAACTATATCTCTTCCATGCTGGTGTATAATAGTGTTTTTGGGTAGGCATTACAATGCTATCTAGCACCTGCCCTCTACCTGTTGCCTCGAGGGCTATCCTCTCTTTATCAATCGCGTGTGCAATAGCCTTTCTTATATTTATATCATCCAGGGGTGGTCTAGAAAGGTTAAGTGCTATATGCTCCCAGATAAGCCCCGGATCGTCCTCCACCTTCTTATCTTTAAGCCCTTTTAGATGATCTAGGACCATTCTATTGGATGTAGGATAAATTACGTCTACTTCGTCATTCGTAAATTTAGATAGTTGTTCGCTCACCTTTGGCATAAATTTAAAGGTTACCTTTTCGATATAAGGACCCTCTTCCCAGAACCGCTCGTTTTTCACGATTGTCAGGTGATCCCCGTGTTCCCACTCCTTAAATTTGTAAGGTCCGCTTGCGAACATTAAGATATCGTTGAGCATCTCATCGTAACTCTTACCCTCTAATATATGCTTGGGTAAGATGCAATAAACCGTCGAAAATAGGTCCTTATAGGCAGCATATGGTTCCCTAAAGACTAATTTGACTGTTTTATCATCCGGTGTATAAATATGCTCAATCTTGTCATAACCAGAGCGGTCGGCAACTCTCCTCTTGGGATCCATGATGGTTTCCCAGGTAAACTTTACATCATGGGATGTAATCGGCGTTCCATCGCTCCAAACAGCTTGTTCCTTGATCTTATAAGTCACAGCGAAGGGATTCTCAGTCACCAGTCCATTTTCAAGGGTGGGCACGCTCTCGGCAACGCGCGGAGCGTATTCGAGCGAGGGTGTTACAACGAGAAGACCCCACAGAACGTTGGATATCACCATCTTTGTTGCTATCGATGTTCCGTCTGGGAGGAATGGGTTGAGGATGACCGGCTCTTGATCGCAGCCTATTATAATGCTGCCGCCTTTAATCGGTTTTTTTGCTACAGCCGGTTCGGTCCCTCCGCCTCTCTTGCTACCGGTGCAACCGGCTAAAGTAGTTACCAGCAGCGACGTTACAATTAAAAACATCAATAAGCGCTTTGACGATCTCTTCATATCGCTGAATCTCCTCAATTTATGGGCAGAATGAGCTAGAAAATAGCAATATCCAGGCTAATTATTCATTCTATCGTGCGGTTGATTTATCCTGCAATAAAAAAGCGCCCCCATTAGGAAGCGCACTTCTTATGGTCTGCTTTTTCTCTCCATCATATGGCCCCTGGACCCTGATCCCTGGACCCTCTTCTTACAGACCGCCCCTCTGGCTGACATAGTAAAGTACTATGCTTGTCATGCCAAAGGCAACCGCAAGCGTAACTGTTATGCGATTTAAGTTTTTTTCGATGATACCCGTCCCGGAAAAAGTCGAAGGCAAGGCCCCTCCAAATGCACTTGAAAGGCCCGTACCCTTACCAGAATGAAGTAGAATTGCAACGATTAAGCTGATGGCTAAAATGACGTGAAGAATCTCGACAATTAAAACCACTTTAACCCCCTAAAATCTATAACCTTAGAAATCATATCACAAGCTCCGCAATTAGCCAAGTGGCCACACGGAAACTATTCACCATTATCCAAAAAACACCTTAACATTATTGGCTAACAGCCTTCCACTATTGGCGAATGATGAGCGACTTGCCTGTCATTTCTGCAGGCTTTTCGATATTCATAATGTGGAGTATTGTCGGCGCAACATCGGCTAGGATACCATCGCTTCTCAGCTTAAAGTGATCGTTCATAATTGCATAAAATGGCACCCTGTTGGTCGTATGTGCTGTAAAAGGCTGGTTATGTATAAAATCGATCATCTTATCAGCATTGCCGTGGTCTGCTGTAATGTAAACAACCCCACCCTTCGCCCTCACCGCTTCAACTATCCTACCCATGCTGGAATCAACCACCTCAGCAGCCTTAACCGCGGCCTCAAAAATCCCGGTATGACCGACCATATCCCCGTTTGCGTAATTGACCACTATGAAATCGTATTTATCAGAACTTACAGCATCAACAACGATATCGGTCACCTCGGGAGCGCTCATCTCAGGCTTCATATCATAGGTGGGCACCTTAGGTGAAGGTACCAGAACCCTATCCTCGCCCTCCTTTGGGGCTTCTTTACCCCCATTAAAAAAGAATGTGACATGGGCATATTTCTCTGTCTCAGCTGTGTGAAACTGCTTCAACCCATGTGCGGCAATAACGTCGGCTAGAATGTTCGTAAGCTCCTGCGGCGGAAATGCCACTGGCACATCAAACGTAATATCGTACTGGGTCATACAGACGAAAAACACCTTCGGTGGATGTGCTCCCCTGTCAAAACCACGGAACCTCCTCTCGATAAACGCCCGGGTTATCTCGCGCGCCCGGTCGGAGCGGAAATTGAAAAATATCAACGAATCGCCATCTTTGATGGTAGCCACCGGCCTGCCAGAGTCCCCATCCATAATAACAGTCGGCTCGACAAACTCATCGACGATGCCATCCTCGTAGGATTGCTCGACAGCCTGTTTGGCGGAATCGGCGTGCCTTCCGATTGCATACGACATCGCATCATAGGCCCTTTTAACTCTCTCCCAGCGATTATCCCGGTCCATGGCATAATACCGTCCCATTACAGTCGCAACTCTACCCAGCCCATCTGCTGCCATTTTCTCCTCAAGCTGCCCAAAATATTTAATTGCGCTCTGCGGGGGGACATCGCGACCATCAAGGAATGCATGGATGTAAAGGCGCTCGATGCCAGCGCTCTTTGCCATGTCAATTAAAGCAAAGAGGTGTTCTATATGGCTATGAACGCCGCCATCCGAGAGAAGACCCATTATATGTGCCGCAGTACCCTGCTCCTTAGCGTTTCTCATTGCCCTCAGTAAAACCTCATTTTTAAAGAAATCGCCATCTCTTATGGCCTTACTTATTCTAGTTATCTCCTGGTATACAATCCGTCCTGCTCCGAGGTTAAGGTGACCGACCTCGGAGTTTCCCATCTGTCCTTCAGGTAAGCCAACCGCCTCCCCAGCAGCGCCCAGGGTTGTAAAGGGGTACTCTCTCTCATATCGATCGAGGTTAGGTGTATCCGCCGCCTCTATAGCATTCCCGACTTTCTCGGGATTTTCGCCCCAACCATCAAGGATGCAGAGCACCACAGGTTTAGGGCGCTTGCGTTTCATGTTATTCAATGGTCGTTGCCTCTCTTTTAGGATTGCATCTTAACAGCTGCCAGCCCTCAGCTGTCAGCCTTTCACTCCCACCCTAACCCATCAGGGAGAGGGCAGTGCCAAGGCGTCAATGTACTGCCGTGCCAATATCCATTCGTAGTTGCCCCATTTATGGGGCGATCTCTCATCCTACATAACACGTAGTTGCCCCATTTATGGGGCGGACTTTAGCAGTGCTGCAGTCATCCAGTGCCAATGTTCCAATGTGCCAAAGTGCTGCAGTTAAGTGTAAGCATAAGATGTGGGTCTGAGATTCTTCGGTCGCTACCGCTCCCTCAGAATGACAGAATAGCTATTAGCTAGTAGTTAGTGGTTCATAGTTAGTAGTTCATAGAGTGATACCCACATCTCTTACCCACATTAACTGGTAACTGCAGCACTGAGTAACTGGATACCCACACTTCCTACCCTCACTTCTGGCCATCCGGTCACCGACTACCGATTCACCGATTCACGGTCTTTTACCTTGCATTTCTGATTATGTTTGCGAAGCTGTCTGCCTCTAAACTGGCGCCTCCAACTAAAGCACCGTTTATTTCGGGCTCGGCCATAAAATCCGCGATGTTGCCTGCATTAACGCTTCCGCCGTATAGAATCGGTATTTCTCCAGCAACATCGGTGCTAAACCTTGACGCAAGGACGGCACGGATATGCCTTATGACATCGTTGGCGTCTTCTGGAAGAGCTGTCTTGCCTGTTCCAATGGCCCAGATCGGCTCATAGGCGATTATGAAATTCTTCATATCGCGCTCAGTTAAGCCCTCTGTCCCCCCGATGATCTGCGTCTGGATAAATTCTTCGGTCTCCCCGGCCTCTCTCTGCTTAAGGGACTCGCCGCAACACATTATCGGAGTTATACCATGCTTAAGCGCGACCTTTACCTTTTTATTTACCGTCTCATCTGTCTCACAGAAATATTGACGCCGCTCTGAATGGCCGATGATCACAAATTCACACTCGAGATCCCTGAGCATTACCGGAGAGACCTCACCCGTGTATGCGCCCTCATCTTCCCAGAACATATCCTGAGCACCCAACTTTATCGGGGGTTTATCCTGCCATAAAACGGTATATATGCTCTTCAGAGCTGTAAATGGTGGGCAGATGATCACCTCAATTGCCCCCAGATGAGAGGTAGCCATTCCTTCGAGCTTATCCTCCAACTCTTGGACCAAATAAACCGCTTCCTTAGCTGTCTTGTACATCTTCCAGTTACCTGCAATTATCCGGCGCTTATCCCGCATTTCTTTTCCTCCTGTTTCTATATCTTATCCATTAACGCCTCGACTCCGGGAAGCGTTCTCCCCTCAAGAAGTTCGAGAGATGCGCCGCCTCCAGTTGAGATAAAGGAGATCTTATCCTCAAGGCGAAACTTCTTAAGTGCAGCTATCGAATCGCCGCCTCCAACGATGCTCGTTGCACCAGATTCCGCTATCGCTGAAGCAATCTCTTCTGTTCCCCTCGAGAACTGGTCAATCTCAAAGACACCCATCGGCCCATTCCAGAATATAGTCTGAGCGCTATTTATAACCCCCCGGTAGACGGAGATGGTATCGGGTCCGATATCCAACCCCGCCCAGCCCTCTGGAATAGAATTGACACCAACGACCATCGCCTCAGCTTCCGGGCTAATTTCCTTTGCGACAACGACATCGGATGGTAGGTACAGCGCTATATCTTTCTGTTCCGCCTTCTCTATCGCCTGACGGCATAAATCGATCTTATCCTCCTCGAGCAAGGAATTTCCAACTTCGAAACCCTTCGCCTTGAGGAACGTAAAACACATTCCCCCTCCGATAAGCAGGGCATCGACTATATCCAAGAAACTATCGATAACACCGATCTTATCCGATACCTTACTTCCTCCGAGAATTGCCACAAAGGGCCTCTTCGGGTCCTCAAGAATCGATGTCAGGGTATCCACTTCTTTCTCAAGCAAAAACCCGGCTACAGCAGGCAGATAATTGCCCACGCCAACGATTGAAGCATGAGCCCTATGCGATGCCCCGAAGGCATCGTTCACGTAGATATCGGCTAAGTCGGCCAGTTGTTTAGCGAACCCCGGGTCGTTCTCCTTCTCGCCCTCATTAAAGCGCAGATTCTCTAGGAGTAGAACGTCTCCCAGCTTCATTTTATCGGCTGCTTCCTTAACTTCATCCCCGACAGTCGAATCGGCTTTATTTACTTCCTTACCAAGCAGGTCTGCTAATTCCTGGGCTACCGGATCGAGCCGGAACTTATCTTCAACACCCTTCGGCCTTCCTAGATGGCTCATCAGAATTACTTTCGCCCCATTGTTAATCAGGTATTCTACAGTCGGAAGGGCAGCTCTTATCCTGCTGTTATCTGTCACAATATCGTCACTTAAAGGAACATTGAAATCGACACGCACCAATACCCGCTTGCCGGATACATCGACGTCCCGGACAGTTTTTTTGTTCAACCTTCTCTCCCCCAATAACCAGCTATTTATTGTTAACCAGCACGCGACCGACAACTGTAGATCCTACCAGCATCTCTTACCCTTACCCTCCGGTCTCTGGCCCCAATTCCTAGAATGTCAATAGCAGATGATGACCGATAAAGGCTGCCGAATACCGGTCAGCATCTGCTATCTAACTTCAGTAATTGATCCCTTTATTCGGCAATCATCTTTGTAAGATCAACAAGTCTATTTGAATAACCCCATTCGTTATCGTACCAAGCTAATACCTTAGCCATTTTCCCATGCACCATGGTTGAGAGACCGTCGAAGATTGATGAGCGGGGATCTCCAATGATATCTACCGAAACTATCGGATCTTCGATGTATGCTAGATAATCGATCCAGTGGTCGGAGTTTGCCGCCTCTTCAATCGCACTATTTATATCCTCCGCCGATACTTCTTTAGAAAGTTCTACCGTAAGGTCTATGAGCGATCCATTCGGCACTGGAACCCTAAGCGCTATACCATCCATCTTGCCCTGGAGTTCCGGAATTACAAGTCCGATAGCCTTCGCGGCACCAGTTGAGGTCGGGATAATGGACATCGCCGCAGCTCTTGCTCTTCTCAAATCTTTATGCGGCATGTCCAGAAGCGCCTGATCATTAGTATAAGCATGGACAGTGGTCATGAAGCCTCTTTCGACCCCGAAATTATCCACTAACAGTTTCGCTACAGGGGCAAGGCAATTGGTGGTGCAGGATGCGTTCGAGATAATTTTGTGCTCTGGCTTGAGCTTGTCGTCGTTAACCCCGAGAACAACCGTAACATCCTCGCCTTTTGCCGGGGCAGATATGATAACCTTCTTGGCGCCGGCGTCAAGGTGTTTCTTAGCATCCTCAGCCTTTGTAAACCTACCGGTAGATTCAATCACAATACCTACGCCCAGATCCTTCCACGGTAGCGCAGCCGGATCTCTTTCCGCCGTCACTCTCATCTCTTTTCCATCAACCACGATGCTGTTATCCGCCGGCTCAACATCGAGATCGAGGACTCCGAAGACTGAGTCGTACTGAAGCAAGTGCGCAAGGGTTTTAGCATCAGTGAGGTCGTTCACGGCGACTATATCGATTTCGGGGTCATCAAATGCTGCCCTAAAAACATTCCTACCTATCCTCCCAAAACCGTTGATACCTAACTTAATTGCCATACATTCTCCTCTCCTTCTCGAATGATTTGCCATAATTTTTCCCTATCGGATTCGGCGTAAACCTTAACTAAGGCTCTTTGCCAGCTGGGATAGGCGCCTGGCCCGATGGTAAATGGCTGACTTACTAATGGGTGGGTCAAAAAGCTCTCCCAACTCCCTTAGACTAACATATGGATATTCGACACGCACCCTAGCGAACTCCTGCAGACTTGCAGGCAAATTTTCCAGACCGATTTCAAAATCGACCAGGGCAATGTCATCGATCTGCCCTGCAGCTGCGTTTACCGCTTTGTTTACGTTCGCAGTATCGCAATTGACAAGCCTGTTCACGTGGCCGCGCACCTCTCTGATGATGCGCTCGTCTTCCCACTTGAGAATGGCATTATATGCACCTATTAACGCGAGAAACTGGAGGATCTCCTCACTATCCTTTATATAGACCGCAAAATTTCTTTTGCGGTCACTTACTTTGGCGTGAAGGCCGACCCTGCTTATGAGGGCCTGCAAATCCAAGGCAAATTCTGTATTATCCGTCGTAAGCTCGAAATGGTAATCGCCTTTAGGATTACTTACGAACCCGCCACCTAAAAAGGCGCCCCTCAAATACGAGACCACACAGCAAT
>JACUUO010000262.1 GCA_014859275.1 Actinomycetota bacterium | reverse complement strand
TGGCAGCCCTAAAGGGCTGCGCTACGATCTGGTGAAAACACTGTTGTTAAGTTGCCGCTTTAAGATGCAAAATCTAGGCATTTCGCCTTTCCACTTTCCGGAATGATTGAGTATTAGGGCCGTTTAAGGCGATCTTCGCGTTCGATAAGATTCGGTTTTCGCAGTTTGCAAGATCGATTTGCAAGATCCTGCAACAGTATCCTTCAGTTTTCCCGCCGCTGGCGGATATAAACGCGAGATCCCTGGGATTGCAACAGAAAGCTGGGTAAAGATAAACTAAGTGGAGATACCCAAAAATCCGATTTAAAAATGACCACAGTTTGCTATCTAGAAAGGCGGGAATAAAAACTGTGAGTCTGACGGGAAAGGAGGAGCTATGAGAGTTACCGGTGGGGCAGCTGGAGGTACACCTGAAAGACCGCTCGAAAAAGGAGTAGAAAATATTGAGGAACGAGTAGAGGCAGGTAAGCAAGGCCTATCTAGGAGGTTAGATAGAATAGCCGTGCAAGTGGATCGGGCCGGGACGAGTGTTATAAACAAGACCAGTAATTGGGAGAGAATCGCCTTTAGTGCGATTAGCAATTCTATAAGAGTTGGAGCCGATTACATTCAGAGCTTAGAGATCGATAAGCAATTGGATAGGGCGGCTACGGGCATTCGTAAAAATCCACCCCAAGCCCTTCTTATCGCGTTGGGGATCGGTCTATTATTGGGCTTTATAGTTAGGAGGCGTTAACATATGGCACGAGCTGTACCGGTACCTCCTGAGGGTGAAAAACCGGTTGAGGAAAAATCTATACCAGAGCTTATCCGGCAGATAGTGCGGGAGAGCAGCGAGCTTATCCGCGAGGAGTTCCAGCTCCTCAGAGAAGAGCTGACTGCCACACTCCGGCAGTTACTTATTGCAACAGCCCTAGTCATGGTAGGCGCAATTATATTAGTACTTGGGGTAGCATACCTGGGCGCAACCCTGATATTATTATTGGCGCTGGCGGTAACACCATGGGTTTCAGCGCTAATAGTAACCCTTGCTTTCTTAATAGCCGGCGGGCTCATTGCTTATTGGGGAATCCGTAACTTTAACAGGGTAAAGATAGCTCCAAGGACAGTTGAGACGTTAAAGGAGGATGCTGAATGGCTGAGACACCCGACCAGACCAGGAGAGAGATAGAAGAGACACGTCTTAGAATAGCCAAGGCTGCAGGAGAACTGGAAGAGCGCTTAGAGGAGACGACAAATTGGCGAAAGGTTGTCGGCAGGTATCCGCTTGAAAGCTTTGCGATAGCTTTAGGCGTTGGGTTTGTGCTGGGCACAGGGCTTCTATTCAGATTGCCAGGAAGGTTGCGGACCACCGGAAGAGCCGTATCGGCCGGAGCAGGAGCGCTTAATTGGGTAAGGCCGATAATAACCCCGGTGATTACGTCAGTGATAACCAATTACATGCGCAGGCGATCCCAGTAAGAATACATGAGTGCTAAAACCAAGCTGAGGCGCTTAACTAGCCTTCACCATCTTCGCCTTGCCTTCAAGAATATTTACAATCGTCTGGATGAATGCCGGGAGATCAGTCACACTCCTTGATGTGACGATATTGCCATCGATTACGACCTCCCTGTCCACAACAACCGCACCGGCATTCTTAAGGTCAATCATGACCGATGGCCAGGAGGTCAGCATCTTGCCCCGGACAATATCCGCTGATATTAAAAGCCACGGCGCATGGCAAATGGCGGCTACCAGCTTACCCTGCTGGTTGATGCCGTGTACAAAATCTACCGCCTTTTGACTTAGACGAAGTTTATCTGGGGAGTACCCTCCAGGAATGATAACGGCATCAAAATCATCTGGCGATGCGGTATCAAAGCTTGCATCGGTCGCTACTTCATCCTGCCTGTGGTGACCTATAAGGGTCTGATCGGCCTCGACGCCGATGACGACCACGTTTGCGCCTTCCTCTTTTAATCGTTCGTATGGCTGTCTAAACTCTTGCTCATCAAACTCATTTGCAATAATTATAGCAATGTTTTTGCCCTGTAACGGCATTATTCACACCCCCAACCTTATTATGACAAGCATGGATCCCCACGCCCTTACAGGCGTGGTGCCTTCTATAATTCAAGCTGCG
>JACUUO010000064.1 GCA_014859275.1 Actinomycetota bacterium | reverse complement strand
GTAAAGGCTTTGGAAATTGTAGGTTGAAAGCCTCTACTAAACCCGGGGCTTTTCAGTTGAGCTTTATGGGAAAAACTACCCAGCCATAGTGGTGCACTCCGATGCTCATGACAAACGCAGGCAAAAGAAGCTCGATCGCACCCTTTGTGAATCACAAGAGGCTTACGAAAAGCTTCTAAGCCAGGCCAAAGCGGTTGAGTACTTCTGCCGGGAGGCCGCAGCCAAAAGGCTTAAGCTTGATGGATCACCCTGCCACTACTGCTCATGCACGGTTGTGAAGAAAGAGATCTATGCAAGGGGCAGGCCCCTGAAGAACGGGGAGCGCAGGATAGCGAAGGTAAGATACGTGCTCGAAGGAGAGGTTCTCGAAGATGAGAACGAGGTCAAGTGCGATAAGGGAGGCGGCGGGGTGCTTTGTTCTACTTACCAATGTTCCCACCTCTGGCAGTATGGCTCACTCGCCTGAAGATGTGCTTGCGGCTTACAAGGAGCAACACGGCATCGAGCGCAATTTCGGTTTCCTAAAAGACCCGCTGATCGTCAACGATATCTTTCTGAAAAGGCCGGATCGCATTGAAGTGCTGGGCTTTATTCTGCTTACCTCCCTTTTGGTCTCAAACCTCATGGACCACGTGATGCACGAATACCTAAAGCAAACCAATGCGACCATTCCTGGTTGGGATAGGAAACCAACCAAGAAGCCGACATCATTTATGATGATTACTAAGTTCAAAGGGGTGCTGGTAGCCAAGATATCTGAACAATGGTTCTTTACCTCCCCGCTTACCTCTGAGCAGAGGCAGTATATTCAAGCCCTCGGGCTGACCGAGGAGTCACTGTTGAGGAAGGGCAATACTTGAGTTTAGAAATTACTCCAGAAAATGCTGTGGGGTGGGGAATGTGAGATCAAAGCCACGCTTCAAGCCGATACTGATCTTATGCAGTATGCTTACGGATGTGCAATGCAAAATAGAGGCAAAGATCCTGCGTGCCTTGTTGAACTGCTAAAAGGTTGGACAACGCAGGGGCAATATGGTCAAAGGTTACAACCGGCTCGCTATGGAACTCCATGATAGTTAATTATTAGCTTAAAATAATGCTATACAATTTATCGAAGGAGGCAAGGATGTTAAAGCTCAGTAAAATTAGGGTTATAATTTTAGTGATGGTTACTCTGGTTGTTTTAGCTGCTTTATCTCTTGGAGCCGTTGCACTGATATCAGGTAAGGATATTTCTCCTTCCAAAGCAATTACTGCAGTAAGAAATTTTGCTAAGGTTAATACAATTAAGAGTATAGTGAAAGATGAGTTCAAGGGCAAGCGCTCTGTGTATGAGATAGTAAGCGATGATAACAGGGTATTTTGGGTAGATGCAAAGACTGGGAAGGTCACTGGCGTAGTTGGTAAGCTGGATGAAGAGCCTGTAGGAGGACAAGACCTGCCGCTAACGAAAGAAGCTGCAAGAGAAAGAGCTGAAAACTATATCAAGAATAAATTTGAGCGTTTTGAAGAATTAGAATTGATTAACACCACGGCAGGCCCAGGTAATATTTATACGTTTACGTGGCAAAAAGTTGATGATAACGGCGCGAGATATCCAAGATGGGCTACCATAACGGTGGATACCGAGACAGGTAAGCTTGGCAGCTATGCATCAAGAGATGAAGAGATACATATCTCAACCAAGCCACAGGTTTCTAAAGACGAAGCTATTCAAGCTGCAAGGGCAAAGTTATAGTAAGGGTCCAAATGATAGTGATTCACCAGCGGCTGTTATCAACAGTACATCATATATTGATGCAATTACCGGCGAGGATGCAAGTAGCGATTTTTAGGTAGCATAGAGTTTGCACTCAATCTTGTACCAATGCTTTCGCTCGGTATTAAGTGTATAAAAAGTGTATAAAATAAGAAAAATCAATAAAGCTTGAAAGGAACTGAGGGTACTGATTAGCACCCTCAGTTTATTCACGGTTGGTTTTGTAAAACCTCGCCTTTTTAAGTTCACTTACTACAAACTCATATTTATTAGAAGAGACTGGTTTTATCTTATCGCTATACCTTACTTCTATTTGTTTTATGCTTGTTTTATGCTTTTTGTAGATAGTTCATTTTTAATAATCGTTCGCCAGATACGGTTATCTTTAGCATTATCGGAAATAAGGTAAACATAAGCTATGGATACTCCAGCAACCAATAAAACAGCAACAAAAAACATGGTTACCTTACGCATTGCTCCTCCTGGTATTGCATACAACTGTTATGACACATATGCTTTTCATGCCAAATACAATAGCATAAAATGGACGTGTTCACGGTGAAAGTTTATTAAAGGTCGTATATTTGAAAGAGACTCTTTTTCTTTATTCGGGTATATCAAGCGAGAAGGAAGGAATTAGCAGTGAAGTTGTCATTCTCATACGGTGAAATACAACCCGGTCAAATCCAGCTGGTAGGGGGTAAGGGGCAAAATATTGCACTAATGCACCAGGAGGGATTTCCCGTTCCGCCTGGCTATATACTCTCGGCCGAGGCGTTCCGTATGACTGTATCTGAAGCTAAAGTTGGTGAGAGTTTAACCACCTTCCTATCCCCAGATATATCCTACAAAGCGCTCGAAGAGGTTGGTGAGTTGCTTAGAAGCTCGATTATCACCATGGCGATCGGCGAAGAAACGAAAAATGCGCTCCGCCAGATTTATGAGGAACTGATTCCATCCGCTCCGACTGGCCTTATCGTCCGTAGCTCGGCTACGGTTGAGGATACCCCGAAAGCAAGCTTAGCGGGGCTTTTGGCCTCATTTCCCGATATACGGGACTTCGATGATCTTGTGGTTGCTGTTCGCAGGTGCTGGGCATCGATCTTCACGACCGAGACGCATATCTACCTCAAGGAGCAGGGGTTACTTAAAGCGGATATAGGCGTTGCCGTTTTGATCCAGGCTATGGTGCCGGCCGAGCGGTCTGGGGTCATATTCTCGATGGACCCGGTCACTGGGGATAGCGATAAGGTTGTCGTCGAGGCCATTTTCGGCTTTGGCGAGGAGATCGTCTCCGGGGAGGTAACTCCCGAGCGCTATGTTTACTCACGCAGGCGCGGTATGATTGTCAGTCGCAAGCTAGGGAGGCAGGCGGAGTTTATCACGCCTGCCGGCGAGCGGAAGCCGGTATTTGAAGAGCTCAAATTGATGCCAAAATTGAGCGATCGGGAGGTATATGACCTTGCTGGTGTGGGCGTGCGGCTGGAGGAGATATTCGGAAGGCCGCAGGATATCGAGTGGGCGTTTAGCAATGGCACTTTCTATATACTGCAGTCAAGGCCGATCGTTGTGGGTGAGCGATACGAGAAGCTATTTCCTCAGATAGGCGAGCATACAGTGCTGCTACGTGGTGTCGGCGTCAGCCCAGCTGTCGGCTCGGGCCGGGTGAGGATCATCGGCGCAGACGGGGTGCCCGAGGTAAACCCGAATACCGTGGTCGTTGCGCAGAGAATAACCAACGATCTCGCTGTTAACCTTAGGCGTGCGGCGGCTGTGGTTACCGATGAGGGTGGTGCAACGAGCCATGGGGCCAATATATTACGCGAGTTTGGAGTACCTTGCGTTCTCGCTACCGGTAATGCAACCGAGAAACTCAGAGAAGATCAGGTCGTAACCGTAGACGGATTCAGGGGTGTCGTTTATGAGGGAGATCTTGCTATAAGGGTCAGCGAAATATCGGCTACTCCGGAGACGGAAACGGGGATATTCATTTCCGTCCTCGTCCCCGAGAAGGCGCGACATATCGCGCCCTTTGCCGACGGCGTATCTTCGCTTAGAAACGATTATTTCATGCTTGAATCTGGTGTTCACCCGGTAAAGATGATCAAGGAAGGGCTGGGAACTTACCTTGAGGATAATATAACGAATGGAATTATCCAGACTTTGACCATGTTTGGCGATAAGCCAGTCTGGTATAAAACGATGGACGCCCCGACCGATGAATTCAGAAGGCTCAGGGGATCGGAAGATCCCGAAGAGAGAAATCCGCTACTTGGCTGGCGCGGTATCGGTCGTGAACTTGAAGAGCACGACATGCTTAAGCTTGAATTCAGGGCGATAAGGAGGGCCCTTATTAAGGTTGGTGGAAATCTTGGGATCAAGCTTCCTTTCATCCGCTTTGTCAGTGAGCTACGCAATGCAAAAGAGATTGTGCGTGAAGTGGGTTTACGTCCGCATCAGGACGTCAAGATCGGTATATCGGTTGAGAACCCTGCTGTCGTATTTACGTTGGGCGACTTTATAAACGAAGGTATTGATTTTATCAGTGTGGGCTTAAGTGATCTAGTTATGTGTGCACTTGCGCTGGACCGGGAGAGCCAGAAGGTAGCCGACCTCTTCAGGCCCGATCATACTGCTGTGTTACGTCTCTTAGAGGAGATATCCTCTATTGCTAAAAAGAACCGTATATTTACCTGCGTAGCCGGCGAGAGTGCCAGGAATCCGGCGGTACTTCCTTATCTTGTCTCGGTGGGATTTGATGCAATCGGGGTCTCACTCTCCTTCTTCGCTGAGATCAAGCGAGAGGTTGCACGTATTGAGGATGAGCTCCAAGGCACTGGACACAAGGTCGTAAGGGTCTAAATTTGATACTGAAACGTATCTTTTCGTATGCTCGCTTGTTAGGCGGTGTTTCTCTTTTACCACCAAAATTTTGGTGATAAGTTACGTGGATGGCCCGTTTGAACTCAATAAATCGGGGAATTAGATACTTAGGCCGGTGATTTGTCCGGCCTGATGTTTCTGGTGCCGGGCTACGGGGCTCGGCCGGAGATGAATGAGTTCGGTGGAGGTGAGATTGATGCCGCAAAGATTTAACTGGTTGGACTGGACCGCGCTCGTCTTGGTAATCATCGGTGCGATTAACTGGGGTTTGATCGGATTTTTCGGTTTTGATCTGGTCGCCGCAATATTTGGTGGAGGCGATACATTTGCAACAGGTTCGCGGATAGTCTTCGCCATCGTGGGTCTGGCAGGCTTGTATACCATCTACTCACTTACGAAAGTAGGCCGGATGCAGGCCCGGAGGCCAGCGGAAGAGCGCGTGAGAAGGGCGGCTTAGTCGATAACTACGTACTGACAGGAAAAGCGGGCAACATGTGTTGCCCGCTTTTTGTATAGTGGTGTGCCCGGCAGGGTGCACGTACTTGAGGGTGAAAGTCCCTTGCAGGCCCGGCAGGGGGAACCGTTAGCTAAAGGCAAGGATGTCGGTCGAGCCCAGCACAGGCAGCCGGAGCAGCTAACTTATCCATGGGCTTAGGTTGCTAGACCTGATACTTACTATGTTTTGAACGTTCTGTGTGGGGGTATATGCAGTGCGACAGGTGGGGAGAAGCGCAATAGAGATATTAAGTAGAGGTTGAAGATACTGGTGTTTTCTATCGTGTAGCCGGTTGCATTACTTGAACGGAGCTGCTGTCTCATCCCTGATGAAGCGGTTTGAAAGGAGAATATTTCTATGCCAGAATTTGCTGATCCATTTAGCGGCATGATACCGAGGAAGATGACGAAGGAGGAGCTAATAAGGGCTATTAGGTTGGATCTTACTGCGGAGGAGGAAGCCATCCATCTCTATATGGCGCATGCTGATGCCACGGATGATCCCCTTGCTAAGAAGGTTCTCATCGATGTGGCCAACGAGGAGCGCGTACATGCCGGGGAGTTTCAAAGATTGTTAAGTATATTAGCTTCTGATGAGGATAAGTTCCTTGAGGATGGTGCACGTGAGGTAGATGTGATGCAAGCTGAGCTTTCAGGGGCGGGTGGGCCACAGGAGGAATTGAGCACCCAGGAGGAAGTATTGCAAGAACCAGTTGAGGAAATGGAAATAACGGCAGGTGAGAACAATACCGGCCCAAGTAAAAATATAATAGGTGCACGAACAATCGGATCTTTGATCGATTAGTGTTTGAGTGGATAAGGAGGATGATATGGGGAGCGAATCTTTAAGCCGTGAGGAGGCGCCCTTCAGTGGGGAGGTCTGGCGGAAGATTGACGATACTGTCGTTGGAGCCGCAAGTAGTCAACTAGCTGGACGAAGGATATTAGAGATAGAAGGGCCTTATGGCCTTGGAATTAAGGCTGTACCGGGAATAGACAGACCAGTTGGTGAATCCGTATCGGTGGGAGAAATTAAGGCGGAGTTGGTATCAAGCCCGATGATCCCGCTGGCGAGCATACAAAGTGGCTTCGCAATTCCGGTGAGGGATATAGCATCCTTTGAACAGACAGGCATAGAATTTGATTTGACCGGGGCGGCATCGGCAGCGATGGCGGCCGCGCGTCAGGAAGATACGCTTATCTTCCTTGGCTCAAGGGCTCTGGGGGTAGAGGGTATGACATCGCTTAAGGCTGCGGGAAGTTATAAACTCGGCTCGTGGGACGAGGTGGGAAGATCGATTGATGATATAATCGCTGCCGTTGGTGTGCTCGATAAAGCCGGATTCCCGGGGCCTTACGCGATGGCGCTCGCTCCTAGCAGATACAACCTGCTTTTCAGGAGGTTTATGCAGGGCAATCTATCGGAATTCGATTTATTGAAAGAGGTTGTATCAGGCGGAATTGTAAAGGTCTCTATCCTGAAGGACGGGGGTGTGGTTGTAGCAAGTGGTAAACAATTCGCTTCGATTGCACTTGGCCAAGACCTCGTGGCGAGGTTTGTAGGTCCTGAGGATGGTAGCTACGAGTTCCTACTGATCGAGAGTGTCGCACAAAGGGTAAAAATCCCCGAGGCGATATGCATACTCCGCACTTAAGATTAATCGAGAGCCGGTGTGGTTTCCTCATCACCGGCTCTCGCATCCCGGTTCTAAAACCGTGCAAGCGAAACTACCCACCCTCATCCAAAATTAAACTTGTTTATAATCAAGACATGTAGGGCCCGGTCCCTGACCAGGCCGATACGGGATCGACTTCTTATGTTAAGGTGTTTTGGATTATAGTGAATAGGTAGTGCGACCGAGCAAGGTCGCGTCATATAGTGGGTGCCTAATCTCCTCACATCGGCTAAAATAGAATCGGCTATAGCCGTATCCAGAAACTGATTTTATGCCGTATCCAGAAACCGATTTAAATGGGGAGATTTGCATGTTAGGGAAATGCCCCGGGTCAGATATGAGAAATATAACGGCTGGAGTATATACCTGCCAAAATTGCGGATATGCCGTTGAGATATTCTCGGATGAGGCGCGCAGGAGGTGTCCGCAGTGTAAAGAGTGGGTTGAGAAGGAGGAGACTCCATCTTGCGTTCAGTGGTGCAAGTCTGCCCGATCTTGCCTTGGTGAGGAACGGTGGAAGGCCGTGATCGATGCATTGGGCAAGGCACCCGAAGATTGATAGGCTCAATCTGGTAGGGCTCTCCTTACTGCTATCAAACCCATGAGAGAAAACGACTGCGGGAAACGGGGAAAGACCCCTCGGAAAATTTAAAACTCCCGCCAGCCTATAGCCTTTCGAGTTTGTAAAAAACACTTTCTCACTCGTGAAGACTATATTGGCGTATTCTCCGACCACGAAACCTCCTCAAGAAATTTCTCAAGTTAACTCTCGAGGATTCCATTTTTGTTGCCGATAGGATTTTTGTGAGGATAAATCGCTCTGTGGTGAGGAGGCAGCATGGGAACATCAGAGAAATTCGAACCAGTAGACCTAGATTTAGCTAAAGCAAAACGTTACATCAGATCATCCGAAAGCAATTCGATTTCAAGGCCGTACGTTAAGGGGACCCATTACTCGATGGGGGATACTGAGATCAACAGCAGTGGTCTTTACTGCTTTGAGAAGATGATCCGTCTGGCCTTCATACAAATGATGAAAGAAGATGCTCTCTTTGGTAGACGGGAAGACTTTATCGATTACATGATTGGACTTAGCGATAACTTTGAAGAAGTTAACGTAAGCGATTTACAACCGGATCAGTCCTCTGCCAGGGCGAGCGATTTCATGATGAGTTTCTTTACTGTCTACAGCCATCAGTGGAAGAGGCGCGGGCGCTCAGTTGAAGAGTCACTCGCAAATTTCCTTGCGATAATGCGCGAGTGCCTGGATTTCAGCTACATGTGGTTAAGTAGAGCGTTCGATTCCTCGCCCAAGGGGATAAAGAACGGCGTTGATAAAGCGTTCTTCCTTACCAACAGCAGAATAGATGATTGGCATACGGGAAAGGTGGCGGAGATTTCCGCAGTGTAGCCTTAGTGTAGCCTCAGTTATATATGCCTACGTTATAAATTATTGCCCAAGGGCTGCTTTTTTACCACCAGACTTTACGAATACTGATCTATCTCGAGTCTCTCCTTGTATATTAACCCTCTTCGTAACTACTCAGCGTATTTTACCGGAAGGCGATAACTCACTGGGCAAAGTCAGGCAATATCCCTTCTAGGTATTTTTGTATTCGGATTTATATCCGACCGTTATCCTACCTATGGTTAAATATATAGATCAGCTATAGGGGCTGTTTTCATTTTACTTACTACGGGAAGAGATATACGAATCTGGAGGAAATATGGGAGAATACCTGGATGTCGCTGTTGAGGTGTCTTTAAAGGCCGGACGGCTAGTTAAGGACATGTCAAAAGAAATACTCAGTGTTACGTTAAAGGGTGAGGTCGACCTCGTCACGGAGGTTGATGTAATATCCGAGACATTGATAGTAGACGGGCTGAAAGCAAGGTTTCCCAATCATGGTTTCCTTGCTGAGGAAAGAGGCGGAATCCAAGTCGAGTCTGATTATACCTGGATTATCGATCCCATCGACGGAACGACCAACTATGCGCATAGCTTCCCAGTTTATGCAGTCTCGGTCGGCCTTGAATACAAGGGTGAGGTAATAGTTGGGGTTATCTACGACCCTAACCTAGATGAGCTTTTTACGGCTGAAAAGGGAAGAGGTGCATTTCTAAATAATGAGCCCATAAGGGTCTCTAGCGTTAGCGAACTGGATAGATCACTTCTTGCCACCGGCTTTCCATACTATTTCAGGAAGGATCCGGAGAGGATACTTAGATATTTTACCGACTTCTCGTTAAAAGCGCAGGGGATAAGGAGGGCGGGGGCAGCTACCATCGACCTGACCGCGCTGGCCTGCGGCCGATTTGATGGGTATTGGGAGCTCGGCCTAAAGCCTTGGGATATGGCGGCCGGGACTCTGATAGCATCTGAGGCGGGAGCCAGGATAACTAAACTTGATGGGAGCAAGCTGGATATTCGAGTACCGGAAATTTTAGCCACTAACGACCTTATTCATGACCAGATGCTTGAAATCATCGGAGAGTCTTTAGGTAGGTAATCTTTATATTGTTGAAGAATACAGAAGTCAGAAGCCAGAAGAGAAGAATAGGATCATAGCGCAGGGCTTTAGTCATAGCAGTCTTTAAATCGTAGCACAGGGCTTTAGCCCTGCTAATCAGCATGTAGCAAAGAGAGTAGTTTGTAAGAATCAGCTCTAAAGGGCTGAGCTACGGTAGATTATGGCTAATCACTGATAGCTGATGGCTAATCACTGATAGCTGATGGCTGACCGCTGATAGCTAAATAGCTTCTCATTAGCCAAAGCATGCGTAGGTGGGGTAGTAGTTGACCGCTATTATTGAAGAAGCATCCTATATATGAAAAAGGATTGCCATGCAAAAACCCCAGCTGAGACGGGCACTTGGGGTCGTTAACGCGACAGCCATCGCACTTGGGGCGATTATTGGTGCCGGTATATTTGTAACGATTAGTGAGGCGGCCGGTGCTTCCGGCACGTTATTTTTGCTTGCAATACCCATCGCTGCCCTGGTTGCATTACTTAGCGGGTTGAGCGCGACTGAACTTGGCATAAGATTTCCAAGGTCGGGTGGGACATACGAGTTTGGGAGGCGGGTACTATCGTATGGTACTGGGTTTATTGCCGGCTGGATATTTATATTGGCGGGGATTACCGCGAGTTCTACCTATGTGCTCGCTTTTGCCGGATATTTACAACCCCTCATTCCCGGGGTTTCTCCCCAATCTGTGGCGGCTATATTGGCCCTGATTGCGACCGCTGCTAATTATTTCGGCGTTCGTTTTTCGGCGGCGATCAATGTATCGTTGGTTGCCCTTAAGATTATTTTACTATTATTTTTTGCCTTAGCCATTGCTCCGGCTATAAGGCTTGGCAATATCTTGCCGATCGTCCCGGAGGATATAGCTGGTCTGCCACGCGCGGTCGCCTTACTGTTTTTTGCGTATACTGGATTTGCCAGGCCTGTAACCCTGGCTGAAGAAATTAAGAGACCGGAATCGACCCTCCCGGCATCATTACTGTTTGCGCTCTCTATCTCTATGTTCCTTTACCTTGCCACCTCACTCTCTGCGGTCGGGGTATTAGGGGATGAGGAATTGTCAAAGAGCGTAACGCCCCTGAGCCTGGCTGCCGGCACTGCTATAGGGGAGGCCGGTACGGTGATAGTATCCATTGGGGCGTTGGTTTCAATAATTAGCGTTCTTTTGACTGAGATATTCGGCCTTTCGCGGGTAATTTTTGCGATGTCGAGAAATGGCGATCTCCCAGGCTGGATCGGCGCTATCCACCCGAAGTATAGGGTGCCCCATAGGGCTGTTATTTTAATAGGTGTAGTGGTGGCATCGCTCTCGGTTCTTACCGACCTAAGTTCGGTTATCGCCGCAAGCAGCCTCGCTCTACTTCTTTATTACGGCCTCACCAACTTTACCGCATTACGTCTCGGACGCAATAAAATCTATAGCCCAGCTATATCGCTAATGGGATTAGCAACAACATTGGCGCTCTCTCTTGCGTTGCCTGCAGCGACGATAATTATAAATGCCATCGCAATTGCGATCGGTCTTTTTTACTATTATGTTATAAGACCGCACCTCCTCCGTAGGTATTAAAGGAGCGGTTTTGCAAAAAATTTTTGGGTAAGAGGGGCCTCTAGGCATCGTTCATTTTCTTAAGGATACGGATGAGTTTTTCCTGTTCATTCTTGGTCAGCCTCTCGATATAAGGGGCCATTATCGCCCGGTGTGCCCGCCTGGATCTCTCCACAATATCCCTTCCTTTATCCGTCAGGTGAAGGCGGGTTACTCGCCGGTCGTTTGTGCAGGATGTCCTGGCTACGAAGCCAGCATCGACCAGACGGTCTACAGTTACTGTCGCCGTTGGTTGGCTTACACCGACGTTAGCCGCGAATGTGGAGATGTCGCATCCTTCATTTGCGGAAAGTATCCTTAGAGCATGATGTTCTGCCCGGCTGATCCCCAGGATTCGGCTGATATGCTGCGGGCGTGATTTCCTGAGTACGCTTAAGAGCCTATCCAATATCTCATCTGTGTTGCGCTCAATAGAATACAACTTGAGTTTCTCCTAAAACTTAGATAAACTAAGTATATCATGCTTTTGCAGATTGTCTAGAGCATTAAAAGTATTTATTCACCATTATCCGAAGCTCAATCGCATTACCAGGGCGAATAGTAAAGGGGACTGCAAAATGGCACTCGATCTACTTGCGGTTTTGGATAATGGTGAATAGTTTCCAACAAAACCCTAGACTTATAATGGTATTATTAATATTGACTATCTAATAAAAATATATAGTAAAACGGTTAGAGAATCGATGTTATAGAATTACTAAGTAATATAACATGAATTATGCGATGCGGTGAATCGATGAATCATTCCGGCGATTATTAAGGCTGCTATAATTGGGCGGAGGGGATTTTTATCTGGTGGCCGATAGCTTGAAAGGAGCAAGTAAATGGCATTTAATGATCGTTTTCTAAGGGCATGCAGGTGCGAGCCGGTTGACGGGACACCGGTATGGCTGATGAGACAAGCTGGCCGCTACATGAAGGAGTACCGGGATATCCGGGCAAAGCACGATTTTCTTACGATGTGCAAGAGACCGGAGGTCGCAGCTGAAGTCACACTTCAGCCCGTCGATAAGATCGGCGTCGATGCGGCGATCCTTTTTGCCGACATACTACTGCCGCTTGAAGGTATGGGCATAGACCTTGAATTTGCAAAGGGTGAGGGGCCAGTCATCCACAATCCAGTTCGTGTTAAGGCCGATGTTGATAAGATACAGGTTGTTGAGGCCGAAGAGGCTACCCCCTACGTTGCCGATGCGATAAAGATACTCCGGCGTGAACTCGAGGGGCGAGTCCCGCTGATAGGCTTTTCCGGCGCGCCGTTCACTCTGGCCAGCTATATTGTCGAAGGCTCAGGTTCTAGGGATTACCGCTATGCGAAGGCGATGATATATGAAGCCCCGGAGGTCTGGCATACCCTGATGGAAAAACTTGCGGAGATAGTAACCCGTTACTTGCGCATGCAGATCAAGGCGGGCGCCCAAGCGGTTCAGATGTTTGATTCCTGGGTTGGCGCGCTTGGACCGGTCGATTACGAAAAGTTTGTAATGCCTTATAGCAGGAGGGTTATGGATAACCTCGCCGGTGAAGGCGTGCCGAGGATACATTTTGCAAATAACGCTTCAACCTTGCTCGAGCTTGTTGCATCGGCTGGCGGTGATGTAATAGGTATCGACTGGAGGATAAATATCGATGTCGCGTGGCAGAGGGTAGGTTATGACAAAGCTATACAGGGCAACCTGGATCCCATTATCCTGTTCGGCCCCATCAAGTGCATTGAGGAGCGCGTAAAGGATATTCTTGACCGGGTGGGCGGGCGTCCCGGACATATCTTCAACCTTGGTCACGGTATCCACAAAGATACACCAGTCGAGCATGCACAGGCACTGGTTGAAGCGGTACATAGATTAAGCCAGGAGCAAATAGCAAAAAGCTCAGTATAAAACGGTGACCAGGGACGTAGGGGCGGACCCTGTGTCCGCCCGTAGTTGCCCGATTTATCGGGCGTAGTTACCCGGGCATCAGGCCA
>JACUUO010000261.1 GCA_014859275.1 Actinomycetota bacterium | reverse complement strand
TTAGGTGTCGCAGAAAGGCCAAGCCTTAAGCCAGCCTGTGGTAAAAGTGCATCTCGCAGTTTCGAGGAGCCAAGACCATGCGCTTCATCACCGATTAACATGGTCGTCTCTGGTAGCAACTCCTTTACAGCTTTTCTAAACTTCTCCATCGCAGCCGTTTGATGGACAGCTAATATACAGATGTTTGAGAACGCCTTAAGGTTGAAATCCTGTATTTTTGATTGCACTTTTAACTGCCATTTCGTATGCTCTCCACTACATAAGATTGGAGTAAAGCCGAACTCTCGGCAGTTTTGTTCCCATTGCTCTAACAAATGTAGGTAAGGAACCAGTACTATAAGAGCGAGCCTCCCTAAATGTTCATAGCGGTTGATAGCAGCAGCAAGTGATGTATAGGTTTTCCCTGTTCCGGTTGCCATCTCAAAGATGCCCCTGCAATCAGCATCTATCCACTTGTTGATGGCATCTTCTTGATAAGAGTGCAATTTAACAGGACATTGCGGATCAGCAATACCAACCCCACTATAAGTATAACCTGTTGAGGGTAGTGAATATGGTCTGTTATCTGTTGATCGTAGCTCAATAAACCGCTCTCGTACGGCCTCGGGAATTGAAAAAACTCCAAACTGTGCATTCTGGCCCTCCCAAAGCCTTGTGAGGCGCTCATGATGCCGCTCCACATAGGCAAATTGGCCCGGCTCCCAAGACTTAAAGACCGAGAAAGCCTCTCCATTTAAAGTGCCTTTAATCGAATCATTAAATGAGCCATGGATCGCAACTTGGCTGCCTTCTTCGTCAATAAATATCCCAACCTTGTCATGATAATCGCCACCCTGCCAACTCACCCTTGGGATAGCAAATCTAAACTCTAAAACGCCATCAGCAATCATCCACGCGAGACAGTTGAGGGTGTTTTTCTCAAGCGCAGATTGCAAGTCCCCTATATCTCGTTCGAGGATATTTTTAAGAGCTTCATCAATTCTCGCTCTCTCGCCGAGTTGAAATGCCTCCCAATCTGATTCCTGTAAGTTCGGAGATAAAACTATTCGTGCCTGCCCGCCATTTTCAACTAGCTTAACTATACCTTGGGCAGCTACCCTTAACCAACCAGAAGTAAAAAATCCTACGCCTCTCAGATATTCTTTCGAGTTCTGCAAAAGGGGAATAATAAGATCCTTAATTAAATCATGATCCGAACTCTCATATACAGGCTTAAGTTCTAATTGTTTAAGCATTATAAGCCAACTCTTTCAGCAGAATCTCTTTTCCATCAATCCTTACCTTTCTTGATTTTCCAAGCATACTTTCTGTGACTGATTTTATGACTATGCCTTGTTCTCTTAGATCATCTCCAAAGGATTCTAGGTTTGCAGACCCAAGGTGATTTCTTTTAAGTAGCTCACACAATAAGTCATCGAATGTTTCGATGTTGAGATTATTTGGGATAGGAACAAAGGCATTTTTTCGATTTCCAAGAACCCTAAACCTACCTTGGCTTATCAAAATATCAACTAATAACGGCCTAGTCCAATAAAGCCCAGATCCTAAATCAGGTAACGAATAGTTTTCTAAAATACTATTAATCAACCCAAAGCACTTACCTGCACTAACAGATTCAGCAAATATGCTATGGGCAATTTCCTCAACTTGCTTTTGCTTCTCCTCATCCCAGCCTATTGTGTCCCTATGAATAACGCAGCTTTGAACATACGTATATATCCTCTGCTTTCGGGTTGCTGCTAGGTAAACAGATTGCTCATTGTAGCCAAGGCCATCTACAAAGTAATCCCCCAACTCCTGGTATGTGCAGGGTGCAGCTTTATTCTTTATGTAGGCAATAACCTCATTTACAATCCCTCTATTGCCTTGCTCGGCCTTGCTCTTAGATAAGTGCCTTAACTGAGGATAACTTCTGGCTAAGATTTCATCCGCTGCAAAAAGCTGAAATAACGAGAACAACATTATAGGGCTATCAACACCCATTAGCTCGCAGCCTATTCTCTTATCATTGTATACCTTTATAACTGATACATGCCCTGTCTTAGCAACTAGTTCTTGCGCATAAGCGATAATCTCATCTAACCGGCTCTCATTAATATCTAAGAAATCAGTATGCAAAAAACCCCAATCGCCAGTGCGCACCACATTGGGTATTTT
>JACUUO010000063.1 GCA_014859275.1 Actinomycetota bacterium | reverse complement strand
CCGTTGGGGGTGCAAGCTGGCTAACGAGCAAGGTATCTGGTTTGTCCTCAATGGTAATAACAGTGCCATAATAATTTGAAAATGGAGCAACAACATCTGTATCTGATACGGTTATATAGCTTTGATCAGGTAGACTGCTTTGTATTGTGGCGCCAACGGTTGCACTGTTGGATATCTCGAAGACAACGAAGATGGTCTCGGTCGTGTTGGCTGCAATACTGATGATATTGGGGGCGCTAAACTCGGCCACACCGCCCGCGGTGGTGGTCGATGCGAGGATTTGGTCTACACCATTATCGAACGAATTATTGCCATTTACATCTTTAACCAGCTTAACCAAATTTAAATCAGAGTCTCGAGCGCCCGATATAATTACCTTCATGCCGGTAACTGTGATGGTATTCTCCGGCGAAGCATGGAGCTGCAAGATCTCACCAGCAACCACTGTGCCTTGTTCCGTCGAGAGACTAGGAGGGGAGATGTTTGTAACCGTTAATGTACCTGCAAAAGCATTAGCGGTACCTGCAAAAAATAACAGGAGGAAGGCCATCCCAAAAAATAGGGCTAGCCTTATTTTTTTTCCATATAATAGTTTACGGTAAAGCCACGAAAGATGAGCCATATCACCATTCAAACGTTTCTAAATGGATGCAAAAGAAGCCTCAATCTCTGCACATCACCTCTACTACAATGCGAACTTCCGCTTGGTAACCTGGACCAAAAGAACTTACTGGAAAGCCTAATAATAAGCACCGCTTCTTGTGCACAAAATCTTAATTTGGGATAGGTTTCAGCTAGAGTGACCGGCTATTTAAGACCTGCCGTAGCTTCTTTATTGTTCTCGTCTAGCTCTAGGGCCTTAGCAAACTCAGCCTTTGCTTTTGTAGCCTTGTCCATTTGTGTGTAGATGCTGCCCTTGGCGCTATGTATACGTGAGAGGTAATAATTGTCGGATTTTATAATCTCTGCCAGCCTATCATATGTAGCCAGGGCTTTCTCAAACTCCTTTTTCTGTACATAAGCATTGGCCAAATTAGCGAGAGCGCCTGTGAAATCGGTCTTCAATTTTACGGCAGTTTCAAATTCAGTGATGGCTTTATCGAGCTCCTTTTTTTGTATCAGAATATTACCTATACTATTGTGAGCATCGGCGGAGTCCTTATTTATCTTAAGTATTTCTTGATAACGCTTGTAAGCATTATCAAGCTGGCCTTTCTGCTCATAGGCGTATGCGAGTTGAAACTGTGCGTAAATATCCTTTGGATTGCCTGCTATGGCTTTTTTAAGCTCTTCTATTGCTTCATCCCACTTGCCTTGCCTGTAGAACTCTATCCCTCTCTCTTTAGCTGTATCTGCTTCCTTTGCGGTAACCTTCACTGGCTTTTTTTCAATACCATGTTTGTTGCCGATAAGGTAAACTGTAAGCCCAACGGCTATGGCTAAGATAATCACCGCCAAGGCTATAAATACCTTGCTCCCTACATTAGTGAGTTTGTTCCTAGTTAATTTTCTCCTGCTGGCCACTTACAAAAACCCCCCTATAATCAATACTAAAAGCCAGACGATTAACGCTATCGAGGCTGGCTTTTTGAGTATACCATTAATGCGGCCGGTAGTCTTTGAGGGCTGAGATTTGTTTGGTAGGTATTATCCGCTCTAGCAAAAAATCACCGCCAAGGGCTTTTTCTTACGGTACTTTACTACACCCATATTATCGCAAAAAGGAGGTATTAGCAAGCATGGGAGGTAGAATAAATACTGGTAAATGTAGCTATGCCGCGCTTGAACCACCAGCATCTGAAAACGGATTACGGGAGAGATGGGGTATAATGACAGCCAGTGCATACCCTATCTAGTTCGTTTGCTTTAGTACCCGCTTCTAACATGTCGGGCGTTGTTAATGGCTGCCCAGTTGTCGATGTGCTCTCTGAGGAGTGCGGGAACTTGCCGCCAATACCAGTTGCCTTATGGCATTGCTTGCAGGTCGGTCCTTTGTTGATACCGTCGAGCGGTTTAACTTCTACCCGGCCAGCTGTATCGGTGCTATATCCTCCCCCGGATGAGTCGTGACTGTAGACGCTAACGCCATCGACCAGCTTGCGGTCGGTATGAAGTCCGAAATTCGCGTTATGACATGTCGAGCACCAGTGAGAGATAGTTTGCGTCGTCTCGCGGGTCGTCTCATTAATCAGGGCAGGATCATAATAAAGATATGGGGAGGAAGAAGTCCTCGATGGATTTGGGTTTGCCTTTAAAAGCTTAGTTGTATCATATAGTACCAGTACCCCGGTTTCCCTGGTAAGCCTCACCGTCTGACTATCATGTACCGAGTGGCACTCAGGACACCCCCACCTGCTTGGTTGTATGCTATATGGCGGTGAGATGTCGTCGGGTGCAGTGATTGTAGGTGAAGATTCCTGGCCTGGAGAGAGACCATGGCCCTCCGCATTTAAGGAGATTTTAGTTCCTGTACCTAGCCCGCCGATACCGTGGCAGAAATCGCACGCAGCACTTCTGCTATCTGCCCGGGTTAACATGTACGTGCCAGTTGCCAGGTGAACAGCATGGCACTCTTTGCACTTGTTTGAAGTTGTTACGTAGCCCCCATGCGGCCCTTTTGGGGGACTGATATACTGCTGCGGGATATTATAACCTGCCGCTAAAGCCAATGGTGCTGCTGCTACTGCGAGGATGAGAACTGATGTTGCGAGGATCAAACACTTATTAAAAAAACCCATACCAAACCTTCTTGCTTTAAGCCCATGCTAGCTCCCTAATCACCGAAGCAGCGATTAGCCATATACATAATAACATAAAGCTTGTATCGGTTCAAGTCATAATTTTCTTTAGAAGGATTAACGGCTACTCAACAGTTATCTTTATGACCTGTACTCTATCGTTAAATTTATCGGCAACCGCAAAAATGCCGTTTCGGTCGTAGGCGATGCTCGATGGTTGGTTTAACTCGCCCTCTTTAATACCTCTTTCACCGAGCTCAGCTATCTGCTTGCCCTCAGTGTTTAAGACCTTGATTGAATTATCAAACGCATCAACTAAGTAGAGTAGGTTTCTCTCATCTATAACAATTCCGCAAGGTAGGCCAAATGACCTATCGGACGCCCTTATGTCTTTTGCTGGTTTACCTTTAACCCACAGTACCTCTCCGCTTTTTGAGAAAGCCTGGAGCCTTAGGTTCAAAGTATCAGATACGAAGACCTTGCCATCCTTACTTACGGTAATTCCAGTTGGGCAATCAAAATCACCCTTCTCACGGCCCCTTTGGCCCCATTCAGTCAGCAGTCGCCCTTTAAGGTCATAGGTCATTATGTGGCCATAGGTTGTTAGGTACAACCTGCCGTTTGCGATGTGTGGCTTGAATGGAACCATAACCTTAAATTCGCTCTTAAATTCGCCATCCTTATCGTATATTGCGACCTTGCTTAGGGTTTTATCTGTAACGTACACGTGACCATTTTTTGATACGGTCACACCTACGGGCTCTGCGAGCTCACCTCTACCAAATCCCTTTTTACCTATTTTTCTTAAATATTGACCAGATGAGCTGAAGACGAGCACTCTGGCGTGTCCCGTATCGGCGATATAGATGTTTCTCTCGCTATCAAACGCGACGTCGGTCGGCCGGAGGAGCATCTCCTCATCCTTAGTCCCGTAACCGTAAATGCTAAAAAGGTGTCTCATCTGCTTGGTTTGGGCCGTAGGCGCGCCCAGTGGGCGAGAGATAACATAGTAAAGGTAGAGAAGGGCGATTGTCATCATTACCAGTATTAGCAATACTGCGATAAGAAACTTTCTTAAACTAACCCGTTGCATACCTCTGTTGCATACCTTTCCTCAAAAGTTATTCTAGCTCTAGCCTCTTTAAGGCTCTTTCTGCCTCGGGGTACTTATTATCTACGTATTTTAAGGCCTCTTTATATTCTCTCTTAGCAAGCTCTTTTTTATTGGTCTTCTCGTAGCACTGTCCCAGGTAGTAATGAGTGTCTGCTAGCGTCGGGTTTATCCCCAAAGTTTTCTTGTAGGCCTGGATGGCGCGGTCGTATTGTTTCTGTTTATGATAAAGGCGTCCGAGCTGGTGAAAGGCATACTCGTTGCTCGGGTCGATGGCGATGGCCTGCCAGAACTGGCGGGCAGCTTCATCGGTCTTGTTAAGCGCATCATAGGCCATGCCGAGCTCAAACCGTGCATTCCAGGAGCGGGGTTCAAGCTTTATTGCTGTATTTAGCTCTTTAACCGCCTTATCTGGCTGCCCGATCTCGAGGTAGATGCTGGCAAGCCCCACGTGAGCCTCGGCATCCTTTGGATTGTTTTTAATGGTTGTTTTATACCTAAGAAGGTCTCTTTCGATTGCTGTGCGAACGACCGGTGGCTTATAATACACCCTCTGCACTATAAGGCCGGCAATGACGAACATTAGCAGGAGAAAGATTATGATAGACCCTGCCAGCCAGATGCTAATTCTATCTCCTGGCGGGGTCGCTTCCGGACCGGCGGTATTTCTGAAGTCGTCTTTGAAAAAATCGGAGGATTCCGAATCTTGCTCTATTGTCATACTAAGCACCCTAATGAGAAGATTAAAGCAAAATAGAGGTTTTTACAAGCGGTCATACGCAATCTTCGCTTCGGTCATGTTCGGATTTAACTGGTAGGCTTTTAGGTAGGCTTCTTTTGCCCGCAGTCGCTCGCCTTTGTGCTCGTAAGCCCACCCGAGATTAAAATAGGCCCGGTTGTTATCTGGCTCGATCATAAGCGCATCGGACCATGCGCTTATAGCCTTGTCGTAATCATCCAGGTAGGCGTGAGCTACTCCTATATCGAGATAAGCATCGACCATAACCGGGTTTAAGGCAAGTCCCCGGTAGTGCTGTTCAATCGATGCTTTTAGAAGGTCGGGATTACCCTTCCGCCCTGCCTCAAGAAATGCTGCACCGGCTCTAAAGTAGGTCTGCTCATCGATCGGATTCATCCGTACCGCCTCGGCGAAGGCGGCCGATCCGAGGTCTATATAGCTGTCATTTCCAGTGCTGGTTCCAAGCTGGATAAGTGCCTCGGCAAGCGAGACCCTATAGGTTGGCTCAAGGCCGTTGACAAACGATGCCGCCTGGTATTCGCTAACGGCCTCCGGAAGTTTTTTGAGGGATTCAAGCTCGCGCCCTTTAGCGAAGTGAATATCCGCAATAAGGGGAGCGGTGCTCAGCAGCGTTAAACCTATGACGGCGATAGCGAGAATGCTAAACGCCGGTATCTTTTGGCGAGCAAGCGCCTCAATGCCTATAGTTCTACCCCGGTTGTTATCCTGTAGTTGACCGCTTATCAGGCCCATAAAGAGCCAAAAATAGGGGGCTGTCGTAAAGTGGCTAAAATTAAATTGTAGCTGGATGAAATAGCCCAAAACTGCGCCAAGCATGCCAACGATAAGCCAGGTTTCCTGAGGTTCTTTAAGCAATCGCACCTTTCTTATCCCAGACCATAGGAGAAGTACAAAGATCCAGAGATAGGCGAGAAGCCCCAGCGTACCGTGTGTCACCGCAACCTGCAGGACATCATTGTGCGCCTTATCGACTAATGGATCAGAGATGTGCCGAACCCAACCCTCGGGCTTGTATTTGCCGAAGATGTACTTAAAGGTATCCGGGCCCGACCCGAGAAGCGGGTTTTCTGAGATCAGCGGGAGCGAGGCCTCCCACATCTGAACCCTTGTGAGCGTGCTCCCCTCGATCTTGAAAATTGAGGCGATCCTACCTGCTACCGAGTAGCTATCCCCCATAACCCCAACGGTTGCAAGAGCGATGACAAAAATGATGATTACTGTAGCTATCCGAGCGCGAAATTTTTTGATGCTGTCCCAATTAAGCCAACCGGCAAGGGTGATTCCAGCGGCTGCGCCTATCCAAGCAGCCCTTCCAAACGTTAGCAGAAGCGCAATAGATATAGATAGCAATGCAAAATAGGTCAGCGGCCGGGGAATAATATCTTTCCTATTGGCCGATAGATAGGCAAAAATAATAGGGAGGGCAAGGGTAAGGTAGGTAGCCAGAAACGAGGCATTGCCGAATGTGGCCATACTTCGCCCGGTTTCAAATGCATTGGGCTGGCCGAATCCAGCAGAGCAGTATACCTTGGCAAGCAACAGAGACGGATTCGTCCAAAGGTACTCGATGATTGCAATTACTGACACCAGTGTAGATGAGACGAGTATCGCTATGAACAGCGGCCTTATAATCTGTTTATCCCTGGCTATGCTATGCGCCGCTAGATAGAGGATAAAGTAGCATGCGATCGTCGATAATCCTTCCCAGCGCCCATATTGGCCCATTATAGATGTCAGCGGATGCACTGATTGCAGGACAGAAAGGAATGCAAGACAGAAGAACGCGATGAGAGGAAGCCTTAAATTGGATTTAGTAAGCTGAAATGATCCTTTATTTATTGATGATGCAATCCATACTCCTGCGATCGTCAGCGAGATCAACTTTAGTAAGGTAAGCTTTGGAAGCCCGAATACGGGTGATGAAAAGGGGTTAACTAAAAGGGAATAGATGGCGATAAAGCCGATGAGGAGTAGCTCAACCGCGTTTAGATGCTTTCTTACCTGAGCTAGAGCGGAAGTTATAGCCCTTACCCCTTTCCTGATTATCTAAGAGTCTTTCTTATTATCTAAGATTCTTTCTTAGTATAACCTAAAGATTTTTTAGTAATATAGCTGGTTCTGGATACTCCGTTGGTTAAAACCGAAAAATCATATAGCTTTCCGACAGGTGAAGCATGTGCAATTATTGACCCTGCTTGCATGTAACAGTAATTTGGTTGGAGCGACATATAGGTGATCTATAATAGGCCAGTAATAATGATTGAAATAAGCGGTGAACCGTGTTACAAACTGTATAGGTAGGTTTTTTAGTCTATAAGCAATACCTTGGAAAAGGGGAGGACAGGATTGAAATTTTTTGGTAGACTTCTGCTCTTTGTGATTATTGTTGCCATAGCTGGCGGTGCATGGGTAATGTTCACAGGGAAATCTAGTGCAAAAGCGGATGTCGTCATAAAGAATGAAAAGGAGATTTATAGCCGGCTAAGGGCAGTTGAACCGAGCTACTATGCTGATGATTATGGAACGATTCGCGTGTACGGTTCGGTTAAGAACGAGAGCAAGCAGAATTGCGTCTACGCAAAGTTCGACATCGAACTCCGCGACAAAGGTAATAAATTGGTTAAGGAAATCAAGGTTACGGTCAGGGATATCGCAGCTAATACGACCAAATCCTATGATGTTAACGGCGGTGCAAAGCAAGAAGGGTTGCGCGTAAAGGGACGGATAAGTGAAGCGGGCTTTGCCAAGAGGTGATACTTTTTGTTTAAGCAAATTGTTACTGTAGCGGTGCTTGTGGCTGCAGTTTTAGTATCGCTGTTCACTACGGGATGTATCCCTGGCGGCTCTAACAATGTGGAGGTTGAGGTTAGATCTGTCCAGGACCAGGCGAGGTCTAAAGATGGCCTTGACCCACTGACCAGGGGAAAAATCAGGCAGCAGATTCTCAGCGATACGAAGGAAAACATTGGCATCTGGCTTAAGGGTGATACTAAAAACTTAGAAAAGGCATTCACAAAGGATTTCCTTCCCGAATATATGACGCGAATAAATAAGCTCCACGCCGAGGGCAAAGATAAGGTCCGCATGCATGAGAATCAAGAATTTGAGGTCACGGGCCTTGCGGAAAATACCGCGATGGTTAAATACACCTTTTACGATAAGTCCCACTTTGTATCCACGGAGACGAAAAGAGTAGTAAAAAAGCTAAATAATCCCAAATCAGAGATTACTATAACAGTCAAGAAACAGGGCGAAAGATGGAAGATAAAACGACTGATAGGCTCGGGCGACGGCACTCTTTAATGTTTAAGCTAAGTGGTGATGCGGTAGAAGAGATCTAACTATACGAAGATGTCATCCCTTCGGCTTCGCTCAGGACAGGTCTTAACATAGCGTAAGCGGAGTGAAGAATCTCTAATAATATCTTCACTAAATACCGCTTGATCAGCGCTGGTTCGCAATCAACCTGTGATATCTTGCCGCAACCTGGTTACTAGGATCGGAAGCCTGCAGCTTCCGAGCGGCATCCTTAAGGCGGTCACTTATCATTGGCTGGTTAAGCCAACCGAACCTGGCCGATAATTCAATTGCTTGCTCCCGCAGTCTATTAGCCTTCTCGGGGGCTCCTGCCTGCTCATAAGTATCGGCAAGGGCAAGCCTGCCTGGTATTGAATACCGGTCGATAATAAGTTGCCTTTCAAATAAAGAGATTGATTTATTAAGAGCCTCAGGGTCTAAATTCTTGTATGCCTGATAAAAGAGACCGCCGTAAAAGAGAATATCGCTACCGTAGGGATCTAACTCTATTGCCCTATCGTGTGCCTTTTTAGCCTCTGAAATAGTTGTCTCCCCATAACCTTCCTCTACATAGAGGGTTACATATGATCCCGCAGCGGCCATATAGTACCTCTCATACCATGGGAAGAACGAAATAGCTTTCACATAGTATTCGATAGCTGGTTCAAAATTCCTCGCCCTTCTGAGGTTCTCGCCTTGCATGTAGTAGTAGGCCGACATAAGGGGCAATAGCGATACGATGATCAATATTCCTGCTATGATAGTTGCTATGACTGGCAGCAGTTTCCTATATATATCGCCCATGGCGACCCGCACTATGTGCCCACCCATAGCTCGATGAGAAAGGATGCCCAAGAAGATGAAGAACAACGACGTTGCCCCGGGTATGCTGAATCCGGACAGCAGCGATACGAGGTATCCTACGGCCCCGGATAATATCCCAGCGATTGCCATGCTTTCTTTTCCAGACCTTACTGCTGATAAGAACACGGTGATAATGAGCGCCATGAAGAAAGTGAGAAAAAGTATCCCACCGCTTGCTGCCAGATCGAGGACGATGTTGTGGGAGCGGTCGCTCACCTCATTAAATCGCGCTGCTGAGACAAACGCATCGCCCCTATTTTGAGCGAAGGCGGCTTCGAAATTCTCAAGGCCATAACCGAAGAGCGGTCGCTCCTTGACTGCTTTAACCGCTACCTCGTACGTGAGCAGGCGGGTTTTCACGGAGCCAAACGTGACCTCGGAGGGATTAAACCTGGATAGTGCGGATGGGTCCCTGGAGAACGTCGCGCCAAGTAAAATCACCGCTGCAACAATGAATATGGATATAGTTGCCAGCAGGATTCTCCTTGTTTGCGCATCTATTTTTGGCCTGTACACGGCGACTATTACTATGAGTGATATGGCAGCCGCAAGCCAGGCACCCCTAGTAAACGTGACAATTAGCGCGGAGCCGACAACAATTATGGGAATGACCGCCATGAAGCGGTTTCGCGGCCCGGGCATTAATGCAAAAGCCAGCGAAACAGGGAATATGAGCGCGAGGTACTGGCCGAACATCATCGGGTTCCCAAAAGTCGAATAGGGCCGGTATGTCTCAAAAGGGGAGTTTTCTGCCATGGTTACTGCCAGCGACCCAACACCGAAAAATTGAGCTATACCAAAAATGGATACAAGACTTGCTCCTAAAAGCAAGGCTTTTAGTATCAGGTGTATCTCCTTACCGGTAAAGCTCATGCCCGAGACTAAGAAGAAAAGCAAGAAATACGCAATCCACACGATCATGCCCTCAGTCCGCACGAAATCTCCGACGAAGCTTCGCAATGGGTTGATGCTTAGTACTGTTGAGATAGCCAATGATACCACTGCAAGCAGGACCAGAATAGATATGGGTTTGTTTGGTAAGACAAACCCCTGTTTATAAATTCCTTCTCGTATCCATAAGAAGCCCAGCATGATAGTGGCGATAAGGAGCAGCGTTGCCTTAGGTAGATCATACCCGCACTCCACCAACGAAGAAAATGGCAGCGGGATAAGGGTGCAGAGGGCGACAATAGTCCACAGCCTCAATGTGTGATCAAGGTTGCCCCCGTCTCTTAGTTCGAGCACCCCTTTTACTTTGCCCATTACCATTGAAGACATAGCATTCATTGGTTTAAATTTCCGCAATTTCAAAGCGCTAATAGCCTAACCCTCCGTCACCAGGTTGCTGCCGTGCCTTATAACGGCCCTCGGTGTGGCAGTGATCGCAGAGTTTTTCGCTATGGCAGTTGTAGCAGTAATCGTTCTCGCCATCGCCCTCTCGATTGCCGATAGCAATAGGGCCGTGATCCTTGCGCCACTTCTCCCGCGGTCCATGGAACATCATGGTTCCATGGCACCCGCAGGACTGCATCATGGCCGGCTGAAGGGGTGCAGATGGGATATCATGACATCGCCAGCAGATCTCCCTTTTGGTGAAGCCCGGCAGTGCATGCTTGACTTCATTCCTGCTAAGCCAGTTCGGCGGGTGCGGCATCTTTATGCCATGGCAGGCTGTGCAACCCTCCTCGTCATGACAGCGATAGCAGAAATCCCAGTTAGGAGATACACCCACCTTCATGACGCCGCGCCGGCCCCCCCGTATCTCACTGCCGATATCCTTCTCGTGGCATACCGAGCAATCGGCCTTTGCGACCCGGTCATTATGGCACTTTATGCAGGAACCCATCGATGGCTCGTGTTCAGGCTTAGTTACCTCGGGATGGGCAATCGCATTATGACAATCGATACATCGCGCACCCTTTTCCAAAAAATCTTTATGTCGCACTTTTATGGAATACCTGCTGACCGTACTGCGTCTGACATCGTTATGGCAGCGCAGGCAAGCGCCATCGTCGATGTGGGCACGCTGCGGCATTACGGTGTTTGTAACGGCATAGACCCAGAGCCACCTCGAATAATCGATCTTTTGCAGTACGGCTCCGGAAATACCGGCCGGCTGGTGGCACTGCAGGCACTGGATTCCCTTGTGGGGAGATTTATTTAACGCCTTGGCCTCTTTCTTATCACTATGGCAGTTGGCGCAGAAGCTGGATTTGCCTGTATAGTAGCTCAATCCGAACAGCAACAGGAGTATAGCGCCAAGTATAACCAGCCGTTGGATCCAGATTTCATAGGGATTTTGGGAGGCCGGAACGCTAATTCCAATGCGTAGCCTCTTCCTGGTTGTAAACGAGTAGATTAAGTAGCCCACCGCAAAAAATAGCGCTAATAGCAGGATAGACATGCCGATAGCTAATCCCGTAAGGAAAGCATCCGCAGTGGGGTCGCTTATCGCGTATCTGATACTTTCGAAGGTATCAACAATGAACTCCTTGATATTAAGGCCCTTAATCGAGGCCGACCTCCTTCCGGAGCAGCTTTAATTTCTCCTGCGGTATCCCGCGGTGGGTATGGTATTTATGGCACTTAGTGCAGGCTTGCTTAAAGTGGCAGTTATAGCAGGCATCTGCGCCATCCCTTTTTACAATTTTGCTATGCTTTGGCAAGAAGTCCCTCGGGTGAGGCATCTTCATCTTGTGGCAGCTGTCGCAGAGTGCGCCCTTATGACACTGCTTGCAGCTGGCGGCTGCCGCCTTAGATCGCGTAACCTGTCTGCCATGTGTAGTGAGCCAGGCGTTGGAGTGGGGAAGCTCGATATTATGACAGCGGCTACAGTATAACTTGCTGTGGCATGTCTGGCAGGTGGTGATATCGCCCATGCCGTGGGTTTTGCGCCAGTTCTTGCCGTGTGATATCTGCCAGTATCCATTAACGCGGGCCAGGCGCTCAAAACCGCCTTCTTTAACGTGACAGGTTTCGCATTTTCCTGAGGCGGTAGCGTTGTTATGACACGCAAGGCACTTTCCAAGTTCGGCGAAGTTCTGCCTGACCGCCGCCGTACCGTGAGCGGTAGTGCTATGGCAATCGCCGCAGTCGTACTTGGCCTCTATGATCTCCTTATGGCTGACCCTTAACTCCTCGTTCTGGATGACCTGCGTGCCCACGTAGGCGTGGCACAACAGGCACGTACTGTTTGGTACGGTGGTGGTCACTGGCCTGCGGTAGAAGCTGGTCACCTGTGCGGGGATCATCTTTGTGAGCGTAATCCGCCCCGATAGCGTCCCAAAGAAGCTGGACCCGCTATGGCAGACGTTGCAAGCGACACTGGCGTGGTTTGAGTTCTTCCATGCCCTATGGGAGCTGCCGTGGCAGATCCCACAGAAACCCGGCAGCGTGCCTAATGAACTCGTTATATTAAAGACGATGATAAGTGCGAATAAAAATGCAAGCGCACCATAGTAAACCCTCTCGAGGGTTAGCTGTGTTCTCTTTTTACTGTCATCCTGCTTGGATTGCTTACTCATTTACTTATTGATCTTTGCGCTTGATTGTATAGCCTTAGCTATCGGCAATACATGCTCTCTCAGGAGATCGGTCTCTCCGGCTGGGGCAGCACCTGCATATGAGGAGTATATCTTTATGCTGTAATTCTGTACCGTCCAGCCTATAAAGTAGCTGGCCCCGCGCAGATCATACCCAGTCTTTGCAACTTGGCTGCCGAGTAGCAGATCGCTATGTTCATTTGGGTACCGCCTTGCTAAAGCATCCTTGATATCCCGCCCGGCCTCCTCCTGCGAGGGGAAGAAGGTCACCTTTGCATAGATGTTAATGGGCGATGCGAGCATAACGTTTGCATCCAGCTTTTCGTACACCGCCTCCGCCGCCGGGTACTTTGTGCCGATTAGCGCCTGTCTGCCTTTTGTGGCGTATTGGGTTATAAAGTCAGGCAGAAAGGCAAGTGGTGGCACGGGCGGCTTAAGCATTATAGGTAGAATATGTGAGCCAGAGACCTTTTTCTTAGGCTCGGGCTTGGGGAATGCGCTGACCTCAAATGCGGCTACCGCCACCGCTAGTACGGTCGTTACGATCGCAAGGATCAGCAATATACGCGCTATGCGCTTTTCGCGCACAGCTTCTTTACTGGATGTAGCTTGTACACGCTTCTCTACGGGCATTTACTTACCAACTAACCTGCCAGATTATTTAGCTATATACAGCATAGCACGTACGGTTATGTAATCAAGCGACCTACGCTGTAAGAAAAGAAAAAGAAGGGCCAGTTAATTCTGACCCTTCTTTTGAGAGACCACTTTTAGTGGTTGATGCCGATACCGCCATGGCAACGGATACAGACCGCATCAAGATTGTCGG
>JACUUO010000260.1 GCA_014859275.1 Actinomycetota bacterium | reverse complement strand
AATGTTTGCTTTTGCTTCTTCAAAATCTTGCGATAGGTTTAGACCCGTTGCCTTTAAAAGCTTAATGCCCATATCAAGCATAATGAAGACCGGCCTTTCGTATATGTCAGCTTGCCCTAAAATCACTGGATCTATATCATCCCATTGAGGGTTATCAGGATTTATTTCGTTTATTAGCAAGTTTAGTTTTACCGCAAGCTCAATAGCACGATAAGTCCTCATAACTGTTTCTACCGGTGCACGTTCAATATGTCGCCTCGCATTTTCAAGACAATCTGCGATAAGCCTTATATAGTAATCTTGCAGCTGCTCATTCTGCTTTAGCTGTTGCATTTTTTTCTTAAAAAAAACGTTAACGTTTTTTTTCGCCTGCTTGGGATTGCTGAAATCTTTAATAAAACTAATTATTTTGTTTATTTCTTCAAGAATAGGTTTGAGTTGAATAACGGAAGAAGCTAAGCTTGAATAACTATCGCCATCTCGTCCATCTGACAAGATCTTCGCACTTTCAATAATCTGTGAAATTTCCTCATGGCTTTGTTTATACTGAAAGCTATCCCAGAGATATAGGCCTTTACATGAGCGCCTTAAAAAACGCGTCCTTCCTTTATCAGGTAATTGTTCAGCAATTACCAGCGCTCTTATAAAATCGCCCCTTTTGAGATTTGTAAAAACCTCTTCTTCCTTCTCTCTTGTGATAGTATTAAGAAATCTAATATGCTGCATGCCCTCACTGACCGCACGTCCAACCTCATCGCGAACTTTTCCACCTACGTAAGAAAAACTAATGGGGGCGCTGGCCTCAAGCCTGACTGCCGCGATCGCTAGTGCAACAGTCAAAGGCTTTGATCCACCAGTAATATTGAAGACTATTTCATCGCTATCAAATTCTTGTTCTCTCAGCGATGAACGGATTACTTCTAGGCAACTATCAATGCTATTTGGATCAGGGACTTCTTTCGCAATAAACTTACAACCATAACCATTAGCTATTTTTTTAAGCTGAGTTACCACTTCAAGCGGGCTAGTAACTTGCCCTGGAAGGGCGGACCCATAAAAGGCAATGACTGTGTTTAAATTGTTTTCCTCAGCTTCTTTACGTAACGATGCTTCAAGAGGTTCGATTGATGTCCCAACAGTCATTATAAGAGCTACTTCTCTCTTAACGTTGCTTTTTTTTGAATCCTCAATTAACTGCACGGCATACCCCCATACCCATAGTTGTTTTCTGGCCAACACCGCTATATATCGCTAGTGCCGATAGGTTCTTTAATATATCGACTAACTCCCTATCGTTGCTTATTACGCTATAGACACATGAGCCTAAAAAACCAATTAGCGATTGATGCTTCAGCGAATATGAATCGCTTCTAATGGCAATTCGGCTTACCACCACCTCTTCAGTAAACCGCTGCTTAAGCTCTAGAGGATACTTGGTAGGCGCATATGCATTCCACCGATCAAGAAGGCTTCCGAAAACCAGCTCGGGGTCGGGCAAAATTCGATTGATATCGCCACGCCTAAAAGTGGTCGGGGTAAGAAATCGGAGCAAAAATGTATTTCCATCGTTGTTTGAATCACGACCGTTTCTAAAAATTAATTCATGCCAGCCACTAACTCTTGCCCATGGATGCCCTTCGAGCTTTATCTCTTCTAACACAAATGGTATCTGACCAATTTTTATAGCAGCTTGCCTTGCCGCAAGCGGAAATAACACATCGCTTAAAATATCAAATCCCTTCTTCTGCAAAAGACCAATTTTAAGCCAATAGAGCTGATTTTTTACAATAACCTTGCCAGTTGAAGCTTTGGCGAATTTACCTATAATTGGCGAGATAGAAAACGGTTTTAGATCTGGTAAGTTATGCCATCTAGAACTGAGCTTACAATCTTTTTCTTGAATCCATCCTAGTAGCTGGGCATGAACAATGTTTCCTATTGTTTGAGGCAGATTACAGGTTTGAACTGCTCTCAAGCATAACACCACGCTAGCTAACATTTCGTTTTTCATGTAGCCTCCACCTCAGCAATTGCCCATCCAATAGGGCTGTACTCAACACCCGTGTCTAATACCTTGCGTGTAACCGGGCACTTTTCTTCGAAAAATGGCTTAAACGATTTTGAATAGTTACTTGTTCCTAAGCCAAGCTTTATTGGAAAAATCA
>JACUUO010000062.1 GCA_014859275.1 Actinomycetota bacterium | reverse complement strand
GGATAAATTTCCTTTAAGCGAGAACATGCTAGCTGCAATTGCACTATTTTTTAATGGGGAGCCGCCACATTTATACCTTATTCCTGCTACCGCCTGGCGCCAACCAAATGCTCTGTTTGCAAGCCATAATTACGAGGGCAAGAAGAGTAAGCCAGAATGGGGTTTGAATCTGTCGCAAAAGAACTTCTCCCTTCTGCATCAGTCCGAGTTCAGCAAAATCGTTCCTACGCTTTAGCGGTGTGGAAGCATTATCTAAAAGTCGCGACTATTTAGCTCTTTCGCAAGTAGGCAAATCGTAATAATATCAAGTAAATATGTTACTATAGAACTAATTTCTTAAGGTCTAAGCCCTAAGAAGTCTTAGATATTCAATAGCAACGAGATCATATTAGTGCCAACAATTCGTTAATTTCAAGGGAGCCTGCAATGGACATCTTCGAGTTTCGCAACCGCCTCGTAAATGATTACTCTGGCTATATCCGAAGCTTCATCAAAATTAAAGATGAGCGAATAAGAAACGAAGTTGATGAAAGGCTAGACGAAGGACTTCTCTGGCCTGAGCCGTTGATTCAGCTTAACCCATCTTTTGAACCTGGCGACTGGGTTGGCGAGCTCGTAGACCAAGGTGTTCTTCACACAGAGTGCAGGCGCGTTTTTCAGGTTGGTAAGCCTGAAGGGATGGGCGAAGGCCAACCCCTGAGGCTTCACAAGCACCAATCAGATGCGATTCGCATCGCCCACGGGGGCCACAATTACGTACTTACTACGGGCACAGGTTCAGGCAAAAGCCTATCCTACATAGTACCAATCGTAGATCATGTTCTTCGACAGGGCTCAGGTAAGGGGATCCAGGCTATCGTTGTGTATCCGATGAATGCACTTGCAAATAGCCAAGAGGGTGAGCTAACAAAATTTCTATGTAACGGATACCCGGATGGCAAAGGTCCGGCGACGTTTGCTCGCTACACGGGCCAAGAATCTGATGAGGATAGATCGCGTATTATGTCTAACCCCCCGGATATCATCTTAACCAATTACGTTATGCTGGAATACATTCTCACCCGCACCAGAGAGCAGCCTCTTATTAAAGCTGCTGGAGGTCTGAAGTTTTTGGTACTGGACGAGTTGCATACGTATCGCGGGCGCCAAGGTGCCGATGTTTCACTCCTGGTACGCAGGGTTCGAGATAGGTTAGCTGCTGAGAGTCTCCAATGCGTGGGTACATCTGCAACGCTTGCAGGTATGGGTACACTTGAGCAGCAACAAGAAGAAGTAGCACGCGTTGCTTCCCAGCTCTTTGGCGCCACCGTTAAACCGGCGCATATTATAGGCGAGACCCTGCGTCGCACAACGCCTGATATGAGCTTTGATGATCCAAACTTTGTAAACATACTTAGAGAGCGCATTGCTGATCCGAATAAAAAGCCACCAACCGATTATCAAGGCTTCATCAACGACCCGCTATCCGTATGGACAGAGAGCATGTTCGGCATAACTATGGAGCCCGGAAGTGGTCGCCTTATTAGGTCAACGCCAAGAAGCATCTCGGGTCCTGATGGTGCGTCTAGTGAACTTAGTAGATTAAGTGGAGTTTCTGAGGAGCTCTGCGCAGGCGCGATTAGGGAAGGATTACTCGCTGGCTATGTATATGAGACTGATCCTGCAACAGGCAGAAAGCCGTTTGCTTTTCGACTCCATCAATTCATAAGCCGTGGAGATACGGTATATGCATCGCTTGAGCCAGAGGATGAGCGATATATCACGGTTCAGGGACAGCAGTATGTGCCGGGTGACCGGAACCGAAAACTGCTACCCCTGGTCTTCTGCCGCGAATGCGGCCAGGAGTATTACAACACCTTTAAAATCCGCGACCCGCACTCCGGCCGCGTATCATTTAAGCAACGGGACCTCTTCGACAGAGGCGATCAATATAACGAAGCCGGCTACCTTTACCTTAGCACGAGCAATCCCTGGCCGGATGATTCAGAAGAACTTTTTGATAGGCTGCCGGAAGACTGGATAGATCAAACTGACGACGACAGGCGGGTTAGAAGCAACCGCAGAAAGGACCTGCCTCAACCAATCTATATAAATTTAAGCGGCGAAGAAAACGATGGCATCGACAACCGCATTGCCTGCCATTACATAAAAGCGCCGTTCAGATTCTGCTTAAACTGCGGCGTCTCATACGGCTTTTGGCAGCAAAGCGATTTTACAAAATTGGCCTCGCTTGGCTCTGGAGGGCGTAGCACTGCCACCACAATCATGAGTCTATCGGCAATCCGCAGCCTTAAAAACGAGCCAACCTTACCCGAGAGGGCGCGAAAGCTGCTTAGTTTCACCGATAATCGCCAGGATGCCTCCCTGCAGGCAGGCCATTTCAACGACTTTATCGAAATCGGCTTACTTCGCTCGGCGCTATATCATGCCGTCTATGAAGCGGGGGATGAGGGAGTTCAGCACGATGAGCTTACTCAGAAAGTGTTCGATGTATTAAAACTACCGCTTGAAGCATACGCTTCGAATCCTGAAGTAAAGTTCCAGGCGCTCAAAAATACGCAGCAGGCGCTACGCAATGTGCTCGGATATCGCATTTACCGCGACCTCGAGCGTGGTTGGCGTATAACCTCACCCAATCTTGAGCAATGCGGCCTCCTTGAGATTAAATACCAATCGCTCGATGAGGCTTGCGAAGCAGGGGATTTATGGCAAAACTACCATGAGGCTCTGGTTACCGCCGATCCTAAAACAAGAGAAAATATCGCCAAAGTGCTCCTTGACTACATGAGGCGCGAAATGGCGATTAAGGTAAACTATTTGGATTCAAATTTTCAAGAGCGAATCCAGCAGCAAAGCAGCCAGCACCTTAAAGCGCCATGGTCGCTTGATGAGAACGAATCGCGGTCCATGGAACATGCGGCAGTCCTCTACCCCAGGTCGTCTCGCGGCGCCCAGGATTATAAGGGGAATGTCTACCTTTCGCCGCGAGGTGGATTTGGCCAATACTTGAGGCGATCATCTACCTTTCCCGACTATGCCGGTAAACTCGGCGTTGAAGATACCGCCAAGATTATCAAACAATTACTCGAGGCGCTAACTATAGCGGGCCTGGTTGAGATAGTAGATGAGCCGAACAACGAAGAGCAGGTGCCGGGCTATCAGGTATCCGCCGCGGCTATGCTCTGGACTGCCGGTGACGGCACAACGGCATTTCATGATCCGATTCGTGTGCCTCACGTATCGGCCGAGGGCATAAGCACAAACCCGTTTTTTGTACATTTCTACCGCGAGGTGGCACCCGCTACCGTCGGCTTTGAAGCTCGCGAGCATACGGCGCAAGTGGCTTACGAGGACCGCGTCGGTCGAGAAGAGCGTTTTCGAGAGGGCAGACTGCCGGTGCTCTATTGCTCGCCAACTATGGAGCTGGGCGTCGATATTTCAGAGCTTAACGTGGTTAATCTTAGGAACATCCCGCCCACACCGGCCAACTATGCGCAGCGCAGCGGGCGTGCCGGGCGGAGCGGCCAGCCCGCGCTGGTGTTCTCATACTGCGCGACCGGAAGCCCGCATGACCAGTACTATTTCAAGCGCCCGGACGCAATGGTGGCTGGTGCAGTAACGCCGCCGCGCCTGGATTTAGCAAATGAGGACTTAGTCCGTGCTCATATACAAGCGATATGGCTCGCAGAGGCGAATCTATCCCTTGGATCATCCCTCCAAGATATCCTTGACATTGAGGGCGATATGCCCAGCCTTGCTTTACAACAACGCGTGTTGGATAGGATAAAAGACCCTGAGCCGAAACAGCGGGCAAAGAAACGTGCCGAGCGCATTCTCGAGTCGATTCGCGGCGAACTGGAGGCATCGGATTGGTATAGCGAAGGCTGGCTGGAAGAAGTATTCGTTCATATCGAACGCAGTTTTGATGACACGTGCAACCGCTGGAGAGGGCTTTATGAATCAGCACTTCGCCAGGCAAAAACGCAAACCAGCATTATTCACGATGCATCGCGAAGCGGCGCCGATAAAGAGCAGGCCAAACGCCTGCGAAATGAGGCCGAGGCCCAACTTAAGCTTCTTACCGAAGCCGAGAATATCGTTCAATCTGATTTTTATAGCTATCGCTATTTTGCGAGCGAGGGATTCTTGCCGGGATATAATTTCCCGCGCCTTCCGCTCTCGGCGTACATACCGGCCCGCAGGCTCAAGCAAAAGCAGGACGACGAGTTTCTATCGCGACCCCGCTTTCTGGCGATATCCGAGTTCGGGCCAAGGGCTATCATCTACCACGAAGGCTCGCGCTACATCATCAACAAAGTAATTATGCCGGTTGGCGACGACGACCTTTTAACCCGTAAAGTCAAACTTTGCGAGCATTGCGGCTACCTTCATCCTATAAGAAACGGGGAGGGGCTTGACCTATGCGAACATTGCAAAAACCTTCTTGGGATGGCGTTGCCATCGATGTTTCGCCTGCAAAACGTTTCAACCAGGCGTCGTGACAGGATTAACTCAGACGAAGAAGAGCGCATGCGCTTGGGCTACGACATAATAACGGGGGTACGCTTTGCCGAGTACGGTGGCGGGCCGGCGTCTACAACCGCAGAGGTCAAGTTAGACGGCGAGCTGCTTGCCCGCTTAACATACGGCCATGCGGCGACGCTCTGGCGCATCAACCTCGGCTGGTCCCGCCGGAAGAATAAAGAACAGTTCGGCTTCGTTCTCGATGTTGAGCGCGGCTACTGGGCGAAAAATGAGCAAGATGAGCAGGATGACCTGTCAGACCCCATGTCCGCAAAAACAGCCAGGGTTATACCCTATGTTGAAGACAGGCGAAACTGCTTGATCTTTGAGCCCGCTTACGTGCGTGACGCCAGTGAGATGGCCTCTCTTCAGTCGGCGCTTAAGAGCGCCATCCAGGCCAGATTCCAACTTGAGGATAATGAGCTTGCCGCCGAGCCGCTTCCAAGCAGGGACGATCGTCGCGTAATTCTGCTTTACGAGGCCGCCGAGGGTGGAGCCGGTGTTCTCCGTAGGTTAATAGACGACGCCTCCGCGCTCGCCGAGGTCGCCAGAGGGGCCCTCCAGATTTGCCATTTTGACCCCGATACCGGGGACGATAAGCGCCGGGCGCCAAAGCAGCGCGAAGACTGTGAGGCCGCTTGCTATAACTGCCTTATGACCTACGCAAACCAGCGCGATCACATACTGCTCGACCGTCAGTCCATAGGTGATTTCCTGCTTAAACTGACAAAGGCCAGTGTAAAAGCTTCACCTGGTGATCTGCCTCGGGCCGAGCATCTGAGGCGCCTTAAAAACGTAAGTGGTTCAAGCCTTGAGCTTAAATGGCTTGATTACCTTGAAGAGCACAATTACCGCTTACCATCGGCCTCTCAAAAACTAATCGAAGCGTGCAAAACGCGCCCCGATTTCCTATACGAGAAAGAATTGGTCGCCGTCTATATAGATGGACCGGTTCATGAATATCCGAATCTGACGAAAAAGGACATAGACTTAACCGGATGCATGGAAGATTACGGCTACACGGTAATACGATTTGATTACAGGGATGATTGGGATGAGATTATCTCAAAATATCCCAATATCTTTGGCACTAAAACAGGAGCGCAATCATGAGCTTTGCGGTAGGATCACTGGTAAAAGCACGCGGTAGAGAATGGGTAGTTCTACCCGAATCGGATAGCGACCTACTCATGCTGCGCCCGCTTGGTGGCACCGAAGACGAGGTAACCGGCATTTACATCCCGCTTGAGACGGTCGAGCCTGCGCAGTTTGATCTGCCCGACCCATCGCAGATCGGTGACTACCGCTCTTGCCGCCTGCTTCGCGATGCCCTGCGACTTGGGTTTCGCTCGAGCGCCGGGCCGTTTCGCTCGTTTGCAAGAATAGCTGTTGAGCCGCGCCCGTATCAACTCGTGCCTCTGCTTGTCGCGCTCAAACTCGATCCCATACGGATACTCATCGCCGATGATGTCGGTATCGGAAAGACGATTGAAGCGTGCCTCATCGCCCGCGAGCTGATCGATCGCGGCGAGATGGACCGGCTGGCGGTGTTGTGCCCGCCTCACCTTGCCGAGCAGTGGCAGGTTGAGCTTCGCGATAAATTCCATATTGATGCCGAACTGGTGCTTCCCAGCACGGTGACAAAGTTGGAGCGGGATTGCCGCTTTGGCGAGTCTCTCTTTGAGCACTACCCGTATGTGATAGTCTCAACCGATTTTATCAAGTCTGACCGCAGGCGCGACGAGTTTTTACGCACCTGCCCCAAGCTTGTCATTATCGATGAGGCGCATACCTGCGCCTATGCGGGCGAGGGAAGGGGAGGCCGTCACCAGCGCCACCAGCTTGTATCCGGTCTTGCCGCAGATAAAGAGAGGCACCTGATTCTTGTTACTGCAACGCCTCACAGCGGCAAAGAAGAGGCATTCCGATCGCTTCTCGCCTTTTTAAGTCCCGCTTTCAGGGATTTGCCGCAAGATATTACCGGTAAAGCCAACGAGCATCATCGGCGCGGGCTTGCCGGCCATTTCGTCCAGCGGCGTCGCGCCGACATTGAGCATTACATGGATGCCGAGACGCCGTTTCCAAAACGAGAGGATGCGGAGCAAACCTATAATCTCTCGCCGGAGTACAAAAAACTTTTTGCAAGAGTACTAAGTTACGCCCGCGAGACGGTAAAAGACCCCGAGGGCGGCACGCATCGCCAGCGCGTTCGCTGGTGGTCGGCATTGGCGCTTCTGCGCTCGCTTGCCTCAAGTCCCGCCGCCGCCGCCGCGACCCTTCGCAGTCGAGCATCGACGGCCGATACCGAAACCATTGAAGAAGCCGATGAAATAGGCCGCCGCACTGTGCTCGACCTTATAGACGATGAGCCTGCCGAAGGGATGGATCTTACGCCGGGAAGCGACACCGGCGAAGAGGGCGACGGGGCGCAAACAAGCCGCCGTCTCTTGCTCGATATGGCAAAAAGGGCCGATGAGCTTCAAGGCGACAAGGACGAAAAACTAAAAAAAGCGATAGCGATGGTAAAATCGCTGCTTAAAGACGGCTACAAACCGATTCTTTTCTGCCGCTTTATCGCGACCGCCGAATACGTGGCGACAGCGCTCCGCGATGAGCTGCGGGGCGTTGAAGTTGCAGCGGTAACTGGGCTGTTGCCACCCGCAGAGCGCGAGAACAGGGTTGTGCAGCTTGCCGAAGCAGATAAGCATGTCCTTGTTGCGACCGATTGCCTCAGCGAGGGCATCAACCTGCAAGAATACTTCGACGCCGTGATTCACTACGATCTCTCATGGAACCCGACCCGCCACGAGCAGCGCGAGGGAAGGGTCGATCGCTACAGGCAGCCCTCCCCGAAGGTGCGCGTCCTGACATATTACGGCATCGATAATCAGATAGACGGAATTGTGCTTGATGTGCTCTTGCGAAAACATAAAGCGATACGCAACTCTCTCGGAATCTCGGTGCCGGTTCCGGTCGATACCGACCAGATCATTGAAGCCATCTTTGAGGGGTTGCTTCTTCGTGAGAGCGCGGTGGGAGCCGACAGCGCACAGCTTTACCTGCCGGGTTTTGAGGAATATATGAGACCCCAAAAAGAAGAATTGTTTGACGTGTGGGATGCCGCATCCGAGCGAGAGAAGCGCTCGCGCACCGTGTTCGCGCAAGAGACGATAAAGGTCGATGAGGTAGCGCGCGAGTTAAAAGCCGCTCACGATGCCGTCGGATCGGGCGTTGACGTGGCTGCCTTTACCAAAGATGCTTTAAAAGCGCACGGCGCGGTTATCTCGGGCGACGGCGTATTGGATTTCAACCTCGCTGAAGTGCCGCGGGCGCTCCGCGATGCGATTGGCGATTACGATAGATTTAAAGCGCGCTTTGAGCTGCCGGTGAGGCCGGGAGAACTCCATTTAAGCCGTACTCATCCAATAGTCGAGGGGTTGGCGACCCACATTATGGATACGGCGCTCGACCCGCAAACCGAAAGCCTTGCCAAACGCTGCGGCGTCATCCACACCGGCAAAGTGGAGCGGCGAACAACGGTGCTTTTGGTTCGCTTCCGTTATCACATAATCACAGTTTGTGACGGCGTTGAAAAACCGCTTCTGGCCGAGGATTGCCGGTTGCTTGCCTTTACGGGCGCTCCCGGTAGCGCGGAGTGGCTTGGTGCGCAAGAAGCCGAGCAGTTGCTAAAATTAACGCCCGATGAAAATATTCAACCTGAGCAGGCCATACAAGCCGTCAACCGCATCATAGAGGATTTTCATGCGCTGCGACCGCATCTGGATGAAGTCGCCAAAGCACGAGGCGAAGAGCTACTCGATGCCCATCGCAGGGTGCGCCTCGCCTCGCAGACCAGAGGCGTCAAGCACCGTGTAGAGCCGCAACTGTCGCCCGATGTGCTGGGCGTTTACATATACTTGCCGAGGGGATAAAGATGCGCATACGAACCCGTGACATATTCACGACCATAAAAACCGAAGGAGCAATCCTTCCGGCAGACCTGCTTCAGCGTATTGCCGAAGGCGACCGTTCGCTAACCGGGCTAACCCCCGATGACTACCACCTCGATAAGGGCGATAAAATAAATGAGGCGATAAACCGCTCGTGGAACCGCCTGCTCGGCGCCTGGACCAGCTTTCAACACGCCGTTGAGAAATTGCCCGAAAGCGACCCGGCGACAACGCCGACGCGCGAGCGCTGGCTGCTCCCGCTGTTTAGAGAACTCGGTTACGGCCGTTTGCTAGCGTCAAAATCGGTTGAGATAGACAACAAAACATACTCCATATCGCATGGCTGGCACCATACGCCCATACACCTGGTTGGCTGCCACATCGATCTCGATAAGCGAACCGCCGGCGTTGCGGGCGCCGCCCGCACCAGCCCGCACAGCATGGTGCAGGAATTTCTAAATCGCTCCGACGATAACCTGTGGGGGTTTGTCTCAAACGGCTATCGCTTACGCATCCTGCGCGATAACGTAAGCCTTACCCGCCAGACCTTTGTCGAGTTTGACCTCAAGGCCATGATGGATGGCGAAGTATATGCCGACTTCTCGCTGCTCTGGCTGCTCTGCCACGAGTCGCGCGTCGAGGCCGAGCGCCCCGAGGAGTGCTGGCTCGAGAAATGGTCGCGAAGCGCCCAGGAGCAGGGCACCCGCGCCCTGGAACAGCTAAGAAGCGGGGTGGAGGATGCCATAACGTCACTGGGACAGGGCTTTTTGGCCTACCCGGCAAACCAGGCCCTGCGCCAGAAGTTAAAATCGGGCGAGCTCGATAAGCACGACTACTACCGGCAACTCTTGCGCCTCGTTTACCGCCTGCTCTTTTTGTTTGTCGCTGAAGATAGAAATCTGCTGCTTGATCCAAACGCCGATCAAGAAGCCAAAAACCGCTATATAAAGTTTTACTCGACGGCTAAGCTGCGCCGCCTTGCCGTGCGTCAGCGCGGCACACGCCACCCGGACCTCTTCTACAGCCTTAAGCTTGTAATGGGTAAACTGGGAGCCGATACAGGCTGCCCCGAGCTGGGCCTTCCCGTGCTCGGCGGATTTCTATTTTCAGACGACGCCACGCCAGATATTGACGCGTGTGACATCTCAAACCACGACCTGCTAAAAGCCGTCCGTCAGCTTGCTTTTACCGTATATAATAATGCCCTGCGACCGGTTGATTACAAAAACCTCGGCGCGGAGGAGTTTGGCAGTGTCTATGAGTCGCTTCTCGAACTGCACCCGGTGCTTAATACCGACGCCGCAACCTTTGAACTTGCCACGGCAAGTGGCCATGAGCGAAAAACCACCGGCAGCTACTACACGCCGACAAGCCTAATCACCAGCCTGCTCGACTCGGCGCTCGACCCGGTACTGGGTGAAGCGATGGGCAAACCCGACCCCGAGAAGGCTATCTTAGAGCTTAAAGTCTGCGACCCGGCGTGCGGCAGCGGACATTTCTTAATCGCAGCCGCCCACCGCATGGCCAAGAAACTTGCCACGGTTCGCACGGGCGATGAGGAGCCCGCACCCGAGGCGCTGGCAGCGGCGCTTCGCGACGTTATCGGGCACTGCATCTACGGCGTTGACCTTAACCCAATGGCGGTTGAGCTATGCAAGGTGAACCTGTGGATAGAGTCCATCGAGCCAGGAAAGCCGCTCTCGTTCCTAGACCATCATATCCAGTGCGGCAACAGCCTGCTCGGCACAACACCCGCACTGATGGTGGATGGCATCCCCGATGCGGCCTTTAACCCAATCGAGGGTGACGATAAAGCGTTTGCCGGTAAGTATAAAAAACGAAACAAAGAGCAGCGCGAAACCGGTCAGCAAAGCCTCTTTGACGATACCGGCGAGGCGTGGATAAAACTCGGCGATCTCGCAAAAAGCGTTATCGAACTCGATTTAATACCGGATGATTCAATAGAAGGCGTGCGCGAAAAACAAGCGCAATACGAGTCCCTGGTTAAATCGAGCAGTTACTTGTACGGGAGGTTTCTCGCCGATACCTGGTGCGCCGCGTTTCTTTGGAAAAAGGTCGAAACGAAAGACTTGCCATACCCGATCACCGAGGAGGCGTTTCGAAGGATAGAGAAAAATCCGCATTATGTACCTGTCTGGATGCGCGATGAGGTGCGGCGTCTTGCCGAACAATATAAACTGTTCCACTGGCACCTGGTGTTTCCCGATGTGTTCAGGATACCCTCTGCAGGCGAGTTGGCTGATAACGCCCAGGCTGGCTGGAGCGGGGGGTTTGATGTGGTGTTGGGGAACCCGCCGTGGGAGCGCATTAAGCTGCAAGAGAAAGAGTGGTTTGCCTCCCGGCGGCCGGATATAGCAAATGCCCCCAATGCCGCAGCACGCCGGCGCATGATCGCCGCATTAAAGGATGAAGACCCAGCTCTATATGAAGCGTTTCTTGATTCAAAGCGACAGACTGAAGGGGAGAGCCACCTTATTAGAAGCTCTGGGCGTTTTCCACTCTGCGGACGCGGCGATATAAACACGTATGCGATCTTTGCCGAGACAAAACGAATGATTCTCGGACCCACGGGAAGGGTTGGCTGCATCGTGCCATCGGGCATTGCGACGGATGACACCACCAAATTATTCTTTCAGGATTTAATGGATACGCGCTCGCTGGTGAGCCTCTACGATTTTGAGAATCGCGAAAAGCTATTCCCGGCGGTTGATAGTCGCATGAAGTTCTGCCTTCTCACACTGACCGGTTCTGAGCGACCCGCTAAAAGCGGTGCCGAATTTGCCTTTTTTGCCTTAAGCACAAACGATCTTCTTGATGACTGGCGCAGGTTTACATTATCAGCCGAGGAGATTGCACTCCTCAACCCCAACACCCGCACCTGCCCCATATTTCGCTCCAAGCGTGATGCAGAGCTTACAAAATCGATTTACCGTCGTGTGCCGGTGCTTATAAAAGAAGGCCCTCCTGAAGAGAACCCATGGGGTATTAGTTTTCTTAGGATGTTTGATATGGCAAACGATTCCCACCTCTTCCGCACCCGCGAGCAGCTAGACGCCGATGGCTGGACATTAGACGGCAATATTTTTGTGCGAGAAATATCGCGTGGCGACAGAATTAGCGATAAGGCTAGCGGTAAGACTAGTGCTGCCGAAGATTATTCGGAAAAGTATTTACCGCTCTATGAGGCGAAAATGCTCCACCACTTCGATCACCGCTGGGCCACCTATGAGGGAACTGAGACAAGGGATGTTACGCTGACCGAAAAGAAAGACCCGGAGTTTGTGGTGTTGCCGAGGTATTGGGTGCCGGATGTTGAGGTAGAAAATCGCCTTGCAGATAAGTGGGATCAGGAGTGGCTTTTGGGTTGGCGCGATATCACCAATACCACAAACGAACGCACGGTTATTGCTGGTATTTTGCCGAGGGTTGGGGTTGGCCATACTTGCCCATTAATGCTTATAAAAGTAGAGGATGTTACATTAATCGCTTTACTAATATCAAATCTCTCCAGCTTAGCGTTTGATTTTACATCAAGACAGAAAGTTGGTGGAACACACCTCACATATGGATATCTAAATCAGTTACCGGTCTTATTGCCTTCAGCCTATAGAACAAAGGACTTGTGGCTAAATGAAAGAGAGCTTAAACGCTGGCTGTTACCTCACGCCATAGAATTACTATACACCACATGGGGGCTAGAAGGGTTCGCCAGCAACCTTGGCCATTCCGGCCCGCCATTCCGTTGGGATGAAGAGCGCCGGTTCCTGCTCCGCTGCGAGCTGGATGCCGCATACTTCCATCTCTACGGTATTGAGCGCGATGATGTCGATTACATAATGGAAACCTTCCCGATCGTAAAACGAAAAGACGAGGCTGCATATAAGGAATATCGCACCAAACGAGTTATTCTTGAAATATACGACGCCATGGCCGAGGCCATAAAAACCGGCCAACCATACCAAACAATACTCGACCCACCACCCGCCGACCCACACGTGGCCCACCCGCCAAGAAAAGCAACGGGCGAAATCGCAGCAGACGGCGGCCAGGTGCTACCATTCCGCCTTATCGAAAACCCATTGGAACAAGAGAAATACCAAAAATACGTACCGCTGTACTCACTACAAGCCGCAGCCGGCGGCTTCAGCGAGGTCCAGCAAGTCGAGCCTGAAGGCTGGGTAGAATTGCCAAGCGTCGCCCGAAAACTAACCGAAGGCATGTTCGTAGCCCAGGTAGTCGGACATTCCATGGAACCACTAATCCCAAACGGCTCATACTGCCTCTTTTCAAGCCCCGTAACTGGCACTCGTGAAGGCAAAATCGTCCTTGCCCAACACAACTCAATCCACGACCCAGAAAACGGCGGCAGCTACACCGTAAAGCAATACCACAGTAAAAAAGAATACGACCAACTCGGCAACTGGCAACACACCCAAATCCACCTCAAACCCAAAAACCCAACTTACGATCCCATCATCCTCACAGATATCGAAGAAGGTGAACTCCAAATCATCGCCGAGCTAATTGAGGTACTGGCAAGAGGATAGGAGAAGACGGTGAGAACTGACCAGATTAGAACCTTAATCATTAATTGGCATGGTAAGGCGGAAGCAGAGAATGATATTTTTTCTAAGTTTGTTTTCCATTGGTTTTGTTTTAATGCTTGGCTAGCTCATGAGTCTGGGCGCTACCACGACCGTGAAATGCTTAATTGGCTAAGGTACGGTCGTGATTCGAGCCTAAGAAATGC
>JACUUO010000259.1 GCA_014859275.1 Actinomycetota bacterium | reverse complement strand
TTTAATAATCTTTGCGTTGCTATTGCTCACAGCAGGACCTGTATTAGCCTCTGAGGCTCCGACAAAGGAAGTCTCCCATTCAGAGCTCCAATGGTGGGCTTGGCCTGCAATATTATTTATTGTTACTTTCTTTATGGGCATAGTAGCAGTACTCGCAGGTGTCGGAGGAGGCGTCCTCTTCACCCCTATCGTCGGTGGCTTCTTCCCATTTAATATGGATTTCGTAAGGGCAGCAGGTCTGCTCGTAGCACTATCGGGAGCGCTGGCTGCAGGACCCGGTCTCCTTAAGAAAGGCATGGCAGACCTTCGCTTGGCTATACCGGTTGCTTTAATTGCCTCTTCGGGCGCCATAGTGGGCGCATTGATCGGACTTCGGCTACCCGAGAATATCGTTCAGATCAGCCTGGGCGTGGCAATCCTTGCAATCGTTGTTATAATGCTCATGGCTAAAAAGTCCGAGTTTCCGGAGGTTAAGACAGCAGATAACCTATCGACAGCCCTCAGGATAACCGGTATCTACCATGAGACATCGACAGGAAAGGATGTCAACTGGAAGATTCACAGAACCCCCCAGGGCCTCTTTACATTTATTTTTATCGGCATAATGGCCGGGATGTTCGGCCTCGGCGCTGGATGGGCAAACGTGCCTGTCTTGAATCTTTTGATGGGCGCCCCACTTAAAGTCTCTGTCGCAACAAGCAAGTTCCTTCTCTCTATAACGGATACATCTGCAGCGTGGATTTACATAAATAGCGGCGCAGTTATACCGATGATCATCGTCCCTTCTGTAATTGGGATCATGCTCGGTTCATTTATTGGGGTAAAACTTCTGGCTAGAGCGAGGCCAGCTTCGATTAAGTACATCGTTATTGTTCTTCTTGCCTTCTCAGGTCTTAGGGCAATACTTAAGGGATTAGGAATCTAGTAAGAACAGGCATTACTGAACCAAAGGAGAAAAGATGGATAAACTACCAGCAGAAACGGTACAGGTCACCAAAAAACAGGACACCGCCGCTTCTGCCCATAAGAAAGAATCGCATGCTACTGAAGAGCAGCTCATATATGCCAATATCCTCGATATTAGCATGAAGATAGGCCTTGCAGGTATTATTATCTCCTTTATTTTATACGTCGCCGGCATAATAGCTCCAAAAATACCGGTCGGCGAGGTTTCGAACTACTGGGGCATGAAGTCCAAACAATACCTCAAGGTAGTCAATATCTCGGATGGTTGGAGCTGGCTTGGGATGTATAATTATGGCGATTTCATTAATCTCTTCCCAATTGCCTTTTTGGCTGGCATAACCGTCGTCTGCTACCTGGCAATAGTGCCAACGCTTCTTCGTAAGAGAGATACCATTTACGCGGTTCTGGCTTTGCTTGAGGTGGTAGTTCTGGTAAGTGCAGCATCAGGGTTTATTTCTGCAGGTGGTCATTAGTATAGCAGCCAATCGAGTATTAGAGATCAAATGAGCATTCCTTGCTATGCACGAATAACGATTAGAAGGTTTCGTTTAAATTAACGAAACCTTCAATAACTACGGTCTCTATTCAGATGATCGCATGTTTCTCACTATATTATGCGTTACAAGACTGAATCCGCAGTAAAGCAATCACCAGAATCTACATCAGAAGCATCTGTACATTCACTACCAGCGGATGATAGCTTCGGAGCTCCCCAATAGAGCATAGAAGTATCCAACAATTACTGTCGCTATAATGATGCCTACTATTACCAGCGTATCTCTCTTCTCATGAGTCAACTTAATTACCCCTCTTCTTTTTAAATCCAACGAGTCGCACACAATCATTCACGCCAGTGGCATGGATGCACCTTCTGCATTTCAAGCCCAACCCAATAACCAGCACCGATATAACGCTACTTTGCTTAAAGATACTAGGAATATTCCTATCCATAGATCCCTAAGCCATAGCTCTTAAAACATACTGTTAATCAAATCGCAAACTTAACAATGTTCCCAGTCGTAATTACTTATCGAGCCACTGCAAACCCGATTTTAAATACTGGGTACCTCTTCTAATGCCTAATTACCTTTACATAGTGCCCTAATCTATGCCCAGGTATGCTCGTAATCAAACAGGCCCTTAACTAAGTGTTGAAGCCCGCATCCTACCCCTCAGTTCTGATTAAAGCATCACTCGGGTACAGTGGCATCGGT
>JACUUO010000061.1 GCA_014859275.1 Actinomycetota bacterium | reverse complement strand
GGTTTCGGGGGACGTTCGTAATTTGCGAAAGAATCGTTTCCAAAAGCGCTACGCTAGTGCTTAGCGCTAGATTTAAATAAAACTTAAAAGCACATAAGCGCAGATGCTTGACATGTGCTATAGCAAGCGCTAGTCTTATGCTATGCCACGAGGAAGACGCCTTGATGCGCCAGGACTTTTGCATCATATTATCGTTCGGGGTATCGAGCAGCGCAATATTTTCATCGATAATAACGATTACGATCACTTTGTAGCGCGACTGGCACAGAATACAGGTGGCAAGAATAATCGTATCTATGCCTTTGCACTCATGCCCAATCATGCGCACTTACTTGTTCGCTCTCTCGCAATGCCGCTTTCTACATTGATGAGACGGCTTCTTACCGGTTATGCCATCTACTTCAACCGCCGCTACAAGCGATGTGGGCATCTTTTTCAAAATAGGTACAAGTCAATCGTGGTAGACGAGGATAGGTATATGCGTGAGCTTCTCCGCTATATCCACTTAAACCCGCTGCGGGGAAAAGTTCTTTCTAGTCTTGCCACACTTCAGATATGGCCATACACAGGCCATGCAGCACTTATAGGATCTTATAACTTGCCCTGGTATGCAGCGGATGAAATCCTTACATTATTTGGGAGTCGCACTACAGTTGCCAGGGAGGCTCTTGTGCGGTTTATGTATAGCGGCATTAAGGAGCAACACAAAGCCGATCTTGACGGTGGTGGATTAAGACGAAGCACAGACCCAGCGCACCTTGCAAATCCTGCCGCACAGCCCACAGCCTATGATGAGCGTATCTTAGGAAGCGGTGATTTCGTTTCGCAAGTACTTGCCAATCTTGAGCATACCACGTCAAAGCAGACGGCCCACGTATCGCTTGAAGAACTAATATCTACTGCGGCCAGTATCTTTAGCCTTAGCACTAATGATCTTTGTTCTGGCTCAAAACGCAAAGAAGTGGTGAGGGCTCGGGCGGTAGTTATCTGGTATGGCGTTCGCCGTCTAGGAATAGCAACAGCTATTCTTGCGAATGCACTGAATGTTACGGCTGCGGCTGTTCGCTCAACTTTACGTCTAAGACGTGGAGAACTCGATAGCCAGATGTTGCCGTTTAGGTAGGTTTAGGTAGTAATATGGACGGTATTTTGCGCAATTTACGAACGTCCCCCACTAAACCTGAACAGTATGACATCGCCATCCTGGACGATGTAATCCTTGCCCTCGAGGCGCACGTGGCCGTGTTCACGGGCAGCATGAAAAGAGCCTTCCTCGAGTAGATTAGCCCAGTTGATAACCTCGGCTTTTATAAAGCCGCGCTCCATATCAGTATGAATTTTGCCGGCCGCCTGGGGTGCCCTGGTGCCCTTTTTGATCTGCCAGGCCCGGCACTCGCCTGATTCGGTGGTAAAGAAGGTGATGAGGTTTAATAGATGAAACGCCGCCCTGATGACCTTGTTGAGACCCGGCTCTTCGAGGCCCAGATCCCTGATGAATTCCTCGGCTTCCTCACTCGGGAGCTCGGCAATTTCTGACTCCACCTTCGCGGATATCTCAACTGCATCCGCCCCCTCAGCCTCTGCTATAGCGGCGACTTTACTAAAGCACGCCCTGTCCGCTTCAGAGAAATCCTCCGAAACGTTTGCAACGTAGATCACAGGTTTATCAGTTAACAAACTAGCTCCGGCAAGAGCAGCCCGTTCGTCCCCTGATAGCCCCAGAAGCCGCATAGGGGTGCCCTCCTGCAGTGCCGATTTCACCTTTGCAAGGGTTGCCAGAGTGGACTTGGTGTCCTTGTCCCCAGATTTGGCCCTGCCCTGGGCCTTATCAATTAATCTATCTACCGTCGCTATATCAGCAAGGGCAAGCTCGAGATTTATCGTCTCGATATCCTCTTTCGGATCGACCGCACCGTAGACGTGCGGAATGTTCTCGTCGGAAAAGCAGCGCACCACGTGGACGATGGCATCGACGTTTCGGATGTATCCCAAGAACTGGTTGCCAAGGCCCTCGCCGCGACTCGCACCACGGACGAGGCCGGCGATGTCGATAAATTTCACCGTTGCCGGTATAGTCTTCTTGCAGCCGACCACTTCGGCGATCTTATAGAGCCGCTCGTCAGGAACGGCAGCTATCCCCATATTCGATTCAATGGTGGTAAACGGGTACCCGGCAACTTCGGCACCCGCCCTGGTTATTGCGTTAAAGACTGTTGATTTTCCCGCGTTGGGAAGACCGATTATACCTACTTCCATACAATCCCCGTGAACGTAATTTAGTAGACCATGTTACTACAGCTGTTAACTGTTTATAGTCAATCCATCGTAGCTCAGGGCTTTAGCCCTGATGCACAGTATGAAGCTAGAGAATATATCCTCTCGAAATCAGCCCTAGAGGGCTGAGCTACGATGGGTTATGATTACTGGATGGCTATTAGCTTAGCTCTTGCCCGAGCCCGGTTCTCCACCCTCCTGCTCACTACAACGCCTTATATACCCCCTGAACCTGCGATCGAAATCATATCTCATCAAGCGGACCTTACGCCCGCACCCTAAGCACCGAAGCCCAATATCCATCCCAAGCTTTGTTACCTCCCACTCGTTTGAGCCGCAGGGATGTTGCTTTTTTAACTTCACTACATCGCCGATTGTGATCTCAACTATATCAACCATGTATCCCACCGAAATAATCATATAACGCCGTGGGTTTAAAATGAAGCTTGTGGAGGCCGCAAAACCCATGAGGGTTATAATATTTCCTAGCAAATCAAAGTATTCTATACTTAAGAACAGCCAAACAGCAATGGAGGAATTATGAGGAGCAGGGCGATTGTGACGGTCCTCGGCAAGGACCGCGTCGGCATCGTTGCCGGTGTAAGCCGGGTGCTTGCCGAAAACAACGTCAATATCGAAGATATCAGCCAAACGATCATGCAGGACTTCTTCACTATGATAATGTTGGTGACCCTCGATGAGGATACTATCTCCATCCCCACCCTTCAGGATAAACTGGATAGCGTCGCGGAGGAACTCGGCGTAAAAGTTACGGTCCAACATGAGGATATCTTCCGCTATATGCACAGGCTGTAGGAGGCAAAAGGATGCTTATCAACCCAGAAGAAATAAAAGAAACCATCGGGATGATCCAGGAACAGAGGCTCGATATAAGAACGGTTACGATGGGCCTTAGCCTGCGCGATTGCATCGACACCGATGGAGATAGGCTGCAACATAAAATCTACCGAAAAATTACCGAGGCAGCAGGAAATCTAGTTGGGGTTGCCGAATCGTTGCAGAAAAAATACGGCATTCCGATTGTAAACAAAAGGGTCGCTGTCTCCGCCATATCGGTGATCGCAGAGACAAGTGATTTAGAGGATTACATGCCGGTTGCCGAGGTGCTCGATAGGGCCGCACGGGAGATCGGTATCGACTTTATCGGCGGGTTCTCCGCGCTCGTCCACAAGGGAGAGACCCTCGGCGATACCCGCCTCATCGATTCGATCCCGCGGGCGCTCTCGCGGACGGAGCGGCTCTGCTCGTCGGTTAACGTCGCTTCGAGCAAATCCGGGATAAACATGAATGCGGTGTTAAAGATGGCTGAGGCCATTAAGGAGACCGCTGAGTTGACCAGGGATCGGGACGGTATCGGCTGCGGCAAGCTCGTCGTGTTCGCCAACATCCCGGAGGATAATCCATTCATGGCCGGGGCATACCACGGCTTCGGTGAGCCCGATCGGGTGATCAACGTCGGGATAAGTGGGCCGGGAGTCGTCCGGGCGACCCTCGAGAAGTATCCGGATGCTGACCTCATGAAGGTCTCGGAGATTATAAAGCAGACCGCCTTTAAGATCACTAGAATGGGCGAGCTCATCGGAAGGGAATCCGCGGCGCTCCTTAACGCAACACCGGGGGTAGTGGATCTCTCACTCGCACCAACCCCGACGCCAGGAGACAGCGTTGCCCAGATTATCGAGGTGATGGGGATCGAGCGCTGTGGCGCACCAGGGTCGACGGCAGCGCTAGCGCTCCTCAACGACGCCGTTAAGAAAGGCGGTGCGATGGCGACCTCATCGACGGGTGGGCTATCGGGCGCATTTATCCCCGTAAGCGAGGACTCGGCGATGGCGGAGGCCGCGGCAGTAGGAGCCCTGAGCATCGAGAAGCTTGAGGCGATGACCGCAGTCTGCTCGGTCGGACTTGACATGATCGTCATCCCGGGTGACACCCCGGTTGAGACGATAGCCGGGATCATCGCCGACCAGATGGCAATCGCCGTCATCAACCACAAAGCCGCGGGGGTACGGCTAATCCCCGCCCCAGGCAAGGACGCAGGCGAGAGTGTCATCTTTGGCGACCTGCTGGGGAGCGCACCGGTCATGCCGGTCAGCCGCTTCTCATCCAAGGACTTCGTGCGCCGCGGCGGTCGCATCCCAGCACCACTCACCAGCCTTAATAATTAGCTTCGAAGACATCTCTCAATCCTTCTTAAAGCCATTTTCCAGTCCGTTGCGCACTCTAGCTGTAATTTAGGGATGCTCCTATGCATAAAAAGCATCCCTGAAAGTTATGCAGGAGGCGTAAAGGCACCACCTATTGCAGCAAGCGTAACAGCAAAAATTGTAGCAATCGACCAGTAGCCGATAGCAATTGTTGCTGCCTTACCTTTGGATATCTTATATGTGATGGAAAACCCTATAATAAGAAGGATAATCGACCATATGCTAAAGATATCTATGCGGCCCAGGAGAGCAGTAAGCGCAGGCGATGCTTTTGAGCCTGGAAGAATCGTTGAGAGGCCGGGCTTTATAATATTTCCACTTGCAGACATGTATATAGATTGAATGATCTGCTGAAGGATGATTGGAACCTGGGCGTATACAACAGTCGCAACGCCAACGGCAAAACTGGCCCTCCCGCCAAACGCGGAAGCGCCGAGATGCAAAAGACTGGATTGTATAAGCACTGCAAAGGCAAGAGCGATAACGGCGGAAATCATCGCCATTACTATGAAGATAGGAGATCCCATTATCTGTTTTGCCTGGGCTAACTCCCCAGGAGACATATCAGCCGATCTTTTTAGCATCTCTTTTTGTCCAAGCTCCATAGCCAGAGGGGCGCTTATCGCAGTGAAAACCACTAGTGTGATTACAAGCAAGATAAGCGGTGTCCACCAATTCGGATTTTCCCTAACCCACTCAAATGATTTAGACGGTCTCACAGCAACATGCACAAGATTTTTAATAGCTTCCATATGTAACCTCCCTTAATAAACTAGTAGCGCTCTCCAGTAGACAGAATAAAACTAAGCCTCAAGCTCATTTTCTTTAAATAACCTACTCGTTGATGATGTATTTACTCGTGCCTGAGAGCAACAAGAGGATTTAATCTTGCAGCTCTAAGAGCAGGATAAACCCCGGCTATTAAACCAATACAAGTAGCAAAAGCAATTGCAAACACTGCAAGCCAGACGGGTACGATAAAAGAGATTGGGCTCTCACCCCCTCCACCGGAACTACTAAGATAAAATGCCGCCAGAGCGCTTAGTATCTTTGATAATAACCAACCTAAGAATGTACCGCAAACGCCCCCAGCAAGACCGATCACGCTCGCCTCACTCAGGAATATCTTGATTATATCTTTGTTACTTGCACCGGTGGCCTTCATGATACCGATCTCCCGCGTACGCTCATAGATAGACATAATCATCGTGTTTACAATACCGATTGATGCCACGAGAAGCGCAACTGCTCCGATAGCGCCGAGAACAGCCTGTATTACCCTAAAGAATGTGTTTAAGCTATCAAGAATCTGCTTCATCGAAAAAACAAAGAGGTTCATCCCTTCAAGTTTTTTCTGCACCGAATCCGCTTCTGCTGGTGACACAACGGTTACTTTTAGCGAATTGTAGCCTTCTTTCTTGATAAGGTTAGGCGCATCCTGCTGCCATAGCCAGATATCTTCAGCTAATTCAACCGGCATGTACATGTTTTCATAATCCTCTAACGTTCCTTTTTCTTTCGCAATCCCGACAACGTGCACGCGAATGCGGCGCATCTCTTCAGAGCCGTCTTCAGTTATTCTTGAGACTTTAAGCAAAGCCTGCTTATTCATGAAGGATGAGACCGGTACCTCATCCTTGCCCTCAAGTGAGCTACCAAACTTGCCGGATATAATAATCGACTTACTATCATCTCTTCTTGGCAATCGCCCTTTTGATATCTCAACGGGGCTTTTTATGCTAAACCCCTGGATTCTAATAGAGGTGGCCTTATAGTTCTGGACTTTGACCGAGACGTTTCCTATATCGACCTGCGGGATAACCGATTTTACGCCATCCAGGCTGGATATCTCTCGGATTAGTTTATCATCAAGGCGTACCTCCTTTATTTGTGCTGAAAAAGGTCCTCCTTTATTTGGATTTCCAGGGAGCACCGTTAGATCATTTAATGAGCCGATAGAGAGGAATTGGCTTGAGAAACTTTCCTGAAGCCCTATGCCTAAGGCAACCATAGCAACAATTGCAGTCGTTCCTACAACAACACCCAGGATGGTAAGAGATGCCCTGAGCTTCATTCTTTTTAAGTTTACAAGAACAAAGGAAACCAGGTCGGAACTGCTCATTGATTACTCGCTATCTCCTCCGAGGCCAAGAAGCGCTTTGAAGAATTTGGTTATTTTTGCAAGGAATCCATTCGGCCGTTTCTCTTTTGCCGGGAGGTTTGTCTTCTGTTCTACCTTCACCTTAAAGTCTTTCACCACCGATTGCAGGCGGTTGAAATCATCAATATAGCTGATTTTAAGTTTTAAATCCTTATCGCCTGGCCTAAGAGGCTTAATCATGGTCTCATAGGTATCGGCATCTGATGCTTCCAGTGTACCGATAAAATAATTGGGTGATTTGATCTCGACCCCATCGCAGAAAAGCTCAGCGGAAACGCCATTTGTCGGGTAATTTCCGGCATTAACGATATCTGCCGTGAACTTAAAACTTTTGCCAGCCTCAACGGTGTTTGGGATAGATACTTGCGTAATTCTCAAGTCGGCCTTTCTGATAAGCACTATGCCAATCACCTGGTTTTGTGCTCTTGCGCTGTCATAGTCAAGCCTTACGTTGAGATTGTACGTGCCAGAGCGCGCAGACCCATCGGAGATCATCCTAAATGCCGTCTCTTTCTCGGCTCCTTTCGCAACCGATCCCAGATAGCGCACGTTGCTCTGCCCAACAACGGATATAGGTGAGTTTGTAGGTGTATCCTGTTGCTGCTGAGAAGGAGCGGCCGTCTCGGAAATACTAACATTATTTATATCTAAAGTTACGATTAGGTTACTGGCCTTAGAGCTGCCATCATTTTTAACCTTTAACTTTAGAGTGAAATCATCCCCGGGAGAAACATTGATTGGGTCGGTAGTTGCGCTAACTAAAATTACCGGCCCTGCCGCATGTGCCGGCATAGCGATGAGTAGTAACGATAAAAACACGATAAAAGCAATTATTCTTTGAACCACTCCACACCTCCAACTGTAAATAAGCAATAATTCCTCAACCTAGTACTCTGTCAGCCTTGCATTGATGGGTGTCATTGCGAGGAGCCCCTTAGGGCGACGTGGCAATCTCCGGAGATTGCTTCGCCTTACGGCTCGCAATGACAATTCATAGTATGATTGACAGAGTGCTAGCCTACAATCCTGCCATCTTTAATCTGGATTACCCTATCTGCGTAACGTGCTTTCTCTGGATCATGGGTTACCATGATAATGGTTAAGCCATCTTTCTTGTTTAGCCAAGTAAGGAGCTCCATTATTTCCTCGCCGGTTTTACTATCTAAGTTGCCGGTCGGCTCATCACCGAGAATTATAGATGGTTTGTTTATAAGCGCCCTAGCAATAGCCACTCTCTGCTGCTCACCACCGCTCATCTCGGTAGGCCGGTGGCCCATCCTCTTCTCGAGGCCAACAGTACGTAATATATCCTCTGCTCGCAAAAGGCGATCCTTTTTCGGAGTGCCTGAAAATACAAGCGGCAGCTCGACGTTTTGAAGAGCGGTTAAGGTTGGGATAAGATTGTAGGATTGAAAGATGAAGCCAATTTTTTCACGACGATATTTAGCAAGCTGGTTTTCATCAAGAGATGTGATATCGAGCCCATCAACCATAATCTTGCCGGAATCGAAGCGGTCTAAGCCGCCGATTAGATTTAGAAGGGTGGACTTACCTGAGCCAGAAGCGCCCATAATGCTTACGAACTCTCCCCGCTCAATAGAGATGGATACACCGTTAAGTGCTATAACCAGCACTTCTCCTAAAGAATATTTTCGCACTAGATCAGTTACTGCAATAACTTGATTCAATATATACTCCTGTTTAATTTGATGATACTACTATAACGATTTAGGCCATACCTAGCCACTCCTTATCCTCAAATTCATTAGGATTATCGCTTAGCCAGATCAAAGCAATTCTCGGCGGCAATTAGCTGAAAAATCGCTTTGGGCTGTACTGGAATCACTAAGGGCGGAGATTTCTTTGCAAATAAAGGCGTTGGAAGAGCGAAAGGCAAAATTTGAGAAGCTTCTCAACGAAGATGGCCTTAATATGCTTAACGAGCCTCTTGATGAGCCACCGACCTTAAGGATGGTCAAAGAACAATTAGGTGAGCACATAGCGAATATTCGCCCTGAGCTACTAGAGCAAGAGAAAAAACTGTATGCTGTTCTTGACGGGTTTAACTGGGGTAATGCTTATCAAGACTCAATTAAAAAGGCGGCTCAGAAGTTTGCCGCGCACCCAGACCAGTTTCAGCAGCTAGTTGCAATTGAGGAGCGCATTGCGGCCCTGGCGGGAGCCCCTGAAGATTCCGCTGTAATCGAGCAATTGGCTCAGGAGTTCGCTCGTACCTTTAAAGATATCCCGTGGCTTGCAGATATCCGTGAACAGCAACCTGAGCCTAATAACCCTGTTGAGCGAGTAATGGAAGAAATGCTGCTTTCAAGCTTATCTCCAGCTCACGAGAAATTCTTTGCGTTGTTACGTGATTATCTAGAGGACTCAGAGCCAAGCGATAGATGAGGTAATAATTATGAACCACTTTGGGACTTCTCAAACCGCAATCGTTCTTGTGAGCATAATCGAAATAATAGTTCTAGCTTTTGTATTAATTCGCGTCAATAAAGTAAGAAAAGCGTTTTACGTGCTGCGTGCCGATGGTGCCGCACGCCTCGACGCCTTGGAGCAATCCCTCTCAACAGCAATCCCAGCCTTTGCTGCTAAGGTTTTGGTTATGGAGCTTAGAATATACAATACAATATTCAGATTTCTTGCAAGACGTAAGGAATTACAGTGCGAACAGTTCTTGACTAAACGAGAAACTACTAGAATCCTTCTGCTGGTGATTGTATTCCTTTCTATAATAGAAACTGCCGTTATTGAGATAGCTATTCCCAGTAAATACCTGTTTTGGAAAGCATTGCTCATCATCCTTAATCTCTGGGCAATAACCTATATAACCGGTATTTACTTGAGCATAGCAAGAGGAGGCCATGTTATTCTTGATAACGGTATTAAATTGCAGGTTGGCTTCGGTGTAAAGGGCTTTATGCCTTACGACAAAATCTCTTTGATAGCAAAGCAAAAGAAGGGCCTTCCTTCTTTTTCCATTATGCCTTTTATGTCAAAAACAGAGCCGGGTGTGCTGTATGCGACAGCAGGAGAGGACTGCAATGTTACCATCACTTATTTACTTGCCTCAAATAACTACGTTAATAATCCCTTGATTTAATTTAAAATAATCGATTCTTTAAGTTAGGATAGAAAGAAAAACTTTGGGTAGAAAGGAGAAGCTCCCTTCCCTGTATCTTTTTGGACGAAGGTCAAGGAAGCCCACCAGAACTATTATTATCATAAAAAGTTAAGCTCGTCTGGAAAGTATGAGATTGAACGAGTCCTTTCTCTAATGATGCTTGGTATGTTAAAGCGATGGAGAAGGAATACTGCTTATTGAGGAGGCAGAGGGGCACTTATTCAACTCGTATTCATTCGAGCACACCGACTTGACACATATGCATCATTATGCATATCATCGGGTATTAGGAGGGGTTATGAGAACGACATTAAACATCGATGACGAATTGCTGGCGAAAGCAGAAGAACTGACTGGGATTAAAGAGAAGACATCCCTGGTTAAACTTGGTCTGGAAGCATTGATTGCGAGGGAAAGTAGCAAGAGGCTCGCTAGGTTGGGTGGAACTGAAAAACACTTGGATGCGATATCGCGTAGAAGACTAGCGAGCAGATAAATGGTTCTTGTTGATACTTCGGTGTGGGTAGCACACCTGCATCAAGGAAATACCGGGCTTGAAACGCTATTGAACGACAGCAATGTCGTTTGTCACCCGTTTATCATTGGTGAACTTGCGTGCGGAAACATTAAAAACAGATCTGAAATACTCTCGCTTCTCAAGGCACTTCCTAGGGTAACACAAGCAAGACATGACGAAGTGATGCAGTTCATAGAAAATTATCGCCTCATGGGATTAGGCCTAGGATATATAGATATGCATTTACTTGCATCGACTCTCTTGACCCAGGTTCCAATCTGGACTTTTGACAAGAAACTGAATGAGGTTGCATTAAAACTGCGACTAGCACTTTGATTAGAATTTAATTTGATTGTCTGGCCAGTGGTAGGGTCGAAGGCTGGCGCGCCTCTTTAGGTTGAGGTTTGTTTTCTCCGTTTCCGCCTAGTTTCCCGGCGGTGCCACAATATTTCAACCATGTTACGTTTCCAGCCCCGCCACATCAAACTTGGGCGTGCGGTTTTCCCGCACCGGGCTTTCCCGCACACTTCATATCAAGGGTTATGGTGCCTATCGAATGGTTTATCATTTCATCCCTGCCTCCTCGTGCCACCGCTACCGCCCCGCCGGAGTGGGTCAACCGTCTCATCCACATTTCAGTATTCAAGCTACGGGGCTTGTGGCTTTTGCCCCGATGGGCCTCACCTCCCATTCAACATGCCAGCCTTAGCTGGACGCACGGACGTTTGCTCATATTCTACAACTATGCAGCAGGATGCAGCAGGGCAAATTCTACGATCCTAAGGCTGAGACTTCTAGGCGAGCTGTGGCTATCCCCGATACGCTGGTCCAGGAGCTAAAGATCCATCAGGCAATGCAGGTCCTACTTTTGCAAGAGAACAAGTACGATCTTGTCTTTACAAATACTAAGGGTAAACCGATAGATGGCCAGAACCTAACCAATCGAGTGATAGATCCTGCATAAAAGTCCCTTGAGAAAAAATAAGACCCCCAGTTACCTGGGGGTCTAGGGTCGGGATGAGAGGATTTGAACCTCCGACCTCCGCGTCCCGAACACGGCGCGCTAACCAAGCTGCGCTACATCCCGATTGCGGGTATATTATACCACTTTTTAAGTCAAAAGCCAGTTACGAATGGCGTAATCATTAAATCAAGGAATATCAGGGCAAACAAGTTATTTATTGCCCATTATGGGTATTCTATCGGTGATGGAGGAGATTAGTTCGCAGAAGCTCAAAATAGCAATTATTTCACCCCCCTGGTTCCCGGTTCCGCCACCGGGTTATGGGGGCATTGAAATGATCGTTTCCCTGTTGACTGAGGGGCTATGTCGTAGGCAGCACTCGGTTACGCTTTTTGCATCTGGGGATTCAATTACCCAAGCGCGACTTATCTCGGCTTTCGGGGAAGCTCCCCATAAAAGGCTTAAAGAAAACATCTTCCTCGAGAACCTGCATGCTCTTACGGCATACGAGCGTGTACGTGAGTTCGACATCGTTCACGATCACAACGGCTACAGCAGCCGCCTCCTGGGCGCGCTCACAAGCAGGCTTTTTAATAAACCGGTAATCTCTACGCTGCATGGTCCAGCCGACAAGCAGAGTGTAAGCTTTTTTTCATCGGTCGCTTCGGACCTCCTTTTTATAGCTATCAGCAAAGCCCAACGAAATAGCTATGCCGGGCTCGATTTCCTGGCAACCATCCCAAATGCTATCAAAATAGATGATTATCCCTTCTCAGAATCAAGTGATGGCTACTTGCTCTTTGTGGGCCGGATGAACGAGGAGAAGGGCGCGCACATCGCCGTCTCTATCGCCAGAAGGCTGGGGAGAAAACTAATCATGGTAGGAAAATCCAGCGAAGAACATGAGAAGGATTACTTTGATGATAAGATAAGGCCTTATCTGGGAGGGAAAATCGAATATTACGGCGAGGTTGATCAAGCAGTTAAACTAGAGCTCTATAGAAAAGCGGAGTGTGTGCTCTTTCCAATTCAATGGCCCGAGCCCTTTGGTTTAGTGATGATCGAGTCGATGGCCTGTGGCACGCCGGTTATCGCTATACGGAACGGCTCAGTGCCGGAGGTGATAGAGCACGGCCGGACTGGTTACATCGTCGAGGACGAGGAGGGCATGATTGAAGCGGTAGAAAAAATCGGCAGCATTGATCGATCTGCCTGTCGCCGCCTTGTGGCTCAAGAATACAATGAAGAGGAGTTTATCAGTAGGCATGAGCGAGCCTATAGAGATGCGCTTGCCATCTCCCAGGGAAATGCCGTGCTTGAGGTCAATGCGCACGGAAAGATATAGCGCTCGACCCAATGGACCCGACGTAGCTTGCCATCAGGCCGAGCGCATGGTATTAATAGGTTTGCTTAAGCCGCAGGCCTTCTTGTTTCTCTCTCCGATTGGAGCCGCCTCACTATAGCCTTGCTTACGTCTAATTTGGTTAATATGCCTACCAGGCGACCGCCCTTCATAACCAGCATCCGCCCTTCCGCCTTGGTGTTAAGCTTGGAAAGGATATCAGGGATGTCTGTCTCAGGCCGGGTTACGATATCGAGGGACAACGGCCGCATGACGTCGCGAACCCGCTTTCTCTTCCAGCTTCTTCTTGGAAGGCCCTCTATGCTTTTGATAGTTATCACACCTCTAACGTCCCCGTTTTCGACGACTGGATAGGCGATCCAGTGATGCTGCATGAAGTGCTCTTTAACCATCTCCTCAATACTAATGTCCGGATTAACAGTCTCCGGATTCTGCGTCATTGCTTGGCCTACCTTTATGCCCTCAAGGGCCTCACGGTAGATGACCCGCTGGTATCCAGAATTTGCCGCCTGAAGGAGAATCCACCCTAAGAATATGAACCATGCAAAGCCAATGTTGTAGACAACGATTCCAAAAATCCCCAGCAATATAAGGGTATATGCAAGTCCCTTGCCGA
>JACUUO010000258.1 GCA_014859275.1 Actinomycetota bacterium | reverse complement strand
CTGAGGATAAGATGCCTAATGTACCTCGATCTATATTGACTTTCGGGATGAAGCCTTACCAACCGATAGCTTTTTATCTCCGTCAAACTGTATTTTTTCCCATTGGGATTCACCTCCTCTACATCCAACATGCTGGAGGTGTTTCCCCTAGGATATTTTTATAATTTTAATCGATCTTGAAATACGACTAAAAATCTAAATTTGTAGTAATAGATATGAATAGAATCTATATACTGTATCATGGGTCGTTTGGGGAGCTCGTCATAGATCATCTGATTAAGGCGGGATTTGCAGATCGGATTGTGAGCATCTACGACCTTAAAGTCGAGTCCGTGTCGCTTGACGAGCCAGAGAAAGATATCCCAAGAGACCTGCCAGTCGGCGAGTGTGATCTTCTCCTGGTGCTTGGAATACTCCCCAAGGCAGGCGATCTTGTACCGATCATCGCGGAAAAGACGGGAGCAAAGGCTGTTCTCTGGCCTGTTGAGGATCCGAACTTGATACCTGAGGGTAAATATTCAATTGAAACCGAGCTCGCGAAGAAGAATATCCATATCGAATTTCCGGAACCGCTCTGCTCATTGGAGACGAGCGAGAATGAAGCGGTAAAGTCCTTTGCCGAATGTTTCGGGAAACCACAACTTGAATTGAGCGTTGATACGAGAAAGAAGGTTATCGAGCAAGTTAGGGTTATCAGAGACACACCCTGCGGGTCAGCATCAAAGGTTGCAGCGAAGCTGGTGGGGCTGTCATACAAGGATATGAAATCACTTGAGGAACAGATCGGGCAGATGCATGACAACGAGTGCGTCGCCTTCATGGGGCCCGAACGACCGATCATGCAAAAGGCAGGTCGATTGCTCGTGGAGGCGCTAAAGGAGGCGTTAAGCTAACTTCCTTTCTTTTTAAAAAAGAGCGTTTACAAACTACTTTGCAAGCAATAAGCTAAAAAATCGAAAAGCTTTTAAATAATTTTCCCATATCCTCATTAAGGTCATATACGGAACAGGCTCCGTATCTTAGCTCCGTATCTTAAGTACGGGGTATGTGACTTAAGCGGATGAATATAGCAAGAAATAAGTAGGAAGTAGAAGGAATGAAAATAAAATGCCGGGTGGGAAGGTTAGAACATATACAGGGAGATTGAAAAAACATGTATTGCAACACAACGTTAGCAAGTGATACGTTAGAGAGTATTAACCGCCTTTGGGGCTATTATCATTGGCTATACCTTAAGATGGAAGAGACTTCTTGGTACCTATCCCAAGGTGGAGACGATACTCACGACTCCGATTTCACCCCTACAAAAGCGGATATGAAAGAGCTTTTAGCAAAGTGCTCTAAGCCTATAGAAGAAGAAATTAGGATATTGTCTCAACTTTACCCCACAGAAACGCTTCAAAGTACATTTCAACAGGCATTGGACTCTATTAAAGATATACAGCGGCTACTTTCCGAGTTTGACTTATCAGATATACTCTACAGTCATGACGCTCTACACTCTCGAATAGTAGAATTTGAGTCGGATATCCATAGCATAGTGGCAGCCATTACAACCCATATCCAGACTACGACTCCGCTATCCGGTCTTCAAGCAAAACTAATAACGTCGGAACTCATAAAAAACAATCCACAAGCAGCGATACAGCAAATATTCACGCTCTTTGAAGATCGGCTCAGAAAACGGATAGGTGCAACTCCAGAGCAGTATGGTGAAAACCTAATTAATGCGGCTTTTGGAACTCATGGAATTCTTTCCTATGGAGGAACTCCTGCGGAGCAAACAGGGGTTCGTAACTTACTCTCAGGAGCCTATGCTACTTTTCGTAACCCCCGTATGCATAGATTGCTAGAAGATAACGAACAAACTGTCATAGCAATTATCACAATAGTTAATCTACTTATCAAAATTGTCGACGAAGCCAAAGACTCTGACAAAGAAGGCAAGTAGTCCTGTGGGATGGGAAGGTTTTGGCTTCTCCCTAAAATAAAAATATTATATGCCCGAACGAAGCTCAGAAATGGATGCCCCGCAATTCATTGCGGTGTGGCGTTGTTGGGGCTTTCTTTTATAAAAAGCGTGGCAACCATATTTAAGAAGGAAAAGAGATATTAAAATGGTGATTGAAAATGACAGGGGGTAAAAAAGTTCTTCTCCCAGTTCTAGTAGAAAAGGATGAGGATGGTTTTTATG
>JACUUO010000257.1 GCA_014859275.1 Actinomycetota bacterium | reverse complement strand
TATAGAGTAGTACCCACACTCTCGACTCACATTGATACGCCCGATGAATCGGGCAACTACGGGCGGACACAGGGTCCGCCCCTACAGCACTGCAACACTGGATAACTCTACCCACATCCCCGGTCCCTGGACCCTGGTTCCTGATCCCTGGACCCTAAAAATATGCCAATCCCATTTTTTCTTTAGCTTCGATTAGAGTCTGCTTTGCGATTTCCCCGGCCTTGCGACTACCCTTAATGAGAAGGTCGCGCACATATTCCGGCCTTAACGAGAGGGCCAACCTTCTCTCCCTTAGTGGGCCCAGAGCGCTTATTAGATCGTCAGCAAGCTTCTGCTTCATATCGGAATACCGAATCTTCCTTTCATCATAGAGCCGCTTGAAGTGGCTATAGGTCTCTTCCGAAGAGAAGATGCTCATCAACTCGAATAAATTTCTTACACCGGGGCTCATTGGGCCACCGCCCGGACCAATATCCGTTACCGCTCTCGAGATCTTCCTGCGAATTTCATCTGGCTTATCTGCAAGCGCTATATAATTTTGCGGACCGAGACTCTTGCTCATCTTCTTAGTTGGCTCGGTAAGAGACATTATCCTGGCACCACGCCCCAGATACGCATGCGGCTCCAGGAAGGTGTCTCCGAACCTTCCATTAAACGCCCTCACTATCTCACGGGCGAGCTCTAAGTGAGGCAATTGATCCTCACCAACCGGAACTATGCTGCTCTTGTAAAGGACTATATCCGCAGCCATTAAGACCGGATAGCTCAACAGCCCCATATTCACGCTTACATCGAGCTGCCTTGCTTTTTCCTTATAGGTTGGGACCCTTTGGGCCCAGGACACAGGGGTAACCGTATTTAAAAGCCATGCCATCTCAGTATGCTCGGGAACGAGGGACTGTATCATCAGTATGCTCTTATTGGGGTCAAGGCCTGCGGCCAGGTAATCCAGAGCCGCATCCATGACCATCTTCGGCATGTCTTCTGGGTTGTAAGGCTCAGTTATTGCATGATAATCGACTATGCCGAATATGCCCTCGTATTCATCCTGGAGCTCGATCCAGCTCTTTATCGCCCCAAGATAATTGCCTATATGAAGTTCCCCGGTCGGCTGGATGCCGCTAAAATACCGCTGCCTTACAGTCCGCATTCTTTAATTACCTTCATGAATTTCCGCAGCTCATACTTATCCTTCTTGCCAGGCTTAAGTTCAATTCCGCTGCTCACGTCGACCGCGTAGGGCCTGACAACCTTTACGGCGAGGGCAACGTTCTTGTGATTTAATCCTCCAGCAAGGATGAGCGGTTTCCTTGATTCAAGATTTCGCACCAATTCCCAGTTTAAGTGAAGGCCCGTCCCCCCGTACTTGCCCCTGGCATAGGCGTCGACCAAGTACGCCGTCACACCACTATCCGGATCTAGCGGGGTGGTGGCTTCGTGCTCATCTTCCTTGAAAAGCCAATCCTCTATCTCTGTGTAATTCCTCATCCTGAAGGCCTTAATCACTTTTTGCCGGAATTGACGGCAGTAGGCGCGCGTCTCATCCCCATGCAGCTGCAACGCATCGAGATGGCAGTATTCCGCGATCGCCTTTACATCCCTTGCCGGTTGATTTACGAAAACGCCCACCGTCATGACAAACGGCGGCAACTCGGATATTATTTTCGCAGCATTATCAGGCGAAATCTTGCGTGGGCTCTCGGCAAAAACAAACCCAAGGGCGTTAGCACCCAGCTCTGCTGCGAGAAATGCATCCTCCTTGTTAGTTATGCCGCATATTTTTACCCGTGTCACTTATGCGTCACTCATTCCTAAATAACCAGTCTCCGGTCCCGACGCGCCAACGTTCTACCGTGCCAATATCCATTCGTAGTTGCCCCATTTATGGGGCGATCTCTGTCAGTGCCAACGTGCCAATGTGCCAATGTACTGCAGTCCCAATAATTATCCGTAGTTGCCCCATTTATGGGGCGGTCTTTAGTAGTGCTGCAGTCATCCAGTGTCAATGTGCCAAAGTGCTGCAGTTAAGTGTAAGCATAAGATGTGGGTCTGAGATTCTTCGGTCGCTATCGCTCCCTCAGAATGACAGAAAAACTATTAGCCAGTAGTTAGTGGTTCATAGAGTAGTGCCCATATCTCTTACCCACACCCTGCAGCTGTAGCGCTGGATAACTATTCCCACACCTCCTACCCACGTCAATACGCCCGATGAATCGGGCAACTA
>JACUUO010000060.1 GCA_014859275.1 Actinomycetota bacterium | reverse complement strand
GGTTGAAATATTGTGGCACCGTCGGGAAACTAGGCGGAAACGGATAAAAACAAACCTCAACCTAAAGAGGCGCGCCAGCCTTCGACCCTACCACTGGCCCCCCTTGCACTTGCCCCACTGGCAAACCCGAAATGGAGATCGCCGCAATCCAGATATTTGTGGACGGACGTCCATCACAAAAGGGCGCCAGGAACCGCAGGTTTTTTAAATGCTTAAAACAATTGACTTTTTAAGCAAGGCAGGCTATAATACTTGCAAATGCAATTATTGCATTTGCAATTATACTATTTCAGGAGATCAAACTCAGCATGAGCCAAGAAAGGTTGTTCGAAGCCGCTATCGAAATCCAAGTCTATGCTGCGCTGCTGCTAAAGTTTTTCAACGATGCGCTCGAAATACGCCTTCGCCAGCATGGCTCCGGAATCAATAGCTTCCAGTACGGAATTCTACGTATGCTTATGATGGAGAAATTGACAATCAGCATCATCAGCCAACGCTACGGCATGGATCCCTCCACGCTGGTGCGCGCTGTAGACGCGCTGGAGCGCAAGGAATTGGTGAAACGCGGCAGCGATCCAAAGGACCGGCGTCGAAATCCGATTTCGATCACCGAAAAAGGGAGAGAGTTGTTCTTGGCCGTTCCCGTGGTTTCTTTTGATGACCTTCCTTTTCAGGCGCTGCAATCCCTTGGCCTTGATTCAGCCGGACAACTGCGAGATCTACTGCGTGAGCTGCTCAAGAAATTCCCAGAAGGGAAGATGATTGTCGAGCTTATGTCTGGTCCGCCGTCTGATCGACAAGGGAAGAAAGATAAAAATGACAAAGAGCCTGAAAAAGATGATGAAAATGATGATAAGACATCATAGTGCTTTTTTTGCTGTGCCATGTGTAAGTATGGATTACAGAAAGAAGGTGGTATGCAGATGAAACAAAACATTGGAAGAAATAACAAGGGTCCGGAAAACGAAAATGATTATGCAGTTCAAACTTTCGGCCTTACTAAAAAATACGGGGAGCGCATCGCAGTAAACGCCGTCAACCTGTCAATTAAGAAAGGGGAGTTGTTTTCCCTGCTGGGCCCCAACGGTGCCGGTAAGACAACAGCCATAAAGATGCTCTCCTGTCTGATTAAGCCAACTGCCGGCACGGCGGCTATCATGGGTCACGATATAAAGAGGAATCCTGCGGCAGTTAAACAGATTATCAATGTTTCACCTCAGGAGACAGCTATAGCAGGCCATTTAAGTACTTGGGAGAACCTTCTCTTGATGGGTGGGGTATATGGATTAAGCAAAGAAGAAACAAAGAAAAGGGCGCAAGAACTCATTGAACTGGTCGGTTTGACTGGAAGGGCAAGGGAGCAGGTTAGAAAGTTTTCAGGAGGAATGCAACGCAGGTTAAGTATCGCCATGGCCCTGATTTCAGATCCCCAGGTATTATTTCTTGATGAGCCGACCCTGGGTTTGGATCCCCAGGCAAGAAAGGCCTTGTGGAAGCAGATAGAAAAACTCAAGGGTCAAAAGACTATCCTGTTAACCACTCATTATCTTGAAGAAGCGGATGCGCTTGCAGACCGGGTTGCAATAATAAATGAGGGCAAAATAGTCGCGCTGGGCACGCCAAGTGAACTCAAGAAAGATATTTACGGCATGCAGACCATGGTTATCAAGGCCCAAAATTTCACCGCTGAAATTATTGAAGACTTAAAAAAGGCGTACCCGCAAACAAAAAAGGCAGAGAATGGAATTGAGATAAGAGCAAAAGAGCTGGTTTTCGATGATATAGTTGATTACCTTCGCGGGCAAGGCGTAAAGATCCAGTGGCTTTCCATGAAGGAGCCCTCTTTGGATGATGTTTTCCTAAGCCTTACCGGAAAGGAGACGGCAGATGAGGTTTCTTAGTTTAGCTGGCCGAAATATAAAGGAAGTATATCGCGATCCTGTTTCTATGATCCTGGGAGTGGCAATGCCTGCTGCACTTCTGTTACTTTTTTCTTCCATTGGGAAGGATGCTCCCCTTGATGCTTTTACCGCCGACAATCTTACTCCTGGAGTAACTGTTTTTAGTTTTGGGTTTCTTACGATGTTCTCTGCAATGCTGCTGGCAAAAGATCGTCAAAGTGCTTTTTTAACAAGGCTGCTGATTGCGCCACTTAAATCAACGGACTTCATACTTGCCTATATGCTCCCTTTCCTGCCTGTGGCAATCCTTCAAACTGCTGTGTGCTTTGCTATTGGCGCAATATTAGGGATTACGCTGGACCTGAGCATTGCTCTTGCTTTAGTTGTTTTGTTTACCGTAGCTGTTGCGTGTATAGGGATAGGGATGATATTGGGATCGTTCTTCACGGAAAACCAGGTTGCCGGAGCTGGCTCTTTAGTAATAATTTCCATATCACTGTTCGGGGGAGTCTGGATGGATCTAAAAACGGTCGGCGGCATATTTGAGTCTGTCGGCTATGCCCTCCCCTTTGCTCATGCCATTGATGCCGCCAGGGCAATTCTGAAGGGTTCCGGATTAGGAGGAGTCACCACAGAGTTTTATTGGATTATTGGATATACACTGGTTTTCTTCCTGCTGGGGGTTTTCTCTTTTAGGTGGAGAACTAAGCATGCCAGTTAACTTCAGTCCTGCACCTGGGAAATAGGGACCGTTAAGATAATATGTGGTAAGTGGGACGCTCTTTGCTTATTAAACTTACCTCTTCCTCAGCATAGATTCCTCATATCTTAATCAAGGACATCTACAACTGGAGTCAGTATTTTGTAATTACAAAGGCGCCTCCTTAACCGAGCGGTTTCCTCAAGATGAATTAATCCCCAAGAATGTAACACAGTCGCAGGAGTGCCGCTGTTATCCACGAGTTATGTTATACAATCAAAGGATGAAGGCGAAAAACATCTTTATTACGGGGAAACCCGGCACAGGAAAGACCACGCTTATAAGAAAACTGATCGATGAGTTTACCCTTGATGCTGGCGGCTTCTTCACGCAGGAAGTTAGAGAAGCCGGCGAGAGAGTAGGGTTTGATATTCTCACCCTGGATGGACGACGCGGTATGCTGGCCCGCAAGGGGATGAAGAGTAATCTTAGAGTGGGCAGGTACGGTGTCTCGCTAAAGGATTTAGAGGAAATAGCGGTCGATTCTATCAAAAAAGCCCTGTGGAAGAACAAGATTGTTATAATCGATGAGATTGGAAAAATGGAGCTCTTTTCAGAGAAGTTTAAAGAAGCGGTGCTGCGGGCGCTGGATAGCGAAAAAATAGTCCTGGGAACGATAAAGCTTGCCCCCGACCCATTTACGGATATGATCAGGCAGAGAAGCGACACAATAATCTTTGAGCTAACCCCGGAGAATCGGGAAGAGGTAAAGGGGTTGATAAAAAATGTTATCGGTGTCTGACGACCTTTCTACTTTCAAGAGCGGTGCGGAAGGTACCGGAACCAGATTTCGTCCATATCAGGCTTAAAGGGAATTAGGCCTAGGTTCAGCAGCAACTCTGTATCCATCAAAGCGTACGATAAGATATGCGATAACTCCGATTACCGCGATACCCAGTAGGCCAGCCCCCCGCCAAGCAGAGGCTGGGCATCCGGCACTATTACTCTCCAAATGCCATAGCCCTGGGAGTTGAGAACCCCATGGATCCACCCCGCCAAAACAACGCTTTGATACTTCAAGGTTAACTCGTTCATTAGCACGCTAAGCGCCGTGGTAAAAAGCACAAACATAAACACACCTGCAACCGGAAATCCTGGGTAGTTAAACCCGACAAGAATAAGGGGCGCATGCCATAGACCCCAGATTACACCGAGAAGCAGATAGGCCTTCACCTTACCGAGGGGCATCAACCTCGGCAGAAGGTACCCCCGCCACCCTATCTCCTCGCCTAACGCAGCAAACGAGTTAATAAACGGCGCAAACGTAACCGAGCCTACAAATACAGCGGTAATAAGCTGCGCAGGATCGATAGGTGGTAGTTCCTGACCGGTCGAGCGCTCAACCATGCTGATAAAGGTGCTTAGGTCTAAATCGAGCGAGCCTAAACCAAGAAGGATGGTCAGTCCGTAAACAAGAGCGAATAGAGCCGGTGTGAAGACAAACACGAAGATATAGGGCTTGATCGGACCAAAGTGCCAGCCGTAGGGGACAACCTTATCTTTAAATATTCTGGCCACTATAAGGGCAGAGAGCGCCGGCACAAACATAACTGCCACTATAACCAGCTGGGCAAACTGTTGGGGTACCCCGGTAAATGATACCCCGCCAGCGATTAAGGCGGCTTCAATCGACCACGTGATTACTAACGTTATTACCACGAATGTTACGATGCCTTTTTTATCGAGCACCCTATCTCCTTGCCTACAAGTAGAGCTCTCTAAGGTATATTCTCCACGATAAGCCTGACATAAACGCTTTCTAGCACTTGATAGGTTCCCTGTTCTTTACAGGCCAGCCTTACAGAGCGTTTAAAAAGTCTTCCAGTGAACCTCAACCATTTACGCCCACCCACAATGGTCGCGACCATTAAGCCTTCGTGCATGGTCAATAATAATTTGTGGGATAAGGGACGCCATTAAGTAGGTTAAATAGCAATCGCCCACATCTTAACTAAAGGGTATCTAACGCGTTTGTAAATTACATAGCTGGGTACAACGGACGTGGTTCCGAGCGCACCGAAGCAAACAGGGCGTTTACATCTCCCAACCCAAACCAAAGGAGGGATCATCATGACAAAAAACGACACCACCCAAGCTCCACAGCAGCCGCCCAAGCCAGACCCCGAGCTTAAGCTCCTGGATTTTTTGGTCGGCACGTGGAACCTAGAAGGAGAGATCGAGGCGGGGCCGACAGGTCCGGCCGGCACGGTCACTAGTGTAGACACCTTCGAGTGGCTGGAGGGTGGTTTTTTCCTGGTCCACCGCTGGGAAACAACCTTCAGCGCGGCAGGTCAGGACACGGTTGATAAGGGTTACGAGTTCATTGGCTATGATGCCCCGAGTAAGAAGTATCGAACGCACTTCTTCAACAGTTTTGGCCCTTATGATGAGGCAGGAAGTACGTATGAAGGAGATTTTGTTGACGACAGCTTGATACTCACGGGGCCCGCACGCATTACCTATAAGCCAAATGTTGACGGTACAATAACGAACGAAGCGGACCTACCAGGCGGCAATTCTACGTGGATACCCTGGATGCATGCAAAGATGACCAGGGTCAAATAGGCAGGATGTTCCAATCGAAGATGTAGGTATACTGCCAACAGCAACAATTACCTAAAGGAGGAAAAACATATGGCACAGGAGCGTTCTGTATCGCCAGAGCCAGAAGCCCAGCCAGGGCCACCCACGCCAAATCCTGACCTCAAGAGCCTGGATAGATTGGTTGGCACCTGGAACATATCCGGAGGCACACAAGGACAGGCTACCTACGAGTGGATGGAAGGTGGCTTTTTCCTTATCCAGTACGTTGATCTTGAGCAGTACGGGCAGAAGATCAAGGGCATTGAGATCATTGGACATGAACGGAAATTTGGAGAGGAGCCAAGCAAGGAGATAAAATCGCGCTTCTACGACAATCAGGGCAATACCCTTGATTACGTGTATGAGCTAGAGGGGGATACCCTTACGGTTTGGGGAGGAGAGAAGGGCTCTCCAGCATATTACAGGGGGTACGTTTAGCGAGGATGGCAACACCCTTACCGGCCGCTGGGTGTATCCAGGTGGTGGCGGGTATGAGTCGACCGCAACCAGGGTCAAGTAGGCAACACGGTCCACCAGATCATTTGCCATTCTAGCGGTCTGCGACAGTGGCGACATTGCCGCCTTGTGGGCACGCCCGGTGTTCTTTCAGTGACGACCCTGCACCTCTCGTCCTTTACTGTATCCGGTATCCCAAGTGGGCAGGGTAGATTGGATCCAGTGGTTGTGCGTTGTTGCAAATGCCGTAAAGGGGGTAAAACTCACCGTACAGAGGTGAGTTTTATGTCGCCAAGGGTATCGACTAAAGCACCTATAAGTCTTCTTAACATCCGCAAATATCCGGACGTGTACAAGGCACTGCTCCTAAATGCCCAGGTCATTGCGCGAGATATCAAGGAACACTATCTTGTCGAGACCGATAACCTCGCCGGAAAGATCAAAGAGGGGTCAGCATGTACTTTGAATCATCAATTACAATTCATCGACCGCCTGCCGATGTCTTTGCCTTCTTGAGAGATAAGGACAAATATCCTCAGAAACAAGGCTCGCCTGTCTTAGTCCTTGAGTAAACAACCCCCGGGCTACCTGGGGTTGGCACGCGCTACCGCGAAGTTGTCCGGATGCTGCCATTCGTTCATGGTGAGATCCGCTCCGTAATCACTCGATTCGAACCCAGTGAACGTCTTGAGGAGGACTTCGAGGGCGCAGGTATGAAGGGCCACCTGACTTATCTGTTCGAGCCCGAAGATAGTGGGACTAGACTCATCCAACAAGAGACGGTATATACGCAAGGATTTCTAAGAGCTCTTGAGCCGGTTATTGAACGGAGGCTGTCGCGTCAACTGCGAAAGAGGCTAGAGGGAATCAAAGCGATCTTGGAGAGTGGTTGGGTTGTCACCGACCAAGCCTGACGACAAGATTATCTAACTATATAAGAAGCGTGCGCTTGTGAAATTTTGGAAAGGATGCCACACTTGAAAGGTAGTAAAGCCGCAAGTCTCGATCATTCAAGAGCTGTATCTTAGCCTTAGCCCTTGGGTAAAACAAAGGCTACTCTCGGTAACAAGGTATTAACAAAAGCAGGCTCAACATTGATGTATTATCAGCTTCCAAAGAGGAGCCGATAATACATCAAAAGTGCTATTGCAGTAGATGATCTCATATTGCAGGCATCTTCGTTTTCAGTAACCACATGTTTTGAGGGACATTCGGATGTTGAATTCCTTACTTGGGCGAAGAAAACCGATATTAATTATGCTCGGAATAGTTGCTGTATTCCTCTGCATAACCCTTATCTCACCCATGTTTGTGTGGGCTCAAAGCACGAAGATGGAACAGAAACCCCAAAAGAAAGTTGTCGTTCTGGTGCTTGACTCTATAGGCTGGGATGATATCAATTCCGCGGAGTTGCCTAATTTCGAAAAACTCATTGCCCAAAGCTACACCGGTTTGATGAACATAAAAACACGCGGCATAAGTAAGGTTAACCGCGAGAGCGGATATCTATCTTTAGGAGTGGGTGTACGCGCTAATGCTCCAACGGATAGCGGGCAGGATGTGGTCTCTAATGAAACAGGAGAAATTAGAGTCAACAGCATCGACACTATAAGGTCCTTGCTACAGCAAGATTTGCCCAATAATAATGCCGGTCAACTGGGCTTGACCGCTAAAGAGCTTGGTTTAAAGGTTGCATTGCTTGGAAACGCCGATACTATTGTGCCCCACCGGGACACTGCTTTAATTGCTATGGACGAAAATGGCGTTATCCCCTTCGGCAATGTTAGCGAAGAGTTATTGATTAACGATGATAACTTCCCTGGCGGGATTAGAACTAACGAAGACGCTCTCTTTAAGGAGCTTCAGCACTATTTGCCAAGAGCTGATATTCTCTTTGTTGATTTTGGCGATACCGCCCGGATAGACGAGCAGTCTGAGTCTATTACCGATATTTCTTCGGAGCAAAACAGGGCTTTGATGCGGGTAGATTCCTTTCTTGGGCAACTCATAGAAGCCATAGACGAGCAAAACGCAATGCTTATAGTAGTAGTTCCCAACACATCTAAGGCTTCTATTAACAATGGCAACACCAGCCTTACCCCTGTAATTATTAAAACCGCTTCTTCTGATTCGGGATCTTTATCTTCAAATACTACCAAGCGCGAAGGGTTAGTGGCCAATATAGACTTTGCGCCAACGATTTTTGACTATCTTGTTGGCGCAAAGGGCGAGTTCATAGGTGAGCCCATAACCTTTAAGGCTACTGAGGAGAGCACTACAGGTGAAAACGATCCCCCAAAGGCACAGAAAAATGAAAAGAAGCTCCAAAGCCTCCGCTGGAGCAGGTTAATAGCCCACGGCATATGTGTCATTTTGATAGTCATATCGCTGTTTCTCTTATATGTGCCCCCAGTGGCCGATTACTTCCGGGTTACCCAGGGTCTCAAACATAAATTGGTTGCCACGACCTTTACTTATATTCTGACTGTTTTTACAATAGGGCCGCTACTAACCTTCCTGCATTTTATTACCGAGTCCATTGCCATCTTATTAATATCAGCGATCTTAAACCTGTTAATGATTAAATGGCTGCAAAAGATAGAATACGTATTGATGGCGGCAAGCCTTGCCACATCTCTGACTATATTGAGTTACCTATTTTTTGCTCCGGCCCCTCTACATAATTCCCCGCTGGGATTTAACGAGGTTTTTCACGGTGTACGGTATTATGGGATTAGTAACGATGCCATGGGAATATTGATTGGCTCGTCCTTGATAGGTACCCTATCCTTAGCCCAATGGTTAAAAACTAGCTCCTGGAATAAGAAAGCGCTCATAATAGGATACTCAATACTTGTAGTATTGTCGCTGACCCCACCATTCGGGGCTAACGTGGGAGGAACCATCGCCGCCATGTCGGTAGTCCTTTTACTTGGATTAGCTCTATTCACAAAGGGCGTTATAACTTGGCGCAGAGTTTTGCTAGTAGTAGGCCTTGTATTTATTACAGAGATAGCCATATCATATCTGGATGCATTGCTTAACGATGCGCAAACCCACGCGGGCAAGGCTGTCAAGTCCTTAACCACGTCAAACTTTACCGGTAAGCTTGTGGAGTTGTTACTATCTAAATTGCGGCTCTTTGGTTTAATGATCCTTATACCGCCCTATAATATAATTTTGGCCTCAGAAATGGCGATTTTCCTACGGTTGCTTAAGAAAAAAGGTCTCGGCACAAAAGAGTTCCAGAGAAGCTTCCCTCACATCTATCAGGGATTAAAAGTCTTTTTCTATGGGGGACTTATCGCTTTTGCCTTTAACGATACCGGCGTAATAGCCGCCGCATATATATTCACATATTTCCTGCTTCCATATGGGATTTTGAGGGAACAGGGGATGGAAAGAAAAGGGAGCGTAGCTCCCCAAGTGTCCTAAGATCCAAGCGATTTGTAGAGAAAGTTTACTTTGGAAACTACGGTCCCTTGAACTGCTTCATTACTGGCCGCCCGGTGGTGGGTTGTTACTGTTCCAGATGTCATGCGAGATCTTCCACGAACCGTTAGGCTGGCGCTGCCAGATGAGGATGGTCTTGGTAGCGTCACTGACCGACGGACCACCAGCCTTGGGCTGGATCGTGACGTGCAAAGTGGCGCGGCTGAATGCCCAGTCCCCGGCAACGACTATCTCGTCTAGGATCAAGGTGGCTTCCGTGAAGGTGATCTGGTCGATATGGTCAGCGAGGCGTTGGAACCAAGACCGAACCTCCTCCAAACCCGCCGCGGGAGGTTCGTTCGGAGGGAGCAGTATAGCGTCAGTGGTGAGCGATGCAAGTACCTGCTCCACGTTGCCAGCATTGATCGAGGCAGTATACTCTCGATGAATGCGCTCGATTGCGTCAACGTCTGCCTGCACAGTTCTGATAACAATCATCTCCTTTCGCCTTGGGGAGTCAGGGACGCTCTTTACTTAATTAACTTATGCTCAACGAAGTTCATCAGGTAAAGAGCGTCCCCAATCCCTGAATCGGCCTATCTCTGGCTATCATGTGCAAAGCCGGTAAAGATAGTAAGAAAAAGAAATCCGAAAGCAGATGAGATAATAATTAGGATTAGGGTTAGGTTGTCTACACCAAAGAAATAACTGAGGATGGACAAGCCTGGAAACAGTAACAACCAGACGATTACACCAGCACTGAAAGACCATGGCCATAACTTTCCAAGAAAACGCCTTGAGCCATCAGAGAGATGCGTTCGCCACCAGGTTAACGGAGCATTTATCCTGGTTGCAGCTAGGCTAAGGATGATTCCAAGTAACGCGGGGCCAAAGCCCGCACCTGCCAGCAGCATAACAATTGATAGGAGAGCCAGCACCAGGGCACCGTACTTCCTCTGAACGAACGTTGTCGCCCAAACAAGAAAAATAAAGGAAAAGAGGACGGCAAGAATTCCGGTAATAAGTAGGTTGGGAACGATGCTCATAGCTGGCTCTCCGTTGAGGACGCGGAAAAAAGCTGATTCAGGCCAGGACAAAAAACTATTCCTTCAGGCGCTCTGTTGCCCTGAAGCACTTCACCGATGCCGTGTACGATGCCTGAGAAACCCGCAATAGCGCCAAACGTTGAAACTGTTATTCTGGTCGCATTTCTCATTTAGGTTACCACCTCCTTTTCAAGAAGATGAACACACCCCCATTATCCCCATAAATGCAACTCGTTATATATCATATTCTGATCGCTATTTAATAACTTGCACTACTCTACAAACAAGCCGAAGGGTGCCTGCTGTATTGCTTGCATTGCTCGGTGGCTTACTCAGGTAGATTCCTTAAAGGATTATGCTGCGACAGATATATAGCCTAAGCAGTTACACATAAGCACAACCGTTCCAAAAGTTCGAAGATTGCCCGATCCGGGATGCATTTTTAGGGTGCACAAAAACATGTAAGAAAACCGCTTCGTAGAGCGGTTTTCCCGCTGTTTGGGTATCGTTATGGGTCTTGCAAATGACAGAACAGCAAATCCAAAAGCGTGCTGCTATCGCCATAATTGAAGTGATGCTGTGGTAAAGCCAAGAGCTTAAGAATGGCTGCAAAAATTAGTAAAGTGTCAGATGTTCCCATGGAAACTTTGGGTATAATGTCAACGACCAACAATTAACTAAAGGAGGAAAAACATGTGGCACTGAATCCTTCTACACCGCAAGAGCCCAGCGCCCAGTCATAGCAACCACCTAAACCCGACCCTGCACTCAAGCGCCTGGAAAAATTAGTTGGCACGTGGACTTTGAAAGGACGTGACTTCGACACAAACGGAGAGATAACAGGACAGGTTACCTTCGAGTGGCTGGAAGGTGGGTTTTTTCTTGTTCAGCGCTTTTATTTTAACTATATCGGCCAGGAGATCAAGGGCATCGAGATCATCGGCTATGACCCCTCCAGCCAGACCTTCCCCTCACACATCTTCGACAATGCGGGCAATCACCTTCAGTACACCTATGAAGTAGGTGACGACACTGTTACGACTTGGGCGGGACCCAAGGGCACTGCGACGCATATGGAGGGTAAGGTTAGCGAAGATCGCAACACATTCACGGGCCGCTGGATAAATGGGCCGGAGGTCCCAGGCAGCGGATATGAGTTTACCTCGACTAGGGTCGGGTAGGCAACTTGATCACCGGATCACTCAACCGATAGGGCAAGAAAGATATCATTTCGGCCTCAGCGCCGTTTCCTCCAAGTAAGGTTTTAAACCGTTGGCAATGCTGTGGGTAAGTTCTCGGGCAATCGAACCATCAGGGTCAAGCGTTGGATTAAAGATGGTAACGTCAATACCAGCAGCTTTTTCAGAGGCAAGAAGAATCTGAAGCGTGCTACTTAGCTCATCAAAGGTCAGTCCACCTTCTAAGCGATAATCAACTGCGGGCATGATGGTATCATCGAGCACATCGGCGTCGATATGAATCCAAAACCCAGCTAGCGTATCACGTGTGAGATGATCGACTGCACGCTGTGCCGCATAATTGATTCCAACCGAGCGTATATAGGATAGATCGAAGATGTGCATGCCAGTAGCGCGCACGTCTTGGCTTCCATAGCGCGCGGCCTCTTCAGCATCGCGAAACCCAAATACGACGGTGTCTTCATCGCGCACTAGAGGTTTAAGGCCATCGATATTGGTGACGACATCAGGGCCCCGTCCTGAGACAAGAGCGAGATCCATATCGGCAGCTTCGCCGGTGAGTGATGCCTCGGGTTGGTAAAAATCAGCATGACCATCGATAAAGCACAACCCGTAGCGACCTATTCGGCGCAGTGCTAAAAGGTTTCCAAGTATTATGCTGCAATCGCCACCAAGCACGATGGGAAATCGATCGTTCTTAAGCACGCTGCCCACCATATCGGCAAGGCGCAGTGAGAAAACCCTGATGCTGCTGGGGTTAAGTAGTCTTGTCTCTTTATCGCGCTCGGGGTTGTAGAGTAGCGGCTCAACGTGCACCGCATACTCAGCACTCAGTGCCTTATACAAGCCGGCTCGTTTTAATGCCTCAGGGAGGTGCTCCACCCCTGACGGCTTCAGCCCTAAAATTGATGGTGCTTCGATAATCGAGAATCGTGGCTCGACATTTCCCCAGGCACCGTTTGATCTTCTCATACTGCCCCCTGTACGCCATAGTTTTGGTAACGTATATTTACTCAATCATCGGTGTGCAAACCAGGGAATTCGAGGAACTAACCAGTGAAACGTGTGGACCGCTGGGCGCGGTGCCTATCTTGAGTTATTGATCCGCACTTAATTTTTAAAAAAGGGTGCGTTTCTAGGAACCCTTAGGACCTTTTAATAACAAGCACTCACCAGCTCCTCTAATGGTTTAAAGGACTGATCCGGGAGCACTTCTAACAAGCGGGGTGCTCTTTACTTATTAAGCTTACATCCGATCTAGAGAGAGGGTGTTCCTCATTTGCTACAGTTGAGAAAAATACTCCGTAAGTGTAGTATCTGAGGACCTAGCCCTTTCCGGTGTGGGCTGGGTGGTCTTGGCAACCGGCGCGTGGCGGCACTCTTCCCGCCTGATCGCGGTGGGGTGGTTAACGGCAGTACTGGCGTGGGTGAGGGGAGTGATCCTGCCCAGGCGGAAAGCTTGGAACTTAAGCGTTGTTGGAGAAGAGGGCGATGGTAAGCATCGCCATATCGTCTGAAAAATTGCCTTTTGAGCGCCTTGTTGCATCGTTAAATATCGCCTAGGGTACTTCCGTCGACCGAACCAGTTGCATGTCCTTAATAAACCTCACGAGCTGCCCTTCCCCATAGAACTTGAGCAATAGCACTAACAAGTTCTGCCAGAATTTCGAATAAATGCGTATCCGGGGATGAATTTTCCAGGCGCATACAATAACAGAATAATCGCTCTGTAGAGCGGTTATTTGCTTTTCAGGGTATTGTTTGGTCGATCGTTATGGAATATAAAGCTATATATCATAAGCAAAGAATCAGCTAATATTAATAGTTATAAGGTTAAACCTTAAACACTATACAAAGTTGTAAGGGTGCAGAGTGGTAGAAATGAAAGAGAAGCAAGGACTCGAACGCCCTACAGGTGGCATCCATACATGGCACGTTAAAACTCTTGTTAGAAGAGCCATTAATGCAAAGAATTATGATACTGCCCGGACTTACATAGCTGCGCTTCATTGGCGAGGAACAAAAGAAGTGCTTGATGCGGCCACGTCGCTATGTCACAGCAAAAATCCACATGAACGTTCAATTGGAGCGGACATTCTGGGCCAGCTAGGTGTGCCAGAAAGAACATTTCCTAATGAGGCACTCCGAACCTTGCATGATATGCCGATGGCATGCCGGTACAGGCAAAGAACAAATGGGGTGAAAGTCCCCTGACG
>JACUUO010000059.1 GCA_014859275.1 Actinomycetota bacterium | reverse complement strand
ACTCTATGAACTACTAACTACTAGCTGATAGCTTTTCTGTCATTCTGAGGGAGCGGTAGCGACCGAAGAATCTCAGACTTACACCTTATGCTTACACTTAACTGCAGCACTTTGGCATGTTGGCACTGGTAAACTGCAGTACTGCTAGAGCCCGCCCGATGAATCGGGCAACTACATTGACTGCAGCACTTTGGCATGTTGGCACTGGTAAACTGCAACACTGCTAAAGACCGCCCCATAAATGGGGCAACTACATGGTATGTGGTAATGTGAGAGTACGCCCCATAAATGGGGCAACTACGTGTTATGTAGGATGAGAGATCGCCCGATGAATCGGGCAACTACGGGTAATTATTGGTACAGCAGTACATTGAACGTTGGCACTGGATAACTGTAGCACTGTATCGCACCTATCCAACAAGGGCTTCGACGAATTCTTCCGGTTTGAATTCTTGAAGGTCGTCCATACCTTCACCTACTCCAACATATCTAATAGGTATGGCGAGGTCATCCTGAATTGCTAGGACTATGCCGCCCTTTGCGGTCCCATCGAGCTTGGTAAGGACTATCCCATCAACATTTAGGACTTCATGGAATAGCCTGGCCTGGGCAATGCCGTTCTGACCAGTGGTTGCATCGATAACTAAAAGGGTTTCAAGTTCAGCATCGCTTTTCTCGCGCTCGGCTATTCTCTTTATCTTTTTTAGCTCTTCCATTAGGTTTACATACGTATGTAGCCTGCCAGCGGTGTCTATCAATAGAATATCAACTTTCCTCGCATTAGCAGCATGTATAGCATCATAGACCACGGCGGCAGGGTCTGCACCTCGCTCATGCTTTACAATATCAACTCCTAAACGCCTTGCCCATATATCGAGTTGCTCTATAGCAGCTGCCCTGAATGTGTCCGCCGCACCTAAAAGGATTGATCTTCCTTCCTTAGTAAAACTCTTGGCAAGCTTGGCTATTGTTGTGGTCTTCCCAGTACCATTGACTCCTACTATCAGGTAAATCCTTCGGCCAGCACTATCATGCAAGGTCTGCGGTGTTTTCGATCTCAGGATATCTACCAGTTCATCTTTTAGTAGATCTATCACTTGTTCAGGCTCGCTTATCCTTTCATATGTAGCCCTATCCCTAAGATTATCGATCACCCGCATCGTTGACTGAACGCCCAGATCGGCCTGGATAAGTATAGCTTCAATATCATCCCAAAGCTCGTCGTCTATTCTTCCACGAAGCATTAACAGGTTGCTTATCTTGCCTACCATATCATCGCGGCTCTTCGTTAGACCGCTTTTAAGCCTTGCAAACCAAGAAGTTTCCTCTTCCTGTGCCTCCTCGACTATTCCTTCTATTTTTTCGGACTCGGCACTTTCTTCAGCCGCCTCTTTCATTTCAGCCGCTTCGCCGATCTCCTCCGGTTTATCATGGCGCTTGGACCATCTAACCATAGTACACTCCCTAGTTTCTCCCATCCAGGAGATGGACTTAACGTTAATAAAATAATTTTTATATACTGCCTCAATAATTCAATCTACTATCTACTTGCTACTCACTTGTACAGCCGTGACCTCGCTGAATTTCTGCGATATTAACCTTGAGACCCCATCGGCCTGCATTGATACCCCATATAACGCGTCAGCGATCTCCATTGTTCTTCGCTGATGCGTTACAATAAGAACCTGACTGTTCTGCTTTATCCCGGTTAGCAACGATATAAACCTCTGTAAATTTATATCATCGAGTGCTGCTTCTACCTCATCTAGAACGTAGAATGGGCTTGGCCTTATCCGGTTTAGTGCGAATGAAAAAGCAAGTGCTACCAGTGCTTTCTCGCCTCCGGAGAGAAGCGATAATCGCTGAAGCTTTTTACCCTCCGGTTGCGCAATAATATCGACACCGCTGTTTGCAAAGTCGTCGGGCTCCGTGCATACGAGTTCCGCCTGCCCACCGGGGAAGAGCAATTCGAATATCGATTGGAAGCTCTCATTTACCATCTCGAAGGTATAAATGAAGCGGTCTTTCATTTTCCGATCAATGGCGCTTATCACCTTAAATAACGCTCGTCTGCCCCTCTGAAGATCCTCTATCTGCTCCATAAAGAAGGCATGCCTACCCTCAAGCTGATTAAATTCTTCAACCGCGATCGGGTTAATTGGCCCTAGTACAGCGATCCTTCGCCTTATGTGCGATGCTTCGGTTTCTACCTCTTCCCTTGGGGTGGTAAGCTCATATTCGAATGCCTTTTCAAGGGGAGTATCGTATTCATCGACGACTTTTCGAACGGCGGCAGTGACCTTGAGTTCAAGTTGCACCTTGTTAATTTCTATTTCATGTATCTGTTTTACCGTAGTTTCTACTCGATCACTTATCCCATTTGCCTCGAGCTGACTTTGCCTTAAAGCCTGCTTTAAATCTTCAAGCGAGCTACCTTCAAAGGACGTCATCTCGCTTATCTGATCATGGCGAAAGGATATCGATATCAGAAGTTCCTCGCAAACCGCTTTTAGTGATATCACCTTTGCTTGTAATCCCTGAATAAACCCAAGGAATTCTCTTTCTTTTTCGACTAGCTCATCGAAGCTATCCAGCTCTCTATTTATATTTACGAGCCTTCTCGTATTATAGGAGTCTTTGTCTTTTAATGATTCAATATCGACCTCTACTTTACCTAATTCCACTTTTAACTTAGACTCCTCCTCGAGGTAAGTACCTCGTGCTTTTATCGAATCGTCCAGCATAGATTGCATAGAGCATAGTTTGTTCTTATGAACCCTTGATTCTTGCTCTATTCTAAGGATAATTTCACTATCATCCTGTAGCCTCACTTCCAATCCGTTGATCTTAGTGCGTATCTTTTCTTCTTGATCGGCCAGCCTGGAGACCTCCAGTTCTACATCGGAGAGCGACTGCCTCAGCCTGGACTGCTCGACCTTCGCAGCCTGTATCTTAGTCCAGATACTGTTTTTTTGCGCAGCAAGCTTTTCCAGGCGGTGGCTAATTTCAATCTTAACCTTTCCTATCTCTGCTATCTTATTATCAACTTCAATTATGCTGTCCCTTAACTCTCGTAACTCTCGCTGATAACTAAGTATACCTACTACATCGCTTGTAGTGCTGAGAATCACCTTTCCGTTGGGAAGAACGATCTCTCCGTCTAAAGTTACAAGTATCTCGCTCTCTAGTTTTTCTTGCAGGGAGAGTGCAGTATTAAGATCGGAAACTATATAGACTTGGCTAAGGAGAGCGCTAACCGCATACTTAAATTCTCTAGGATAGGAAACTACATCAAGCGCCCAGGTAGCTAGAGGTAACCCACTGATCGGAGGCTTATACCTGGCCCGGTCGCTCGATATAAAAGATGTAATCCTCATAGAGCTACTGTGCCTGGAGAGAAGCAGGTTTTCCAAATTCTTGGAATTCTCGAGCACGACACAGAATATATCGCCGCCGAGGACTGCCTCAATTGCTCTCTCGTATTCTGACCTTACCTTTATTGCATCCTTTACCAACCCGACAATATCTTGCATATCGGTTGCCCCTAGAGATATAGCGATATCTTCGGTTACCGGAAATGAATTAACTATATCCTCAAGAGCTTTTATCCTCGCTTTTATGCCTGCATATTCCTGCCTTAATTCACCTTCTTCTTTGCGCTTCTCACTGAGTTCAACCGTTAATTGTTCAACAAGCATGATTAATTCGTTGAGCTGATGCTCGAATCCAATCAGCTCAATGCCGCTTAGCTCGATCTCTCTTTTCTTCTCCTCTGTGCGCTGGTATGAGTCGCTCTTTTTCTTTATAAAGACTTCAAGCTCGGTTTTAAGGAAATCGAGCTGGTTTTTGGTCATCTGTATTGATAGCCGCAATTCATTTATCATGCTCTGGTAATTATCTGCAGCGCGGTTTTCATTCTGCACCTCTACCCTTAGCTCTTCTATTGCGCCATCTAGCTGCCTCTTCTTCGTTTGAACCTCACTGACTCTCTTTTCAAGTTCAGAGAGGCGTGTCCCATTTCTTTTCATGCTTGCGGATATGACATCTTTTTCTTTTTCAAACTCGTGCTGCTGATCAATTAAGCTGCCTTTTCGCTGCTCTGCCTGTGATATGTTGCGCTTCACTTCTTTAACTCTCTGTTCAGCATTTTTATGCTTCTCCTCAAGAAGCCTGATGTTTGACAGAATTCTCTCTTCCGCAGACTGCAAATTTCGCCTTTTTTCGCTTATGTCCCTAGAGTAGAGACTCTTCGTTTCAAGCTCAAGCTGTAGCTTCTCGTAGGAGGAGTGCTCAATTGCAAGAACGTTCCTAAGTTTGGTCAAGCTTGCGTTAAGATTATTTTCACGTGCTACGACGTTCTCCCATTCTTGCTGGAGTTCTTTAAGTTCAGAGATGGCTAAGCCGATCTCCAGCGTCCTCAACTTTTTGCTTAATGCGAGATATTCATGGGCCTTGTTAGCCTGGCTCTGAAGGGGTTTTAATTGGCGGCTCACTTCTTGCGCTATATCTTTTATCCTCTGAAGGTTCTGATCCATGGACCTAAGCTTTCTCATGGCCCTCTCTTTACGCCTCTTATGCTTAAGTATACCGCCTGCCTCTTCAATTAGAATACGCCTCTCTTCCGGCTTACTGTTTAGCATTTCCTCAAGACGTCCCTGGCCGATAACTGAATATAGTCCCTTGCCGAGGCCCGAATCCGATAGAAGCTCATGTATGTCTAACAACCTACAGGGGGAATTATTGATATAATAATCGCTCTCCCCTGAACGGTACAGCCGCCTTGTTATTGTTACTTCGGTGAATTCGATAGGTAAGGAACCATCCGCATTGCTTAGGCACAGCGACACCTCGGCCATTCCTAAAGCAGGTCTTGTAGAGCTTCCTGTAAAAATAACATCTTCCATAGACCCGCTACGGAGAGAGCGCGGGCTCTGTTCGCCGAGTACCCACATCACGGCATCACTGATATTGCTTTTACCGCTTCCGTTAGGCCCGACGATTGCAGTAACACCCGGCTCAAACTGCAGGACGATCCTATCTGCAAATGATTTAAAACCACGGAGGGTTAGCGATTTCAGATACAACTACTACTCTCCTCAGACAATTGAAACCCCCATACTAAGAACTCTTAACCAACTTGCTTATAAATCGGCTTATTTCATAGTAAGGGCGCTGCTCAGCTTATCACTTACTGCTTCTCTCTGAGCTTTTTTAGAGCTTCCTTTGCGGCCCCCTGTTCGGCTTTTTTCTTACTCTTTCCCACTCCCTGACCCCAAACCTGATCGTTAATGTAGACTTTTACTACAAAGCTTCGATCATGAACTGGGCCATACTCCTCAACTGTGCGATACCTCGGGATATTACCATAAGTAGCCATCACAAGCTCCTGTAATCTTGTCTTGGGGTCTCCAAATTGCCCAAGAGATGCTCTCTCATCGATGAGGCTTTTGAAATTCTTAAGAACAAATTCCTTCGTGGCCTCCATCCCCTGATCCAAGTAGAGTGCTCCAATGATCGCTTCAAGGGCATCTCCCAGTATTGATACCCTGGTTCTTCCCCCTGTCTGCTCAGCACCCTTGCCCATCAGAATACACTCGCCGATATGTAGTTCCTGCGCTATCTCGGCTAGAAAATTGGCATTTACTATGTTAGCCCTTAATTTAGCTAGGTCACCCTCGTTAAGCTCGGGAAATTTATGGTAGATATACTCAGTAACCAATAGGTTTAATATCGAGTCTCCAAGGAATTCTAGCTTTTCATTCGTCTCCGGAAGGTCTTTTTCGAAACTATATGACCTGTGGGTTAATGCCTGAAATAGTAAGCCCTTATTATTAAACATAATGCCAAGATACTTCTCAGCCTTAGCTATATTCTCAGGTAAAGACATCACTATAACCTCTTTTCGTGGGCAGCCCTGAGAAAGGCTGATAGCTGATATCTAATATCTGATAGCTGAGGGAGAGGAAAGAAGCGCTATCAGCTATAAGATATGAGCTATTACCACTACAGGGCTACTATCTTACTTCTTACGAGTTTTCATATTTCTTAACTATCAAAGTTGCATTATGCCCGCCGAAACCAAACGAGTTCGATAGTGCTACTCTTATATCCTTCTTTACCGCCACGTTCGGCACATAGTTAAGATCGCACTGCGGATCGGGCACATCGAGATTTATCGTAGGAGGAGCTACGCCATTTTTGATGGCAAGAACACATGCAATGATCTCAATCGCACCGGCGGCGCCCAGTAAATGACCGGTCATAGATTTCGTTGAGCTCACCAACAACTCGTATGCATGATCACCGAATAGGTTTTTTATAGCACCTGTCTCTGCAATGTCTCCCACTTCAGTCGATGTGCCATGGGCGTTTATATAATCGACCTCCTTTGCCTCTATGCCCGCTTCATCAAGGGCCATCTTCATCGCTCTTATAGCCCCAGAGCCGCTCGGGTCAGGCTGCATTACATGGTATGCATCGCCTGTGGCCCCATACCCTATAATTTCGGCATAAATCTTAGCGTCTCTTTCTCTTGCCCTATTGAGCTCTTCGATTATTAGTATTCCCGCCCCTTCGGACATTATAAAACCGTCTCTATTGATATCAAAAGGACGACTCGCCCTCTCCGGCTCTTTATTTCTTGTTGATAAAGCCCTCGCGGCACAGAAGGAGGCTACTCCAAGGGGAGTAATTGGTGCTTCAGAACCCCCGGTAATCATAACATCGGCGGCTCCGCGCTTGATCATCTCGTATGCCTCGCCTATCGCGTGATTACTGGAGGCGCATGCAGAAACAGTGCATATATTAGGGCCTCGAGCGCCAAAAAATATAGAAATCTGTCCGGCAGCCAAATCAGTTATCATCATCGGTATAATGAAAGGACTCACCCTGCGTGGACCCTTATCGACGAGCACCTGGTGTTGGTCCTCCATCGTCCCGAGTCCACCGATTCCCGAGCCGACTATGACACCTGTTGCATCGGCGATATCCGGGGTTACCTCAAAGCCAGCATCTTTTAAGGCAATCGAAGTTGCGGCGACAGCAAGCTGCTGAAACCTATCCATCCTTCGTGCCTCTTTTGGCTCCATAAAATCGGTTGGGTTAAAACCCGCAACTTCTCCGGCAATCGTTGTCGTATATCCCTCCGGCTTAAAGAGGGTGATCGGACCTATGCCGGACTTTCCTTGTGCAAGACTAGACCAAAAATCTTCGTTTCCCATGCCAATTGAAGTTAGCGGTCCCATCCCGGTTATAACAACTCGCCTATCCATATGTAATCACCGGATTCTCGGCTAACTCATATTCTTTTATAAGGCGCTTAAATATCTCTTTTACCGGTAATATCTCTTTTATCTCGCCGATACGCTCACCGCAAAATATAAGGCCATTTTTCAGGTCACCTTGCCGAGCTTTTTCCAAAGCATCTATTATGCAGTAATTCTTTTTACATTCTTTGAGACAGCGAACACAACGAGTCTTGACCTTTTCGCTATTCATATCCTCTATTCTTTTGGCAAATTCATTGCTCAGTGCCCGAGCAGGCATCCCAACTGGACTTTCGACCAGCACCACATCCTCCGGTTTTGCATCAACACATGCCTGCTTCCATTCTATAGCTGCATTGGACTCATCGCTGACCGCAAACCTCGAACCTATCTGGACGCCGCTGGCCCCCATGTCGAGCGCCTTTGCAATATCCTTGCCCACTAAAATCCCGCCAGCCGCAATAACAGGCACACTAACAGCTCCGATGATCCTTGGAAGAACATCCCAAGTTGATTCGAGACCTCTTTTCCCAGTTCCAAGGTGCCCGCCCGCCTCTTTTCCCTCTAGAATAACTGCCGAAGCACCCAATCTCTCAGCCATCTTTGCGCCGCGCTCTTCCGAAATGATCGGCACGAAAGGTGCCTTTGCTTCTGCACACCACTTAAAGGCGTCCCGCGAAAAACCCGCCCCCGCAACTATAAGATCAATCCCCTCTTTAATTGCCGCCTGGACTAGATTCGCAAATTCCCTCACCGCAACCATCACGTTAATGCCAATGATACCATCGCTCATCTTTCTGGCTGCCTGAATATTCTCGATTAACTCCGGTGGTTTTATGCCTGATGCAGCTATAAGACCTATTCCACCCTCATTTGCAACTGCAGCAGCAAGTTTGGCCATAGAGATTCTAACTGCCATTCCTCCTTGTATAATTGGCACCTTTGCCGTTAATCCACCTATATGCAGGCTGGGTAAACTCATAGTTCTTCCTTCTTAAGCTACTAAAAAAATCATAATTTGCCGTAATATCGACCGTTTTGTTACGCCTTACTCTCGATATACTCGATAGCCTCCCCAACGGTTGTGATCGATTCGGCATCTTCGTCCGGAATCTCGATATCAAACTCCTCTTCCATGGCCATGACTAGTTCGACAATATCAAGACTATCAGCCCCAAGATCATCGACAAAAGATGTTTTTGGCGAAACCCCTTCCTCATCAACGCCTAGCTGCTCGACTATGATATCTTTCAGCTTTGAGAAAAGCTGCTCATTAACCACCTAAGGCACCCCCTTCCAATAAACGCTAATACTGTTCAATAAATATGGAGCGATTACAAATCTATTTTAATTTGCTACATCACCATTACCATTCCTCCATCGACAACCAATACCTGACCAGTTATATAACGCGCATCATCGGAGGCTAGAAAAGCCGCTGCAGCGGCAACATCTTCCGGCATACCGAAATAACCTAAAGGAATCCGATCTAGCGTCCTATTGCGTATATCGTCCGGGAGTTTATTTGTCATTTCGGATTCAATAAAGCCTGGCGCAATCGCGTTCACTCTAATATTTCGACCGGCAAATTCCCTTGCTAGAGCCTTTGTTAATCCTATGATTCCAGCCTTAGATGCTGCGTAGTTAGCTTGACCAGCATTTCCAACAAGGCCGATCACCGATGATATATTTATTATCGATCCCCTTCTCTGTTTCAGCATGAGTTTTGATACCGCTTGCGTAACATTAAATATACCGGTAAGGTTGGTGTCAATTACTGTGCTCCAATCTTTATCCTTCATCCTTATAAAAAGGCTATCCCGGGTAATTCCCGCATTGTTCACTACGATATCTATAGAGCCAAGCTGTTCTACCGCAGCTGATAAAACTTCATCTACTCTTCCTTTATCCGTAACATCCGCTTTGTAGAAAAGCACATTGCGGCCGAGTTCTTCTACCGCAGAGACCACGCCCTTGGCCGCTTTTGTATCGCGGCCAGTAAAGGCGATTGCAGCTCCTTCTCTTGCCAATCGTATACATACTGACGCACCAATCCCACGATTCCCGCCTGTTACTAATGCTACCTTGCCTTCCAGCTTCATTCAAACCTCTTTTAATCGTTCAACAGTTTTTGCTAGCGAATCTGGAGTATCCGTTGGTAGAGCCTCGACCTGTTTGTCAATTCGCTTTATTATCTTAGAGAGAACCTGTCCAGGTCCAACTTCAACAAATACCTTTATGCCTGATCCTATCATCTGCTCTATGGATTGCTGCCACTTCACCGGCGACGATATCTGCGTCTTTAGCGCTCTCTTTATATCAACACCCTCCATAACCGGCGTGGCTGATGTATTTGGCACCACGGGCACGCTGGCGCCCGTGAATGTAAAATTCTCTAGAAAAGCATTGAACTTCATTTCTGCCTCAAGCATCGTTGGAGAATGAAATGCTCCGCTTACAGGCAAAATCACTACCTTTTTCACTCCAGCTTCAGATAGCAAGGTGATCGCCAGATCACTTAATGACGCTTCAACGGAAATCACGATCTGACCCGGACAGTTATAATTTGCTACCGAAATTATGCCCTGTTTTGAGAGATCTGCAAATACTGCATCGACCGCCGTCATATCAGCGCCAAGCACCGCTAGCATTCTACCAGGGCGCCTCTTCGCCTCTATACTCATAAGCTCTGCTCTCTTTGCAACTATACGTAAACCATCCGCGAAACTAAGGGCGCCAATTGCCGTTAACGCCGTATACTCGCCCAAGCTATGGCCAGCTACTACGTGAGGCCTATATCCTAAACATTCTACAACCTTGTAGATGCTGTAACTGAGGATATAGAGGCAGAGTTGGGTATTTAATGTGTCATTAAGCTCACCCTCCGGCCCAAAAAGGCAAAGGTCGAGGAAGTTTTTTCCGAGAGTTTCCTCCGCTAGATGAAAATTACGCCTCATTTCAGGATTTGCGTCAAGAAGATCTTTCCCCATGCCAATATATTGAGATCCTTGGCCAGGAAATACAAACGCTATTCCGCTTTTGCATGTCATTATATTCTTTATTGTCCGCTCCTAATGGCTAACAGTTATTCGCTCTTGAACAATACTCTGTAGCCTATCGATAATTTCCTCAGCCTCTTTCACCATACCTTTGATTATATCGGCAGCAGGTTCAATGCTTTTAACAAGAGCCGAACTCTGACCAGCCATAAGACTTCCAAATTCAACATCCCCATCCTTGACGGCAGCTCTTAGCTTTCCAACTCCGAGTTGCTCGAGTTCCTCAATAGGAATTCCTTCCTTTTCTAGTTTCTCAAACTCCCTGCTTAACTTATTCTTTAAAACCCTTACCGGGTGGCCGGTCGATCTCGCCGTAACGGTTGTGTCCCTATCCTTTGCGTTAAGAACCTTCACTTTGTAATTCTCGTGCGCTGTGCACTCAGTAGCGCATATAAACCTGGTCCCAATCTGGACGCCACTTGCACCAAGGACTAGAGCTGCCATTAATCCTCGACCATCAGCAATTCCTCCAGCGGCAATTACTGGTATGGTTACCGCATTAACAATCTGGGGTACAAGAACCATCGTTGTAAGCTCTCCGATATGTCCACCCGCCTCCGTACCTTCCACAATAACCGCATCGGTGCCGACCTTTTCCATTCTCTGTGCTAAAGCAACCGTTGGAACGACCGGGATCACTTTCGTACCTTTTTCCTTGAAGCTGTTTATAAAAGAACCCGGATTACCAGCGCCCGTTGTTATTACTGGCACACCTTCTTCAAGAGATACCTGGATAAGCTCATCTATATGAGGGGTCAAGAGCATCAGGTTTACTCCGAAGGGCTTATCAGTTATCTTTTTTGCCTTCCGTATCTCATCTCGTAATACGTCCGTGGGCATATGCCCGGCTCCGATAATACCTAATCCGCCGCCATTCGATACAGCGGCAGCAAGCTCCGCCGTTGCTACCCATGCCATACCACCCTGTATAATCGGATACTTTATCCCGAGTAAATCGCATATTTCTGTCCGTAGCATTATTATTTGACCCCTTCCTACTACTCCATCACAGATCAGTTGACAGTAAGAAATTAGATCCACCTAAAGAACTAGACCCACCTAATAATATTAGCGCCCCAAGTAAGTCCTGCTCCAAAGCCGACAAAGAGCAGCAGGTCTCCCCTCTTGAGATCTCCTGAATTATACAGATCGTATAGTGCCAATGGAATAGATGCAGTCGATGTGTTTCCGTACTTTTCTAAGTTTAGAATAATTTTATTTCTGTCAATACCAAGCCGCTCCATAGCGGCATCTATTATCCTTATGTTGGCCTGGTGGGGTATTAGATAATCGATATCGCCAACCGTGAGTCCAGCTTTGGTGAGTGCTCCAATCGCTGCCTCGTGCAGAATCCTCACTGCGAATTTAAAGACCGCGTTACCGTTCATCTGGACAAAGTGAAGCTTATTCTGCACCGAATACTCGCTTCCAGGATGAGCTGAGCCTCCAGCCGGAATCTTTAAAAGATCTGCCCCCCTACCATCCGCCATAAGGTAACTGCTCAACAGACCATATCCATTTTCAACCTCGTGAAGTACAAATGCGCCTGCGCCGTCACCGAAAAGAATGCAGGTATTCCTATCCTCCCAGTTTATGTGCTTCGTAAATGCATCAGCACCTATCAGAAGCACTGTTTTATACATCCCTGACTCTATAAACTGAGAAGCTACTGTCAGACCGTAAACAAATCCACTACAAGCTGCTTGTATATCGAAAGCAGCACATCCATTTATTCCAAGCTTGCTCTGTACTAGGCATGCGGTTGATGGGAATATCATGTCCGGCGTTGATGTTGCCACCAGTATAAGATCTATCTCACTATCGTTAATACCCGCATCTTCGAGCGCCTTTTTGGCGGCTGCCGCCGCTAAATCAGACGTCGCAGTATCTCCTTCGACAACCCTTCTTTCCACAATACCTGTTCTGCACCTTATCCAATCATCGGATGTATCAACCATTCTCTCAAGATCAGAGTTCGTCAGTACTTTTTCTGGCACATAGGTTCCCATACCAACTATTCCTACGGCAGTTCTAGACATACAGATACGGTTTTCCTTTCAAGTCCTCGTTAATCTTAGCCACCACGCCACCCTCCACAGCGCTTATCGCCTGCAATATCGCATTTCTAATCGCTTTGGATGATGATCTCCCATGGCTTATTACGCAAACGCCATTAACGCCGAGGAGCAGCATCCCGCCGTATTCCTCAGCATCAATACGTTTCCTCATCTTCTCGAGACCCGATTTCAAAAGTAACCCACCAAATTTCGCCAGCAAAGAACTCGATGCCAGAGCTTTAAGCTCAGTAACGAATTCCATAGCTAGGCTTTCAGAAAGCTTTAACGCTATATTGCCGGTATAACCATCGCAAACAACTATATCTGTGGTTCCGAGCGGTATATCTTTGCCTTCTACATTACCATAAAAATTAAGCTTCGCCCGCTCAAGCAATTGGTAGGTGTCTTTTATGAGATCGTTTCCCTTACTTCTTTCTTCGCCGATACTTAAAAGCCCGACCGATGGATTTTCGATTTTAATGACGGAACTTAGGTAAGAGTTTGCCACTATTGCAAATTCAAGAAGGTTCTCAGGTTTACATTCCGAATTTGCCCCCGCATCGATAAGGTACACATCCCGATTACGCATGGGGAACCTGACCATTATACCAGGCCTTGATATCCCTTTTATCCGGCCCATTATCAAGATAGCGGCGGCCACAACGGCTCCAGTATTCCCAGCCGAAACAAAAGCTTGGGCACGACCCTCCCTTACCATCTTATTACCGACAACGATCGTCGATTGATGCTTGTTTCGAATCGCCCAAGCAGGCTCTTCATCCATATTTATTACATCGCTTGCCGCTTCCACCTTAACTGTATCAGGCGCTACGTGCTTTTCCAGCTCAGTTTTGAGTATATCATGCAACCCGAGAAGGATTATATCAACGTGCGGGGCATCCTGCGCAGCGATTATGCACCCCTTAACCACTTCTCCTGGGGCAAAATCACCGCCCATCGCATCAACTGCTATTGCTATCTTTTTCATCCGTATTATCTGCCTTATCTTTTTGATTATTTTTTTCTGGTAATGCATCAGAATATCACGCCGATTGATTTTATTAAAGATAAGGCGCGATAACGAGTTTTCAATTATTCTCCAAGCTTTGATCTAATAATATTTATAACAGATTCAAAATACACTTATTATATTTCGTTAACCGTGTTTTATTTTAAATGCTCTCCTGCAAAGCAATTACTAGCTAATAAGCTTACAGGAATTTCAGGCATTCAAGCAATAGTAAGTAGCTAGAGGTTTTAATATAAGCACTGGTTTCTTTAACAGAATCGATAGGTCTCAAATGGTTAATAGGTAC
>JACUUO010000256.1 GCA_014859275.1 Actinomycetota bacterium | reverse complement strand
CTCTTCTAGGATTCCTATACGGCTTGCATTTTGGAGTGACTTTTAACCTATTGCTGACTTACTTGCTGACAACCAAATACGCAATTTAATAGCGAAGAAACGGACTTATCAATCTTTAATTTCAAGTCCACCAAACAATACTGTCCCTTGTACCCTCAAAATACTTTTTGCACCTTCTCTTGGTTCTACTCTTGAACGCTTATCTTCACTGCCACCAAAAATCGTGACCGTCCTCATCTCTATGGCCATATCTTTTGGCACAATAATCTCAGCACCGCCGAATAATACCAGAACATCGATAACAGAGCTCCTTCTTCGGCGATCTTAACTTCCTTTAAATCAATCTTGACTCCGCCAAAGATTGCATCTAGCGAAGCCCCTCTAAATGATTTTGATTCGAGCTTTTTTCGGTACCGCCAAAAAGAGCCGTGGCCTTTACATAACCACGTGTATCTCTTTGCAGTTCAGTCCCAGCATAAGCCCGAAATAAGCCCGAAATAAGACGTTAAGACCTACCCAAATAATAATTGGATGATCCTCGAACAGTTTTCACTTTGCACGGGGTTGGGTTTGAATTAGTATGAACCTGTATGAGAATATGTGTAATCGTTGTGTTAGGTGTTAATACATGCCCGAAATAGTTAGCTCTGCTTTATCTATCATCAATGAATCAAGGCGCCCTGGGCGGCGGAGCATAATCGTCGATGCCGATGCCTGCCCTGCGCTCAATGACATTATTAAGATTGCGAGAGCTCATGATTCCCTAGTTGTTCTTGTTGGTAACGAAACGCAAAACCTAACCCGCTTTCAAGGAACTTCAGGTGTTGCTGTAGTGGAAGTTGCCAGCGAGCGTGACGCGGCTGATTATGCCATCGTGTCGCTGGTTACTGCTAATGATATTGTAATTACTGGTGATATCGGGCTTGCATCTCTTGTCTTATCTAAAGAAGCAATCGCAATATCTGCACGAGGCAAGATCTATAACCAGGCGACCATAGATTCTGAGCTGTTTCTAAGGCACGAGGGTCAAAGGATAAGGCGAGCCGGAGGCCGAACGAAAGGCCCATCAGCTTATACCCACAGGGACAAGCGACACCTCATCGAGGCGTTAGCAGGACTTCTTACGCGAGACTAAAAGCCCACTATTTTTAAGCAGGGCTTTTAATTTATTTGCTGGGGCAGCTGAACAATGCTCGAACTTGGTTTATTTTGAGTGAGGTTCATCTAATAAATAATCCATATCCAAAACGTCAACCTACTGAAAGCTCTTAACCACTCACATATGTGGGTAAAAAGATGCGTGAGTATCTCAGTAAAGGAGCAGATAAAATGTTAATTAGGTCAAGAGATAAAAAGACCGTGCTTAATATCGCAGAAGTCGCCGGATTAGAGATCGCAAGAAATACGATCTACCCGGCTGGCGAGAGCCAACCGACAGCTGGCTTTATCATTGGAGCAATCTTAGCACGCTATGATGGCCACATAACGCTAGCCGAGTACGAATCAGAGGAAGACGCACTTAGGACACTTCGCTCTATTGAACAGTGGGTTGAGCAAGGCGGTAGAGGCATCTTTGAGATTGAGTAATGCTAGTGTAATGTACTTATAAAGAAGAGCCCCTTTCGGGGCTCCCTCGGAGTGGGTTATAGGAACTTTTAATTTGAATGCTTTATTATAAACGCAGGTTCGGATTAACGATCCCTATATTAAGCAGAGGTCTTGTGGGGTTCTCGCACCGTAGAACAGCCAGGTGTGGCCATAGTCGTCGCGCTTGTCGAGCGCATAGTTAAGAACACTTCGCGCTGGCGCAAGAGCAAAACCACCAGCAACAAAGACAAGGTTCTTACCCTTCCAGGAGTCAACTGGAAATCCATTGCCGTAAGGGCCACGGATGCCAACCTTATCCCCAGGCTTGTGAAACTGTAAGCTTGACTTCTTACGAATGATTACGGTATTACGGAAAAGTTTGCAAGTTTTAGATTGAAGCTATTCAAAAGCCAAAGTATTTAACGTATCTAATGGAACAAGAATTTAGCAATCTCTTTCATGATACATAATCAAGGTGATGGCTGACCACTTACGTGAAATCACATACCTCGGTGTGAAAATAAATAGGCGCGCTTTGGGAAAAATAATTCTGACGCTTCTGTATTGGATGTGGTGGTATGAAAAGAGAGATTTGGAAAAAGCCGGCTAAAGAGGAATTAAAGAAGAAGCTTACTCCCCTACAGTATAAAGTCACGCAAGAAAGCGGCACT
>JACUUO010000255.1 GCA_014859275.1 Actinomycetota bacterium | reverse complement strand
AATCCCTCCTGCTGGAATCCCTCCTGCTGGTTATTGACCTTCAAAACCATCTCTCCACTTGACTACCCATAGCAAATCAATCGAAAGGAACAAGCCTGACTGTCTTTGGCCTTAGTGGATCCCCAGGGTCTTCCGAGGTCCAGCCCTTTCCCACTTCAGGGTATTCGACGAAAAACCCCTTGATATTTCCCTTATCATCGCCCCAGCTCTCAATGAAGAAGGTGGCGAATCCGGTGATAACCATTTTATGGCGACCATTACCATCTTTATAGCCGGTGGATGCAACCAGGGGCACCGTCACGAGCCGCGGGCAGCCAAGATGCCTGGTTTCCAGGTTGCTCCAGCTTCCCCAATCGCACTCATCTGAGCCGATCCTGGTATTAAGTCCGTGTTTTGTCGGGCCCTGCTTATTGCCAGGCTCGGTCCAGATTATATCGCCAATGTTATAGTCGGTTGTTGAACCATTTACTATGTTTTCCCCATAGTCGTTGCCACCCCAGCTCTCATCAAGCGCGACCGACATAAAGTTGCCGGTATACGGATCAGAGCCTAGCTTAAGATCGTATAATGTCCCGTACTCGAATCCCTTAATCTCAACCGAAATGTAAATTGAAGAGTCGCCCGGGGCTGTGCTAGGCGATACTTTGACTTCTCCGATAACAGAATAGCTATCAATAACCCTTAGGTAACCGACCGGCCCAGCCACCTCCGCTATGCCATCTTGAGTAACCTCTATATAAGCTGGGTAGGTTCCACTGGATGAAGGAGCGGTAAATGTACCTGAATATGAAAGGTTGCCACTGCTATCCATGCCGCTATGTGAGAGGGTACGGTTTATGCCTCCGACGCTGAGGGACACCGAATCGGGCGTCGCTGTTGCGTTAACAGCAACGCTCACGCTCACAGAGCCAGAGGGCGAGGCCAGACTGGGCCCGAGCGTGACCCGCTTCACTTTAGACGGCTCAACCATTACGGCTGATGCTATAATTTCAAGCCCGTTGGCAGGGGTATCGTAATCCACGGTCCTGACTATAACATCATGACTGCCAGCGCTTAATGGCGCTTTAACTGATCCGGTATAGATGCTATCATTGTCGGGATCAGAGAGCTTGACTAATCCGCCATTAAATCCAGCCCAGACCTCATCAGGCCGGACATCGATTACGCCAAATGGAACAAGGCCTTTTAAGCCGGTGACCCAAACAGTCTGTGCCCTCGCCCTTGCTATCCTTTCGTTACTACTAATCCCAAGTGCCTTTGCAAAGAAGAGACCCACATTCCTTCCTACTATTACTCTGACATAACCCTCACTGGTATTAATATCGATGTCTTGAAGCTCGGATTCGGGCACACCGTTCTCCAATGCATATTCTATAACCTTGTTACAGATTGCCTCCATGTTTGCCGCCGCCTGATCTCCCTGGTATATAACCTCCTGTGCTCCAGCAAGCGCTGCTGCATCAGCTGCTGTCTGTAGCTTCCTCTGGACATACGTAAGGTAGCCGTAGTCGACAACGAGCGCCGTAAATCCAAGAAAGACGATGAGCAACAAAGCCACAGTAACTGCCACCGCTCCTTTTTCATCTCTTAGAGTTTGTCTAAAAGCCATAAGTCTACTCCTATTCAACGCGCATCGTCGCCCTGGTGCTAAGTACCAGACTATTTATACTGGAATCCCAAGCAGGTGAGAGTTCGAGAATTTGCCTGATTACCGGCACCTCAACACTAACTGGATAGCTAAGCTCTACGGTAACCACTTCGCCTGGCCTATCCACGTAGTTTTCAGGGGTAATTGCTATGCGATCGCTAAGCTCCAATTGATCCAACGACGCAGCGGCATTCAGGATTGCATTCTTTACGGTATCCACATCCTCGTGGAGCGAAGCTTGCCTTATACCCTCCCGCGCCGCATGCGTTAAAACTAAATAATTATTAAATATAAAGCCGAAATAGATGATGCCGACGATAAGGAGTATCAGCACCGGGAGTATAATCGCAAACTCCACCGCACTCGCGCCTTTTTCGTTATTTAATGTTGTTAGAAGTTTCCTTAACTTAATTGCTGACATATGTTCACCTGTTATTAGCTTCAGGGATTTTGCAGTTCACCAATTTGTCATCCTTAAAGAGCTGAAGGCTCTCAATTTGTCTGAAGAGCCGGAGATCCTCAATTCGTCATCCTTAAAGCCGGAGATCCTCAATTCGTCATCCTGAGCCGCAGTGGAACGGAGGCGAAGGATCTAAATCGTATTTTCTATA
>JACUUO010000058.1 GCA_014859275.1 Actinomycetota bacterium | reverse complement strand
TCGATGATCCCAGTCGGAGGCTATGTCTTCAGCGGTGTTAAGGTTGTTCGTAAAGCCGATAATACTATAGAATTGCTACAGAAAGCTGCAAATAAAGCTGACAAGGCGGTGCCTGGATCCGGTCCTGTAGCCGGAACGAAAAAACATACAGTCTTTAAACAAGAAGTCAAGAAATTGGATAACCCGTTGCTGGACACAGAGGTAACATATTTAAATGGTAAGATCGAAAATTATGGAACAAAAGGTGGAGTGCGGCTAGATGTCGTCGAATACAACCCCGACGGGACGATCAAAGCAGTATATGATTTAAAGACTGGAGGTGCCACGCTTTCACCGCAAAGAATAGATCAGATACTGACGCACATATTGGGTCCTGGCATACCGAACCCCGGCATCCCGGTAACTATGATAAAGCCCCAGTAGGCAAAAGAAAGGAGCTATCGCCTTGGAGGATATCAAGAAGGAATTAGATAAGATAGCTGAGGAGTTTAACAGGCAGGAATTAAAGGAACTAACAGATATCAGAAGAAGTGTAAGAAAACTCATAAAGAAGGTCTTCAAGCCGTTTGCAGATGAGCATGGGTTTAAATTCCATAAGCCGACGCTGCTTCTGAGGGAATATAAAGACACCCTGCACATAATTAGCTTTGAACTGAGTACTGCTGACTTTACTTGTCGCATTGCCATCCTGCCGCTTTACGTGCCTGAAGACACCATTAGTTTGAGTTTCGGCAATCGCATAAGCAGGTTTAAGGTCATGCTGCGAGAGTGGTGGGACTACAAGCAAACAGAGCAGGAGAACGAGCAGAGCCTTATGCAGATAAAGGAGCTTCTTGAAAGAAACGCCCTGCCCTGGTTTGAAGAGGCGGGATCTCCTGAAGGGATCGTCTCATTTATTGAGTCGGGCAAAGCTGATGACCCTAGCATAGCCCTTCGCTGCCCGCGGTTTATAAAGGACCTCTACCTTGGGTTTAGCTACCTCTACCTTAATAAATATGATCAAGCAGGGAGGTTGCTGCAAGCTGTTGCAGATAGCTTCAAGGGGGACACAAGACAATGGGCTATCAATACGCGTGAGCTAGCAGAGAACATGTGCACCCTTGCTAAAGAAAGACCAGAAGAGGTCAGCATAAAGCTTCAGGAATTTATAAAGCAGACGAAGGAGAATCTAAAGCTTAAAAGTTATCGATGAGGCTACTGCAAGAAGGGCTGTAGTCGAGATTGAAAGCGAGTGATTATTTTTTATGCATTAGGCGGTCATTTAATGTGGCCGAACTTGTGCCAAATAAAGTGGCCGCCTACACCAAAAGCCCCAAGCCCACTTGTCGCAGGTGGCTGCGTCCATCTTTGTTATTGCCCCGCTTTGCCAGAAGCGATTTGGTCTCCGTTGCCATATACGTATAGTAGTTTGTGGTATCAAAGAGCAAGCAATCTGCATCCGGGCCAACAAGGCCCCATGTTTTTTTAAAGAAACGCTTTGTTATCTCTTCAAGGTCTTCTTCTTGTACCCGGTCCCATCTTTCCCAATAGCGCTGACTGGTGAGCTCCTCGATATCAACGGGGCGGATGCTCTGTATTGCGGTTTTCTCATACCACGAGGTAAGCTTGTTTTTGCTTGTGGCATCGCACATCCGGTTAAAGGCGCAGTAGAGAAAGTATTCTCCTATGCTTGGGCCATCTTCACGCGCAGCTCGCGGGATAACAGCATCGACGATACTGGCAAGATCGATGTTTTTATCTATCTCGTTTGCCAGCCACAAGCTCCCGAATTCTTCGACTTTAAGCTTGACCGCCCCTTCAAAGCCAGAGTTGGTTAAAGTAGCGACTTTTTCCGGGGAACCGATGTAGGTTTGATTAACGACTTTGGGTTTGCCACCCACTCGGGCGATCTCGCGAACATACAAGTAGGGTCTTCCATTCTTCTTCTTGATATGGAAATGAGCCATGTGTGCACTATACCATGTAAGTCTTACATGTCAAGGTTATATGCACCTACCCAATTTATTGTAGTGCAAATTTACACTACTCCATACCATATTTATGGGGTCTTACGTCAAAAGAGCAGAAAAAGTGCAGCTCAAGCTATGAATTTTTGGGCTAAATGGATGTCATCTCTTAAAGTCCTGTATAAGGATGTGTTGCTCGTTGCATTCCTTGGTGTCAGGGGGAATGATAACGAATCAAGAATGCTAATATGGGCATTAAAAGATGACCGGTGCATTGGCGTGATCGATATTGATCTTAATAGTAGAAGAATGATCGCCTATAAAAACAATGAGATAGTTAATGACAAATTATTACAAGAGACACCTGTGGACATCAAGTTACCGAAGAGCGACGCCGGCACATGGGAGTAGATCGATTAAGGGCACTAAGCAACCTTAATGCGAATGCCGTGCTTAGCAGCATCCGCAACAACTCCTCGGGTTTTTGAAAGCTTTTCGAATTCTTCATGCGTGTATGGAAACGCCTCTAAGAAGTAGGATAGATTCCAGCGCTGGCTTAGGTAGATGAGACGCCGTGGAAATGGCATGCCTGCAAACTTATCATCGATGACAATAAGGTCGACATCGCTTGTTTCAAGCTCGTCGCCCCGTGCTCTTGAGCCGAACAAGATTGCTTCTTCTGCGCCAATACTCTTAAGAAATTCTTTTATTTGTTCTATGAGATCTTCAGATTGCCAACCACCCAATCTAAAACCTCCTTGGATTTCACAATAGCTTGATCAGCTATTTCCGCATCGTAAATATCGGATGGCTTACCTACCGCCGAGTCTACATATCGAGTCACCGTATAATGTGGATTCAGGAATTGCAGGTGTTCTTTTACCGCTCTAGGAATGTCCCAACTCAACTCACGGGCAAGTTCAATCAAATTATGCGATCTCGGAATCGGCTTTCTGATTACGATAAGATGTGCAGCTTTAAGGGCTTTTTCCACCGCCTGCCTAGACAGCCACACCGAATAATTGTAGCGCGCACTCTTAAATAGATCCCGCGCACTATCAAGATCATACGCCGCACCATCAAGCCATAATTGTGCCTCTTTTCTCATAACGCACCTCAACCGCTCAGCTTCTAAAATATTATACCACGACCAGAACTGATGATTAAAAGCACAAAGCCCATCGACTTTTAAGTGCTGTTTGTACTTTTTCCTTTACGGTTTATATAGGCCTGTGAGCTGTGGCTATGATTCCATATTCAGCGTATCTTATGTATTTTATGCATAGTTTGGTAGATAATGCTACCATTTTGCTACCATGGTTTACGATGTAACTGTAGTTTGATCTCACTTGCCGCATTGTAGGTAAAGTACTTGCTTGTTTTGCTACTTGAAATCTTTTTCTCAGTAAGATTTCCTACCGCATCGTAGCCATAGGTGGTAGTAGCCCCTGCCTCATTGGTCCAGCTTGCCAGGCGATTTAAGGCATCATAGGTAAAGCTTTGCGCTCCACTTGCACCTTGGATTTGGGTGATATTGCCGTTGGCATCATAGGAGTAGGTGAGAATTGCATCTGGGTTGCCGTTGTCTGTAATCTGCTTTATTCTTCCCGCCTCATCGTAGGTGTGGATCGCTTTGATGTTATTTCCCCGTGCAACCTCAAGGAGGCGCCCTGCCTCATCGTAGCTAAACTTGGTGTTCTTGCCAGAGGGATCAGTAAGAGAAAGAACCTGGTTTGCTGAGCCATAGGTGTATGAGGTGCTCTTGGTGTTGGAGTCAGTTACGGTAGCTACGTTATCCGCCTTATCAAGGGTGAGGTTTAGTGTATAGCCAAAGTAGTCGGTAAGGCTTGTAAGGCGATTTGCCTTATCGTAGGTATAGGAGTAGCTTCTTGATCTATCTTATAGTCATAGGTGGTGGTAGAGCGCGGCACGAGCTTTAGGTTATCAAAGTAGGTGGTGCCAGCAGAGGAGCGCACGATGCCATAGACCACCGCATAGGCCGTGTCAGTCGTCGGGGTGGTAGTGACCGCATAGCGGGTATAATCCTTGGTGCCGGTCTGAAGCTTTGTAACAGTCGCACCCTTAAAGTTATTGCTATTGTCATAGTATTCCACCTCTATGTCATGTCAAGTGTTTATCCATGTTCCTGCTACCAGTGGGTTTGCTTATGATAGTGCCGATAACCTGGGGGTTTACTTAGTAAAATATTTTAGGGTTAATGAGCTTATCGTAATCAATCTAATATTGAGGCATCTATAAGAGAAGTAAAGGGATAGGGTTATGATGAGGTATGCATGATAAGAAGATGCGGGAATTCCAATCCATAGCTTTTAAGAGAGCCCTCTATCATTAACAGGATTCTTTTTCCTACTCCATCTCCCCTCTCTTAAGCTTATACGCCGGGCCGACATGTACGTCGACCATTGCCCCGGTTATTGAATTGCCGATTCTTCTCTCTACTTCACTCGCAATATCATGCGAGCGCTCAACAGACAGGTCTTTGTCAACCAGGATGTGAAGGGTAATCACCTTTCTTACCCCGTAGTCATGGACATATACCGAGTGCGGGCTTTTTACTCCTTCAACGGAGCGAGCGATATGTCTGATAAGCTCAACCATATCTTCGCTCGGCGCCTGTCCTAAAAGAAAGTTTGTCGAGTCCCATGCGATATCATATGCTGTATAAAATATAAACCCAACTACGGCAAGTCCTGCAACAGCATCAAGGCGATTAAATCCTAAGGCGACACCGACAAGGCCAATAATAACTATAACTGCCGCCAAACTATCGACGCGCTGGTTAAGCGAATCCGCGACCAAAACCCGGGCCTCAATGCGCCTGCCAAGGTCAATGGCTACTCTAGCGAGTAATTCCTTAAATATGATAGTAATAACCAAAATGCCGATAGCAGAAGAACTTACCGATACAGAAATGGGGTTAATTAAGCGATCTATGGAACGGCTGGCGATCCCAAAGCCAATAGCCACTAATATAATAGCGACAATCAGGGTTGCGATCGCCTCAAAGCGCCCGTGTCCATAAGGGTGCTCTGGATCTGGAGGCTGTTTGGCAACCCTAAAGCCGATGATAACTATAAGTGATGAGAGGATATCCGAGAGGCTATGGAAGGCCTCGGCGATGAGCGCAATGCTCCCAATAATAAGTCCGATGATAAGCTTTGAAGTAAACAGCAACGTCTCAACGATTACGCCGAGTGCTCCCTCAAGGTATCCGTAGGCGGCGCGAACGTTGTCATCGCTCACGTTCTCGTAATTCGGAACGAACTTATTGAGCAAAAAAGTATTAAGCTTGCTCACAAGCGAGTCATCACGCCCGGTTCTCATAAGCACCCCTTATCGGTATATATGACCATAAACGGCAAAATTGATACTTTCGGGGTAGTGAGATCCCTTTTCATGTGGGCATTGATGAGATCTTATCTCAGTATTTCCTATTGCTACACTTAAGCTTGCCTTGAGGTTAATCCATTGAGGCTTATTTAAGAAACTTTTCTTCAAACTCTTTAATTGTCATACCAACTGCTTTATTAAATGCTTCATCAAACGAGCTTATGTTCTCCAGTGCTTCTACAATTTCTGCAACTATATCGTTTCCTTTAGCCTCAATCAAATGATAGATGGCCATTGTTGATATCGTTGGCCTTAAGAACCTCGGTAAATGCTTCAGAGGTAAACTGGCTACCCTGATCGCATCGCATTTCCAATTTGCCTGATTAATGCTAATAATATGGCTATGGAGGAATTTGCCAGCTTTTTAAAGCATATTGAACAACAGCCCGAATACCGCGGTCAGATTGTACACCAACGGACGCTACCGGTAAAGCCTGCTTCTTATGGCGTACCCAATAGTAGCCTCTCGGATGGTTTACTGGCTAGGCTTGAGGCGATTGGAGTGTCAAATCTTTATACCCACCAGGTCGAGGCCTTCGATCTCGTAAAAGAGGGTAAAAATGTTCTTGTTGTGAGTGGCACGGCGAGTGGAAAGAGTCTCTGTTACAATGTGCCAGTCCTCGAAGAGATGCTCGCAAATAAAAAGGCGAGGGCGCTCTATCTATTTCCCACAAAGGCGCTTGCCCAGGATCAGCTTAGGGCTTTAAGAGAGCTTGATTTTCCGGGTTTAGCTGCTACCTATGATGGAGATACGCCACGCGAAGAGAGGACACATATACGAAGGCGAGCTTCGGTTGTGCTCAGTAATCCGGATATGCTCCACTACAGCATCCTTCCCTCCCACAAGCAATGGGCCAGCTTTTTTCTAAATTTAAAGTACGTGATCGTCGATGAGATACATGCGCTAAGGGGTGTCTTCGGCTCAAACGTGGCCCAGGTTATAAGACGATTACGCCGGCTCTGCCACTATTATGGAAGTCATCCCCAATTCATAATGGCTTCAGCTACGGTTGCTAATCCCGGTGAGCTTGCAGAGAGATTGGTCGGCCTTGATGTTGAGGTCGTCACGAGCGATGGGGCTCCCCGCGGGCAGAAAACCTGGATATTCTGGAATCCCCCATTTGTCGATGAGAGCATGGGGAGAAGAAAGAGCCCGAACCGGGAGACGACCTGGCTGTTGAGCGAGCTTTCAAAGGAGCATTTTAGGACCATCGCCTTCAGCAAGTCGCGCAAGCTTGCCGAGCTGGTTTTAAACTATTCAGGTCGCTTCCTTGATGGGCATCCGGATATTGCCAAAAGGATCGCCTCGTACAGGGGGGGATATCTGCCTACCCACAGGAGGATGATTGAAGAGCGCCTCTTTTCAGGTGAGCTTCTTGGTGTTTCGACAACTAATGCGCTCGAACTCGGCATTGATATCGGGGCTTTGGATACCTGCATAATGAACGGGTTTCCCGGGACTATATCTTCAACCTGGCAGCAGGCTGGCCGTGCCGGTCGCACGGTTGGAGAATCCCTTGCTGTTTTGGTGGCGGGTGGCGACCCGCTCGATCAGTACTATATCAATCACCCGGAGTATTTCTTCGGCAGAAGCTTTGAAGAGGCGATAATCGACCTTGATAATCCAAAAATACTCGGAAGTCACCTTCGCTGCGCGGCCTACGAGCTACCGCTCGGCCCAAATGATCGGTTCTACTTCGGTGAGGGCTATGAGGCGACCTTAAATCTGCTTACCGCAACAGGCGAGTTAAAGGAGCGCAAACTAAAATGGTTTTTAGGTCTGCCAGGCTTTCCCGCGCGGGAGACCGACATAAGGTCGGCATCCCAGTCTAACTACGATATTGTTGATAAGGATACTGGTCAATTAATCGGAACTACTGAAGCAAACCGGGCCTTTTTTGAAATCTATCCTGGTGCAATCTACCTTCATCAGGGTGACCCCTATATTGTTCAAGAGCTTGACATTAAGGAACAGGTGGCTCACGTCGAAAAAAGCTCGCAGGATTACTACACGGAGCCGCGCGAAGAAATCACGGTCACCGTCATGTCCGAAATTGAGCGACGTAAGTTAGGGGGAACCGAGCTATGCTTTGGCCAGGTTGAGGTAACTACCTATGTTATTGCTTTCCAAAAAAAGAGGTCTGTGACCCAAGAGGTTATTGGGATAGAGGAGCTCGACTTACCGCCGGTTCAATTCCAAACTGAGGCGATATGGTTCACCATGCCGGATGGTATCATAGGTGAGCTTAAGCTCAATGAATATGAACTAGCTGGCGGGATACATGCGGTCGAGCATGCTGGCATCGCGATGCTTCCCATGTATGCGATGTGCGATCGCTGGGATATCGGAGGGGTATCCATCCCGCTTCACTATTACACGGGACAGGCGACCGTCTTTATCTATGATGGTTTTGAGGGCGGCATCGGTATAGCTCAACGTGGTTTTTGGGTAGCGGAGGAGCACTTAAGAAGAACGCTTGAAATTATCGAGATGTGTCCTTGTCAGGATGGCTGCCCATCCTGTATCCAATCACCCAAATGTGGTAACTGGAATGAGCCCTTGGATAAGAAATCTGCAATTCGGATATTGAGGGAGCTGCTTAAGGGAGCCAGATAGAAGATCGGTGAATAGATGAATCGGGGTCCAGGGGCCGGGGATGTGGGTAAGAGATGTGGAAATAGTTAGCCAGTGCTGCAGTGCTGTAGGGGTGGACCTTGTGTCCACCCAGTAGTTGCCCGATTTATCGGGCGTACTCTATCAGTGTTGCAGTTAAGTGTAAGCATAAGATGTGGGTCTGAGATTCTTCGGTCGCTATCGCTCCCTCAGAATGACAGAAAAGCTATCAGCTAGTAGTTAGTAGTTCATAGAGTAGTACCCACTCTCTTACCCACATTGATACGCCCCATAAATGGGGCAACTACGTGTTATGTGGTAATGTGAGAGTACGCCCCATAAATGGGGCAACTACGAATGGATATTGGCACGGCAGCACATTGGAACGTTGGCACATCAAGACCGGAGACCGGGACCGTAGTGAATCGTGCAACTATATTGAGAAGCTTGGGGAGGAGCAGATGCAAGTATATATTTCAGTCGTTGGCGTCGGAACGGAGAGAGAGGATCTGAATAGATTGGCATATGAAGTTGGTCGGTTGATAGCCGAGCGTGGAGCAGTTCTCGTCTGCGGTGGGCTCGGCGGAATTATGGATGCTGCTGCGCATGGTGCAAAAGAAGCGGGTGGGATGACCATTGGCATACTTCCCGGACCGAGTCGGGTGGGATCATCAAAGCATCTGGATGTGGCCATACCTACTGATATGGGCCACGCCCGCAACGCCCTCGTAATCCGTGCCGCAGATGCCGCCATAGCGATTGGTGCAGGCTATGGAACTCTCTCTGAAATCGGGCTTGCTCTTAAGATGGGTAAGCCAGTGATCGGCCTCAAGACTTGGGTTTTATATCGTGAGGGCAAAGAAGATGAAGGTATAATCTTGGTTGATACCGCCGTTGAGGCCGTTGAGGCCATATTTAGGATCATCCAACAGAGGGAGGGCGATCTTTAATAGAGGAATGATATATCGGGTGTAACACGCGAGTTATGCAAGCTGATACGATGGGAATATAGACTTGGCGATTAAACATCGACCTGCGACAACTATCGTAGCTTCTATGCGACTTAGCTCTTGCAAGCAGAATACTCACAAGACAGCCTTCAGCAGCATATTAATAAAATTACCTTATAGCAGCTTGCAAATATTTTTGTACTATTTTTGGTTTTGTTGAAATATGCTTGTTGAAAAAGAGCGTTAATGATACGATTTCTTTGAGGGTTGGGGAGGGCTAACATGAGAACAAGTGTCGATCTGCACAACTTTCTGCAGTCTCGGGATGTTCCACATGAGATTTGCCTTGTCGAAATGCCTACTAGAACAGCGAGCATGGCGGCCGCATCCCTTGGTCTTGATCAATCGGAGATCGGAAAGACATTGATCGTCGAGATCAATGATAATCCGGTTGTGGTTATTATCCCAGGTGACCGCCGTATTGATATGAGAAAGCTTAAAAAGCTTACCGGAGCGAGCAAGGTCAAGTTGGCTAATCCAGATGAAACGGTAAATCTCACAGGATATGTCCTCGGCGGTACTCCGCCCGTGGCGCATGCTAGTAATATGCCAATATACATAGATCACAGGTTGCTTGGGGTCCCGCTTTTATATACGAGTGGTGGCCAGATAAATACAGTTTTAAAGATTAAGCCTGTCGATCTTATCGAGGCTGGGAATGCTCAAATCGCTGATATAGCAGATGATGGCCGAGTTTAGAACAAGCTACGCACCACCACTCCTATTCCCTAAATGCATAGTTCGGGCGGCATGGTACAAGTAGACCTTGTGGCCCTACATGCTCGTATATTATTATAGAAAGGCCAATGAGTTTTATTTTACGGTTAGATTGAGTTTCGCCGTTGCGGGGCACTTCAATTTTGGCAGCGGGATGGGCCGACATCGTCTATTCAATCTAAGATCCCACCCACTTACTCGGGCTATGACATTGAACATATTAACCGTGGTAGAGGGACACTGTGAGGAGTGCTATTCATGCATACGTGCGTGTCCCGTAAAAGCGATAAAGGTGGCTGCCGGCCAAATAGAAATATTAGACGACCGCTGTATCTATTGCGGACGTTGTGTTTTGGGCTGCCTCAGGGGATTCATAAAGCTGGAAGATGATCTTCAGAAGGCCGTCGGGTTTCTTTCTTCCGGTAGAAAAACCGTTGTTGTACTTGCTCCAGAGTACCTTGCCTCATTCTATCCGATGTCTACCGAGCAGTTGATGTTTTTAATTGAGCGGGCAGGTTTTTACGGTTGCGAAGATACCATCCTGGGCGAGGAGATGGTAGCGAGGCAATATCTGCGATATTTCGCAACCGAGACCGATTTTCCGGTTATAAGATCGACTTGCCCGGCCGCGACGGCCTGGATCGAGAAGTACTATCCCGTCCTAAATGGTAAGTTAGCCCCAATCATTACGCCGATGGTTGCCCAGGGCAGGCTCGTGAAGGGGCTTTATGGAGATGATATTGCGGTTGTGTATGCGACACCCTGCATCGCAGCAAAATACGAGGCTAGATCATGCGACTCGGTCGATGCGGTTTTGACGTTTGAGGAATTCAAACACCTCCTTAGAATGCGCTTTAAACATTTGCAGGATGAGTTCTTGATAAAGAGTACCCCTAAACCGGAAATCAGGAGGCGTTATTCCGTTACCGGCGGCTTTCCTCGCCCGACAATCGCCCAGTACAATATGCTAGATCCCACGCTTATGGTCATTCGCGGGGTCGATGATCTAGATGGGCTTGCTAAAGCTGTATGTAATAATGAGATTAAGGCAAAGTTTATCGATATTTTGACCTGTAATGGTTGTATCGATGGTCCCGGAATCGACACTAACCTGGGGATTCATATGCGCAAGCATGTGGTGGAGAAGGAGTATAAAGATAGGCTTATAAGGGCCTCGGAGCAGCTTACATTCGATCAGGTCGAATCATACCTGCCCAGAGTAGAAACTTACAGGACGTTTGCAAACAGACACGTGAGCCTGCCTATGCCTAGCAGGCAAGCACTTCAGGAGATACTTGCCGAAGGAGAAAAGTTCGATCCTGAAGATGAGCTAAATTGCGGGGCCTGTGGATATAAAACCTGCCGGGAGCATGCAATCGCTGTATATCAGGGCTTAGCAGAGTGGAGTATGTGCTTTCCACTCCAGCACAAGGTCTATAATCGGGTAATAAGGCAACTTAAGGAGAGCGCTGTAACCGATGGTTTGACCGGTATTGCAAATCACAAAAGCTTTGTTGAGCGGCTAGCCATTGAGTTTAACCGGGCTCAGCGCTATGGATCAAGTCTTTCCCTTATGATGATTGACGTCGATACCTTCAAGGAAATAAACGATACTTATGGGCACGTGACCGGAGATACAGTGTTAAAGACGATCGCCAATATAATAAAGAGCAATATCCGCCAATCCGATTTTGCGGCAAGATACGGCGGGGATGAATTTGCGCTCATCTTACCAGAGACTGACATAGAGAAAGCCTATAAGGCCGGAGAAAAGCTGCGCCATAAGGTTGAATCGACCCCTGTTATACTCAACCCTGACATCGTCGTGCGCACTACGCTCAGTATCGGTATAAGTTCTTACCTTACCTCCATGCGGGATCCGCTAAGCTTGGTACAAAAGGCAGATGAAGCCCTTTATCTAGCGAAGGAATCGGGTAGAAACAGAATATTCGCCTCTGCGGATTTAAAGATCGAGTAGGGGCAACCCAAACCTTTATTTTTGGGAAAAGAGTATCCGAAGTATCGCGCCGGAAATATTTCCGGCGCGATCGGCTAGACACGCATGGTTGTAAGGGCTGATCGGCTAATAGCTGCCATAGACCACCCGTTAGCCGACCGCTATATAGTTGGAGGCAATAAAAGATGGAGACGGAGACTGTCACATCCTCGGGGGGAGTTGTTGTTAGGGTGCATGATGGTAAAGTCGAGGTGGCTTTAACCGCTACTGATAACCGGGATATATGGAAGTTGCCTAAGGGATTGGTAGAGAAGGAAGAGAGCCTGCAGGAGGCCGCCCTTCGTGAGGTGAGAGAAGAGACTGGCCTAACGGGCGAGATCGTAAGAAAGATAGATCAGATTGATTACTGGTTTTACTGGCGTCCCAAGAAGACCCGCTTCCATAAATTTGTCCACTTCTTCCTTATAAGGTATACCGGCGGTGACGAGACCAAGCATGACTGGGAGGTTAAAGAGGTGCGCTGGTATGCGATCGATGACGCTATTAAAAAGCTCACTTATAAGAGTGAAAGGGATATCCTAGAGAAGGCCAAAAGGTTGATAGAAGAGACGGCAGCATGAATAGTTGGTACAGTTGGGATGAGATACCGCAGGCTCTCCTTAAAAAACCACGCGGACTGGTTTTCCTCTTGGGGGGGCCGGATACCGGGAAAACCACCCTTTTAAAGCGAATAGCCGAAGCGTATTTGAGCACAGGTCTTAGGATTGGGCTTGTCGATGCCGACGTCGGGCAATCAACGATAGGCCCGCCAACCACTATCGGCATGGTGATTGCCGAGGTTGATATGCCGGATCTCTTTTGGCCGCATGCGCTGTACTTTGCGGGAAACAACAATCCTGTTGGGCACTTAATAGAGGTTGCGGTTGGGAGCAGACGAATGGTTGATGAGGCCATACAGGCCGGGGCTGAGGCGGTCATTTTTGATAGCGGCGGCTTGATTCAGCCACCGTATGGTCGGGTGTTAAAGTACCATAAGTTCGAGCTGCTAAGACCGCGATTTATCGTTGCAATTGAAAGAGCTGATGAGCTCACGCCGATACTGTCATGGCTCTCGAACTGCTGGGATATAGAGATCCTCCGTACAAGACCGCCGGCAGAGGTGCGCTTGGTATCGGCATCCGAAAGGACTGAGTACCGGCAAGGGCAATACCGCCGGTATTTTAGCAATGCGACCTTAAAATCTCTCAGCCTAAGAGAACTCTGTCTTTATCCCCCCGATTTTTTAAGCGGTAAAACAGACCTCACCGGGCTCCTTGTCGGCCTTCAAGGTCATGATTGGGACACCATCGCCATTGGTATTATCAAATCCGTGGGTCAAAACACGGTCGAAATCTATGCTTCCTATCCATCGGGGATCCGCATCCGAGGTCTCCTTGCCGGGTATATTAAACTTTCCTGGTCTGGGGTTGAGCTGGGTCGAATCCGGCCACGCCAATTTCTCTAAGACCTGTTTACCCGAGTGCTTCTTTTGATGACCGCCATCTAGGAGGTATCGCCCATTACCTACTGGGGCATGTCAATTAGTGTTGTGAAAGCTGTTAACAGATTGCTAGGCAATATGGCGGCAAATGGTTACATATTTAAATACGTGGGTAAAGACAGATTATGACAGATTATATTTCATGCAGGGCTGGAGGGCATTTACCGTGAACGGCATACGACTCGGCAGAATTTTTGGCATTGAGATAAGCCTGGACTATAGCTGGTTTGTGATCTTCGCTATTATAACATTTGGACTATCATTTGCCCTTTTCCCGCAGTTGATACCGGGATTAACCACTGCCACATATCTCGTTATTGGTGTTATTACGTCTCTTCTCTTCTTCTCATCGGTTCTTTTCCATGAGCTGATGCACTCGCTTGTTGCTAAAAGAAATGGCATGGAGATCGAAGGGATAAGGCTGCTAATATTTGGTGGTGTCTCCCAGATACAGGAAGAGCCTCGCTCCCCTGGTGTTGAATTTAGAATGGCTATCGTCGGGCCACTGAGTAGTTTAGTTTTAGGCGTGTTTTTCCTTGGATTATTTATTGCCGGGAATCAGTTCGGTCTTGG
>JACUUO010000254.1 GCA_014859275.1 Actinomycetota bacterium | reverse complement strand
GGTTTTTATATCAATTCCCGTAATATAGCTGCCAACTTATCGGGGTCGTGACAAGATGGCCTGTCCTCATTCAAAACATCCGCAAGAACGAGGTTTACACCAAGTGCCCGGATATCCTCGGCATCTACCGATACTGGGTAGCGCCTGCTTTCAGCATAATCGATAATTTTATCTCCCGGTATCGGAGATGCGTTGATTATCGCCACATCTATCCAATCAATCGACCCGTGATCGATAATCGTAGCAATGTGATCGCACGCCGTGAACAAATCCGTCTCCCCTGGTTGGGTCATCACGTTGCAAACGTAGATTTTAATCGCTTCTGCCCCGGCAAGGGCGTTTCCTATTCCAGGGACCATAAGATTCGGAAGAATGCTGGTAAAGACGCTTCCCGGTCCAATCACTACCTGATCGGCCCCGATTATTGCTTCAACCGCCGGCGGGTAGGCCTCGACATCCGGCGGATCGATATAGACCTCTTTTAGCGGCCTAGTGGTTCTAGCTATGCTTACCTGCCCAGCGATAGGTTCACCGGTAAAGGTGGCCGCATGAAGCGTTACGTCGCTTACCGTTGATGGAAATACATGTCCCTGTACCGATAGAAGCTCGGATGCAGCTCGGATCCCCTCATCGAAGCTCCCTCGCAAATCCGTAAGGGCTGCGATGATTAGATTGCCGAGGTTATGTCCGGATATACCATCTCCCTGTGTAAAGCGATACCTGAAAAGGTCGACCACAAGTTCATCTTTGGCAAGTGCGGCAAGGCAGTTTCTTATATCACCTGGTGGAAGTATCCCTATATCCTTGCGCAACCTTCCTGAACTTCCGCCATCGTCAGCTACGCTGACTATAGCGGTCACCTCATCAGCGTATTGCTTCAGGCTTTTTAGCGCAACTGGTAAGCCAGTTCCCCCGCCGATTGCTACCGCTTTTACACGTGCCATGCTTATACCTCTTACTTCTTCCTCCCATTATCCCTGTGACGAACGACAACGTTGTAATCCCTCTCTCTTAAGAACTTGGCTGTTTCTTCAGCAATAGCAACGGAGCGATGAGTCCCACCCGTGCAACCCACAGCAATAGTTAGATGGGTCTTTCCCTCGGCAACGTACCTCGGCAGAAGAAATGCTAAAAGGCCTAGGAATTTACGTAAGAAGGTTTGACTCTCGGACCTATTTAAAACAAATTCGCAAACCTTTTCATCCATACCATCGAAATGCCTCAGCGATTCTACATAATGGGGATTTGGAAGGAAGCGCACATCCATCACGAGATCTGCATCAAGCGGCATACCGAACTTATATCCGAACGACATAATGGTAATCATTACACCTTTCTTTTGCTTATCCTTCTGCAAGACCACCGTTCTTATTTTGTCTTTAAGCTCAAAAGGTGCCAATTCGCTCGTATCAATTATAAGGTTCGCCTGTCCGCGCAGCTGTTCCATTATATGACGCTCCTGGTGAATTCCATCTACTATCGCACCTTCTTTGGAGAGTGGGTGCCTGCGCCTCGTCTCCTTAAAGCGCTTTACAAGCACCTCATCAGATGCCTCCAGAAAGAGTATCTGGTACTTAATCCTTAACAATTTGAGCTTCTTTAGCTCCTCAAAGAGGGTATCGAAAAATTCCCTGCCCCTGACATCACACACAACCGCGACCTGTCTCACCTTACTTCCCGGAAGCGTACATAACTCCGCCATTTTTGGAATCAGCGACGGTGGCAAGTTATCGATACAGAAAAAGCCCATATCTTCAAAACACTTTATCGCCTCTGACTTACCTGCTCCTGAGAGCCCAGTTATGATTGCAAATTCAACATCAGGATTCAAGACTTCTCCAACCTCGTTCCTTAAATTTAACCGCTTAATCTATTTTAACTTATACTCGTCTTGATGTGCCAACGTGCCAAAGTGCTGCCGTGCCAATGTAGTTGCCCCATTTATGGGGCGATCTCTATCAGTGCCAATGTAGTTGCCCCATTTATGGGGCGATCTCTACCGGTGCTGCAGTCAAGTGTAAGCATAAGGTGTAAGTCTGAGATTCTTCGGTCGCTATCGCTCCCTCAGAATGACAGAAAGGCTATCAGTTAGTAGTTAGTAGTTCATAGAGTAGTACCCACATCTCTTACTCACATTGATACGCCCCATAAATGGGGCAACTACTGGGTGGACACAAGGTCCACCCCTACAGCACTGGATAACTCCTTCTATACCTTCTACCCACTCATTGGCCAGTGGCCATTGGCTCCTTGGCTAACTACCCACA
>JACUUO010000253.1 GCA_014859275.1 Actinomycetota bacterium | reverse complement strand
ATTCTTTGATCAACCCACTTTGGATTTGCTGGAAGCTTGGTTTTGTCCTCACGCGGATTATGGATTGTAGCGAAGATTCCCTCAAAGTTCACAAGCTCATCAAAAGTACTAGCTGCAGTGTTATAAGCTTTCTCCAGTCGTCTTACCTTTTGCGCGTCTTTGGTAGCACGGGCCTCTTCAAGTTCTACAAAGAGACGGTCTTTCTCAAATTCAGCTCTCTGCTTGACTTTAGTTAGATAGAACGCCTGTATCTTTGGGATCGTATCCCTGGTTAGCTTATGGTAATTGACTAAGCAGGAGAAAGCCGGTGTTTTAGTTCTGCCAATTGGAGATGATATCAGTTGCCAGAAGATTGGACGGCGCTTGTAGAGTGAAACGTGGAAATCAAAATAATCCCTAAGCAGCCATTCACCAAGCGATTTGCCAAGAATCTCAGCTATTTCGCCCTCGATCTCTCCAACTTGACCCTCGCCAAAATCGCGAGCTATTTTTCCCCTCACTCTTCTAAGAAGGTTGTCCTCGAACGATTCATCAAATGGTACTATCCCATCCGGGTCTTCTTCAACTGACTGCTTTACATAGAAGGATATAAGCCTCTCTACATGATTACGAACTTGTTGGTTAATGTCTATCGTTAGAACACCAGCGCCATCGGCTGCCTCCTCCAAGCCCTCTTCTTCTATAGGTTCTGCCTCACCCACTACCTCGCCCTTCCTCAGGGCAATTTCTTTCTCGATTAATGCTCTATCTTCATCAGAGATCTCGTAGATACGATAGACCTCCTCATCAATTTGCTTTTGAAGCTCTTCAATTCGTTTACTTGTTTCTTCTTCTCGATTAATAGCAAGCTCTGCTAAGAGACGAAGGCTTGGTTTAATCTCTTGCATAGCAGTGGCATCTTGTTTCAGTTCTTTCTTGATATTTTCCCAGCAGATTGAGCGGATTTTACGTAGGCTTGGCCAATCCGCCCACCTAAACTGCTCAGCAAATGGGTGCCTCATTATCGGATGCTCCTCAGGATTATAATTATGAAGAACCTGGAGAATTAATGGTTTTATATATACGGTAGAAGTTTCGTTTGCTGTATTGATTTCACGCAGAATGTCATAAGCCTCGTGGGCCTGTAACTCTAAACGAAGGCTTGGTTCCACAACCGTTGGCATGTTTGCGCCATCGATAGCTTCCCATTTTCGGGTTGGATTTAGCATTAGACGCTCGATAAGAAAAAGACGTGCCGAAATAAGGCCTAAGAATGCCCAAAGTTGGTCAGTGCGTATAGAAAAGATTGCTCTCTCTGCATGACCAAATATAATACCAGGCGGAAGATATCTAATGCCAAACCCCGCAATCAGGCCAATAGTCGTGATATAGCTATGAGTCAATCCTTCGTGAAAATAGAAGGCTTCATTGTCTAGGCTGCGAGAACGTCCCTTAAGTGTAGCATAATCTCTTATCTCCTCACCTTCATTCTCCCAGTTGACCAATAAGCCGAAATCAGAATAGAACTTCGCATAATCACCACCTTTGGCGAAGGGCACCCACTTCTTACCTCGACCAATAATCTCAGTATCAACTTCCCAAAAGCACCGGATAAACCTTGGATCATCTAAGGTTCGAAAACCACCTTTTACATCAGCAATCTTCGGCTGATCTGGCTTTTTGGCAACATCTCGATCGAGCGGAGGATACTGCATAAATAGCGCCCGCAAAGATGGTGAGGCCCAATAGCTGTAATAGGAGATTCCGGGAGTTTTTGAGAGTTCTCCAAGCATCACTCGATACCATAAATCGTGTGCTCCATTATGGGCGTAATGCATAAACGATTCCAAGAAGGCTAACTCTTTTATATATGTATTGAAATAATCGAGGCGGCAGAAGGAGCAAACCTGACTAGCTGGGTTTGAGGATAACCCCGCCATAACGTTCTTGCGAATAACAGTTGCTGCTGTCTCAACCGTTGCGCCATCAAGAATGCCGAGGCCTGTGTCGAGCAACAACTTTGGCACTGCATCATCCCAAAGAATTTCCTCGCGTACCTTCTGAAACATTCCAAGGAACATAAATGTTCTAGAAGTAAGCATTCCTACAAATCCGCCAGGTTTAGCAAGATCAACAGTCTGCTCAATAAACGCTGCATATAGATCATGGTGCGTGCGTTCGTAATAATCGCGGAGATATGACTTTGCCTTAGCAGTCATACCGCCATACGGCGGGTTCATCAGCAACACATCGTATTCCTGCATGAGAAGCTCAAGAAGCCCGACCGATTTCTCTGCTTCAGTTGCGAATAG
>JACUUO010000057.1 GCA_014859275.1 Actinomycetota bacterium | reverse complement strand
ACCTTTACCCTCACCCTACCCTCTCCCAGAGGGAGAGGGAAAGATTGAAAATCTAAAATCTATATACTGCCTCACCCTAAGCCCGGCTCTAGAGATCAGCCATAGGGGTCGAGCTCTAAGGGATCAGCATAGGGGCCCCGAGCCTGTCTCGACCTTTTTATTAGGGCTCATACGCCCGATAAATCGGGCAACTACTGGGCGGACACAGGGTTCGCCCCTACATATATGTTTGATCATGGGGAAGGATTCCCCCATGAGTAAGTTCCCCTTGTGGGCTAACGCCCTTCCGTCGGCCCATCACGGGCCTCCCTGGTCGGGGAAACTAACGTTTCCCCGCCAGTGCCACCCTTTCCTATGTTTGACCTAGGGGGAATACTTCCCCCAGGAATAATCCCCCTTAAGGGCTAACGCCCTCCCCATCAAGGAGGAGGAACTGCTACCAGCGGTAATGAGCAAAGGCACGGTTAGATTCGGCCATCTTATGAAGATCTTCCTTCTTCTTAATGGATGCGCCTGTACTATTTGCGGCATCCAGAATTTCGCCGGCTAGCCGTTCGGCCATTCTTTTCTCCTTGCGTTTGCGCGAAAACGTAGTCAACCAACGGAGAGCCAAGGTAGTGGCTCTCGGTCCGGGCACTTCAACCGGAACCTGGTAAGTTGCACCACCAACCCTGCGCGGCCTCACCTCAAGAACCGGCCTAGTATTATCGATAGCCTTTCGATATACCGTCAACGGATCTGAGCCGGTTTTGTCCTTAATGATATTGAACGCCTCATAAACAACCTGCTCCGCTACCCCCTTTTTGCCCTTTTTGAGAATTGCGTTAATCAATTGGGCAACGAGCTTATTGTTGTAGACCGGATCGGATATTATCTCCCGCTTTGTAACTGGTCCCTTCCTTGGCATTTTATCCTCCTAATTAGAAACCAGAAATCAGACCGGCTCTAACAAGCCTTCAGAAACCAGATTTACTTACGTTCTAGACCTTCATATCTGGTTTCTGATTTCTGGTTTCTTGTTTCTGTTATTTTCCTGCTTTCGCTCCATACTTTGAGCGGGCTTTCTTACGATCGGCTACACCGGCTGCATCAAGAGCTGCCCTGATTATCTTATAGCGAACACCCGGCAGGTCCTTTACACGGCCACCACGAACGAGCACAATTGAGTGCTCCTGAAGATTATGGCCGATTCCTGGGATGTAAGCGGTAACTTCCATCCCGTTCGTCAAGCGCACCCTGGCAACCTTCCTTAACGCCGAATTTGGCTTCTTTGGCGTAGTCGTATAGACTCGGGTGCAGACCCCTCTTCTCTGCGGGGCGCCTTGCAACGCTGGTGTCGCTGCCTTGCTTGGCTTCTCTTTTCTGCCTTTCTTGACCAGCTGGCTAATTGTCGGCAACAGTTACACTCCTTCTCTTAAACCGATTCTCCTGTTCCACTTCTCAAAACAGCAATCTTTGAATTGTAAAATTTAATACTAAAATTCAAAGCTTTTTAGCCGTCAGCAGTCAGCTTTTAAATAGGTAAGCTGAAAACTGATGCTAACGACTGACTATCAGAATGCTGCACGGCCTTTAACTGATTAGGCCGTGCAGTGGTCTGAGCAATCAAATTATCCTAAGATAAAATATCACAGCAGTTAAATATATCAGTCTTCTTCCTCAATGTCAACATCTGCCGGCATATAGGACTCTTCCTCTATCTCTGGTGAGGTTGCTTCTCCTCCAACCTCAACCATTCCCACAAGAGATGGTCCTTCCTCCATGAGGACATCAGGCTCTTCGCCGATGAAAATCTCTTCGGGAGCGCCGGTCTCAACTACTTCCATAAGCGGCTCCTCTTCCTCACCGGCAACTCTTACCTTGATTGTACGGTACCTGCTCATACCAGTCGCTGCCGGTATGAGCTTACCAATGATAACATTTTCCTTTAATCCAAGCAGTGGATCGCTCTTGCCCGCAATTGCCGCATCGGTAAGAACCCTGGTCGTCTCCTGGAAGGATGCTGCGGAAAGGAAGCTATCCGTTGCAAGGGAAGCCTTAGTAATACCGAGAAGAGTCTGCCTTGCTATCGCAGGCTCCCCACCTTCGGCAATCATACGCGCATTTTCCGATTCGAAGACATACCTGTCAACCAACTGTCCGGGAAGCAGATCGGTGTCTCCCGGCTCGGCGACAGTAACCTTGCGCATCATCTGCCGAGCGATAAGCTCAATATGCTTATCGTGGATATCCACACCCTGGCTCTTATAGACTTTCTGTACTTCTCGAACCAGGTAGAGTTCAACAGCTTGCTTGCCCTTAACGCGAAGGATATCATGCGAGTTAAGCGAACCCTCTGTCAGTTGATCTCCGGCCTGAACCTTATCGCCATTTGTCACCTTCAAGCGAGCGCGCCGTGTGACCTGGTAGACCCTCTCCTTGCCCTCTCCTGCGTGAATAATAATTTTTCTGTGCTTATCGGTCTCCCTGATCTCAATAATCCCGCCTACCTCTGCAATCTGTGCTTCACCCTTGGGCTTCCGGGCTTCAAAAAGCTCGACTACACGAGGAAGACCGTGCGTTATATCCTCACCTGCAACACCGCCGGTATGGAAGGTACGCATAGTTAGCTGGGTACCTGGCTCGCCGATTGATTGCGCAGCGATAATACCGACAGCCTCGCCAATATCGACTATGCGCCCATCAGCCAAACTCCAGCCGTAGCACTGGCGACAGACCCCGTATTTAGCTTCACAGGTAAGTACTGAACGCGCCATTACTTGCTTGACGCCTGCATCCTTTAGGCGATTAATATCGCTATTTTTTATCTCCAATCCCCTGGCGAGAATAACCTCTTTGCTCTCCGGATGGACGACCGTTTCAAGGATTACCCTCCCAAGAAGACCATTCTTATTAGCTTCGCCCTCTGCATCCAAAACGGGTACTGGAATTCCCGTCTCGGTGCCACAATCAACCTCCCGGATAATTACATCCTGGGAGACATCAACAAGTCTTCTCGTTAAGTAACCGGAATCGGCGGTCCTAAGAGCCGTGTCCGCCAGACCCTTGCGAGCTCCATGTGTGGAGATAAAGTACTCGAGAACGGAGAGTCCTTCACGGAAGTTAGCCTTAATAGGCCGGTCGATGATATCGCCTTTCGGATTAGCAACAAGACCTCGCATACCAGCAAGCTGCCTGAGCTGCTTGAGGTTACCACGAGCGCCTGAATTTGCCATCATATAGATCGGATTGAACTTACTAAAATTCTTCTCCATCGCCTCAGAGACATCCTCAGTGGCCTTGGTCCATATATCGACTATTCTCTGATGGCGCTCCTCGTTGGTAATCAACCCGCGCCTGTATTGCTTCTCGATCCTCTCCACGGCTTCTTCCGGTTCGTCGAGGATCTCCCACTTGTTCGCCGGTATATTGACATCTTCCATCGCAATTGTAAGGCCAGCACGCGTGGCGTAGTGGAATCCAAGCGCCTTTATATTATCAAGAATTACGGCCACCTCTCCTGATATTCTCTCGGCGGCAGATCTTTCAACAATTCTGGTGAGCTCTCTCTTTCCAACCTCGTAGTTTATATACTCAAAATCATCAGGTAAAGCATTATTAAAGAGGATTCTGCCGACCGTGGTCTCTAGACGAGACCGCTCACCCTTTGCATTCTTCTCTCTTAACTCGATCTTTGCTTGAAGGTCAATATCTCCGGATTCAAAGGCAAGAATAGCCTCTTCTTGACTACCGAAGACCTTGCCCTCTCCCTTACTGCCATCGCGTTGAGCCGTCAGGTAGTACGTACCGAGAACCATATCCTGAGTAGGTGTTACTAACGGCCGACCATTTGCCGGTGAGAGAAGGTTGTTTGCCGAAAGCATTAATATCCTAGCCTCAGCCTGGGCCTCTGCCGATAATGGCAGATGAACAGCCATCTGATCGCCATCAAAGTCGGCATTAAATGCCGTACAGACGAGCGGATGGATCTGAATCGCCTTACCCTCAACAAGTATGGGTTCAAATGCCTGGATGCCTAAGCGGTGAAGCGTAGGTGCCCTGTTGAGAAGCACCGGGTGTTCCCTGATAACTTCCTCAAGAACGTCCCACACCAGCGCCTTTGCCCTTTCAACCATCCTCTTCGCGCTCTTGATATTTTGCGCATGTCCTTGATCAACAAGCCTCTTCATAACGAACGGCTTAAAGAGTTCAAGCGCCATTACCTTCGGGAGACCGCACTGGTGCAGCTTTAATTCTGGACCAATAACAATGACCGATCGCCCAGAATAATCGACTCTCTTACCGAGAAGATTCTGCCGAAACCGACCTTGTTTACCCTTGAGCATATCACTCAAGGACTTCAGCGGCCTGTTCCCCGGACCAGTAACTGGTCTACCCCGACGTCCATTATCAAAGAGGGCATCGACGGCTTCCTGAAGCATCCTCTTCTCATTATTGACGATGATCTCGGGTGCCCCGAGATCGAGCAACCTTTTAAGCCTATTATTTCTATTAATAACCCTGCGGTAGAGATCGTTCAGATCAGACGTCGCAAAACGACCGCCGTCAAGCTGAACCATCGGCCTTAGGTCCGGTGGAATAACAGGGATGGCCTCAAGAATCATCCACTCGGGCTTATTACCCGACCTCCTAAACGAAGAGGCAACCTTTAACCTCTTAACCGCACGACTTTTCTTCTGGCCTGTTGTGGTTTTTATCGTCCCGCGAAGCGCCTTCGTTTCTTCAGGGAGTTCGATATCCACAAGGAGATCCTTGATCGATTCTGCACCCATCCCGCCCTGGAAGTAATCGCCATAGCGCACCCTAAGTTCACGGTAGAGCTGCTCATCTACAATAAGCTGCTTAGCTTGCAAAGACTCAAAAGTGCTAAAAACCTTATTCAACCATTCGACTTTTTTATTGGCTTCGGTATTTGCTTCTTTTGTTAATTTCCTGGCCTCAGCGTCAATCTTCCTTACGGCCGCTTCCGGGGAGCCCCCATTGGCAACCTCTAAGCCCTCGCCTTCCTCCGGCTGTATCTCGCCGCGAGCGATCTTGGTCTTGCGATCCCTCTGCGCTTCGATTTCGGCGAGTCTCTTTTCTGCCTGCTTATTTATCTCACCGATTTCTTCTTCAAGCTCAATCTTTAGGGAAGGAATATCCCTCTCCCTCTCCTCCGTATTAACATCGGTTATGATGTACGCAGCAAAATATAGAACCTTTTCCAGATCTTTAGGAGTAATATCAAGTAGATACCCCATCCTGGAAGGGACGCCCTTGAAATACCAGATATGAGAGACCGGAGCTGCAAGCTCAATGTGGCCCATACGCTCGCGACGGACCTTGGAGCGCGTTACCTCAACACCGCATCTCTCGCAGATAATGCCTTTAAACCTCACTCGCTTATACTTACCACAGTAGCATTCCCAGTCCTTGGTCGGCCCGAATATCTTTTCGCAAAAAAGGCCATCCTTTTCCGGTTTTAACGTGCGATAGTTTATAGTCTCAGGTTTTTTAACCTCACCATTAGACCATGCGCGAACCTGCTCTGGCGAGGTAAGTCCGATCTTTAAGGCATCAAAATTGTTGATATCTAGCAAAGAGTTAACCTCCTATGAGAGTTTAAGGTAACGTTCATGGTTACCTTTTAACATTTATGTATTCGTAATAATTCAGCGGTCAGCCATCAGCGCCATAAATCCCCCTCCCTAGTGGGAGGGGCTAGGGGAGGGTGGAGAGAATATCTCCATTTCATACCCTCATGCTGACAGCTGATAGCTGAAAGCTGATAGCTGACAGCTATTCTTATTCTTCAGGTAAAGCTTCCGAGACCTCTCGCTGGGAAGCTGTCTCGCCACGGAGATCGATGCCTAACTCTTCCGCGGTCTTAAAGACGTCCTCTTCGGATTCTTTTAGCTCAATCTCTTCGCCTTCCTCAGAGAGGACTTCAACGTTAAGACATAAGCTCTGCATCTCCTTCACGAGGACCTTAAAGGATTCCGGGATTCCCGGTTCTGGTATATTTTCACCTTTAACGATCGCTTCATATGCCTTAACCCTGCCGACAACGTCATCCGATTTCACCGTCAGCAGCTCCTGCAATGTATATGCAGCACCATAGGCCTCAAGCGCCCAGACCTCCATCTCACCGAAGCGCTGCCCGCCGAATTGGGCCTTACCGCCCAGCGGCTGCTGGGTAACGAGGGAGTACGGTCCGGTCGATCTTGCATGAATCTTATCGTCTACCAGGTGCAAAAGCTTCATAATATAGATATATCCTACCGTAACAGGCTCCCTAAACCGCTCTCCGGTTCTGCCGTCACAGAGGTACGCCTTGCCTGAAATGGGAAGGTCTGCCTTTTCCAAACGTTCCCTTACCTCATCTTCAGTAGCCCCATCAAATACTGGCGAAGCGATAAAGATCGGGGCGTTGCTTGGCTGACCATCCTCGCTCCAGCCCACCTTAGCGGCCCACCCTAAGTGAGTCTCAAATACCTGGCCAATATTCATTCTCGAAGGCACACCCAGCGGATTCAGAATGATATCCACCGGAGTCCCGTCCGCCAAGAATGGCATATCCTCTTCGGGTAGAATTTTAGAGATAACGCCCTTGTTTCCATGACGGCCGGCGAGCTTGTCTCCCTCGGATACCTTCCTCTTCTGGGCCACATACACCCGCACGAGCTGATTGATGCCCGGTGCAAGCTCGTCGCCGGCATCGCGCAAGAAAACCTTTACGTCAATTACCGTTCCGCTCTCACCATGCGGCACCTTAAGGGAGGTGTCCCTAACCTCCCTCGCCTTCTCGCCGAAGATCGCCCGCAAGAGCCTTTCTTCCGCGGTGAGTTCGGTCTCACCCTTCGGCGTGACCTTTCCTATCAGAATATCGCCCGGATTAACTTCTGCCCCAATACGGATAATCCCTCGCTCATCAAGGTCTTTGAGAATCTCCTCGCCTACATTCGGGATATCGCGGGTGATCTCCTCGGGCCCAAGCTTTGTATCACGCGCATCGATCTCATGCTCCTCGATATGTATCGAGGTGAGTACATCTTCCTTGACCACTCTCTCACTTATAATAATCGCATCTTCGTAGTTATAGCCCTCCCATGGCATGAAGGCGACCAACAGGTTCCTACCAAGCGCAAGCTCTCCTGCATCAGTTGATGGACCATCGGCAAGCACCTGGCCCTTCTTAACCTCCTGGCCCTCTTGAACTATCGGCCTTTGATTTATGCAGGTTCCCTGATTTGACCGGCGAAACTTCGCAAGCTTATACGTTTCAATGCCACCATCCTTTTTTGCAAGACGGATAATCTCTGCCGAAACGTAGGTTACCTCGCCATCATCATCGGCTACTATAACCTCACCGGTATCCTTTACCACCCTATGCTCAACGCCGGTTCCAACAAGCGGGGCTTCCGTCTTTAATAGCGGCACCGCCTGGCGCTGCATGTTAGATCCCATAAGGGCCCTATTGGCATCGTCGTGTTCTAGAAATGGGATAAGTGCAGTTGCTACCGATACGGTCTGTTTTGGAGAGACATCCATGTAATGAACCTTTTCTGGACCAACCGTATCGACCTCCTCGCGAACTCTAACAAGGATCTTATCCTGCTTAAATTGCCCGGTTTTTGGATCAAACGGGGCATTTGCCTGTGCGATAATATATTTATCCTCATCGTCGGCGGTTAGGTAATGGATCTCATCCGTAACCCTGCCATTTTCGACTTTACGATATGGCGTCTCAATAAACCCAAACCGATTTATCCTCGAGTAGGTCGCCATCGAACCTATCAACCCAATATTCGGACCTTCCGGCGTCTCAATTGGGCACATGCGGCCATAATGCGACGGGTGAACATCTCGAACCTCAAAACCTGCTCTTTCACGCGATAGACCACCTGGCCCAAGCGCGCTAAGGCGGCGCTTATGTGTTAACCCCGCAAGGGGGTTAGTCTGATCCATAAACTGGGAGAGCTGACTGCTCCCAAAAAATTCCTTAATGGAGGCGACGATCGGACGTATATTGACAAGGGTCCTTGGAGTCATCGTTTCAATATCAAGCGTTGTCATGCGCTCGCGAACGACCCTCTCCATTCTCGCAAGACCAATACGAAATTGATTCTGTATCAACTCGCCGACCGAACGCACGCGCCTATTTCCAAAGTGATCGATATCGTCGACGCCGATAAGTTCGAAGCGATCAGTGAACGTTGTTGGGTCCATCAATGCAACCATATATTGAATAGTCGCAAGGATGTCATCACGCGTTAACACCGTTGTTTCTATCGGGATATCAACTTTGAGCTTCTTGTTTACTTTATAGCGCCCAACCTTGGCAAGGTCGTATCTTTGCGGGTTGAAGAATAAATTCTCTATTAGAGAGCGTGCGCTTTCTACGGCTGGCGGCTCACCTGGACGGAGGCGCTTATAAAGCTCAACCATTGCCTCCTCACGCGTCTCGGTAAAGTCTCTCTCCAGGGTTTGTCTTATCGGTTCGGCATTATTGAAAAGCTCCAATATGTCATCATTTGAGCCGAAGCCGAGCGCCTTAAGAAGGATCGTCGCTGGCTGTCTGCGCTTGCGATCCACGCGCACGCTGATCACATCGCGCTTATCCGTCTCAAGCTCAAGCCATGCACCACGGCTTGGGATGATCTTGCTGAAGTAGAGTATTTTATCCGACTGTTTATCAACTTCGCGATCGAAATACACGCCTGGGGACCGCACTAGCTGGCTTACAACAACGCGTTCAGTGCCGTTGATAATAAACGTTCCCTTATCAGTCATTATCGGGAAGTCACCCATATAGACTTCCTCTTCCTTAATTTCCCCAGTTGTTTTGTTTATCAGGCTAGCGGTTACATCCAATCGTGCTGAATAGGTCATGTCCCTTTCTTTGCATTCGTTAACACTATGCTCTGATTTGCCAAACCGGTAGCCGCCAAATTCAATCGCCAGATTTCCGGTAAAATCCTCCACCGGAGAAATATCCCGGAAAGCCTCGCCTAAACCCTCCTCGATAAACCATTTGAACGAATCAACTTGTACTGAAATCAGGTTTGGAAGACCTAAAATGTCGGGGGTCTTGGCGAAACTTCGCCTGTCTCTTAAGCCTAAAGCATCTCGCAAGGGATGAATTCACTCCTTAAATCGGTAATGTGGGAATATATAAATGCAAAATAACAGCATAGCGAAATTTCTATGCTGTGTCAACATAGGTAGAGGTCTAACTTGAAAATATTCTGTGGATGGGAGGCGCAGACTCCCATCCATGATAGCATACAGCTAAAATCACGTAATCTCAAGGGAATACTTATTAAGTTCGGTACTTACTTAAGCTCAGTGGTTGCTCCAGCTCCCTCGAGCTGAGCTTTGATTTTCTCAGCCTCACCCTTCGTAATACCCTCTTTTACAGGTTTGGGAGCGCTATCGACTAGATCCTTGGCCTCTTTCAAGCCAAGACCCGTAATCGCCCTAACCTCTTTTATAACCTGAATCTTCTTGTCTCCAGCGCTTGAGAGAATAACATCGAATGAGGTCTTCTCCTCCTCCGGAGCTGCGGCAACAGCTGCACCTGGGGCTGCGGCAACAGCTACTGGGGCTGCAGCGGTAACACCGAATGTCTCCTCAATTGTCTTGACTAGATCATTAAGTTCAAGGACGGTCATCGACTTTATCGCCTCAATAATTTCATCGTTAGTAATCTTTCTGGTCTCCGCCATATGTTTCACCTCCCATTGCAAACGAGTAAAAGGTTTTGTTGCACACGGCTCATAATTAAGTCACGAGCAACTGCTGTGGACCAATACTCTTGGCCAATGGCCAGTGGCCAAAGGCCAATAAGGTTTTATAGCTTAGCTCTTGCGCATAATATTGGCTAATGGCAATTGGCCATTGGCCACTTTTTACGCGCTCTTCTGCTGGGCTACCTGATTTAACGCTATAGCAAGGCCGCGTACGATTCCATTTAGGCTGCCAGCCAGACCATAAAGTGGGCTCCTGAGGTTACCTATGAGCATGCCCAGCAGAGTTTCTCTAGGTGGTATATCAGCCAAAGCCTTTGCTCTTTCGGCACCGATAACCATGCCCTCAATAACACCACCCTTAAGCCCGAGCAGCTTTACTGTTCTGGCAAAATCTACCAGGGTCTTAGCTGGGGCAACCGGATCTTCATAGCTTAGCGCCATTGCAGTTGGGCCGACCAGGTAGGGCTCAAGCTCAATAAGATCGAGTTCTTTCGCCGCAATTCTGGCAAGTGTATTCTTAAAAATTTTGTACTCAACAGACTGGTCCCGAAGCTTTTTACGCAGTTCGGTCAACTGCTCAAAATTAAGCCCACGATAATCCGTTAGTATAACACTCTTGGCGCTCTGCAACTTTTCCTTTATCTCCTGTACTACTGCTTCTTTTTCGGGTCGAGCCATTTTCACCCTCCCTTCGCATCCAGCGAAAGATACTAAAAAGCCTCCTGCTTAGACAGCAGGAGGCAGACTTAATAATAGCAAAGGGTCGCTATCTCACCTCGGTAGGCATCTTATTAAGCCATCCGGCACCTACTGTCTTCGGCATTGATCTTTTAATTGCAACTTTTCAACTATACCAATTTACTAACTAACCATCAAGCATTTATTCTTATATTTGCTTGATTAATGTACAGCACCATGGTCCTCAAAATCCACGCAGACCTCCGGACCTTGACAGTGAGCCCGGATAAACCTGGACGACCTCTACCACCCCGTCACACATAGTTAAGATATCAATATCAGGAATTTTGCAATTCCCCAATTCGTCATCCTGAGCCGCAGTGGAACGGAGGCGAAGGATCTCAATCGTATTTTCTATATTTTTAAGTATTAGAATGCCTTTGTATCAACCAACACCTTATTGGTTATATGCTACCTGGTGGCATAATAATGACGATATTATTTAGATTCTTCAGCTCCAGCCTTCGTTTACACTCAGGCTTCCGCTTCAGACCTGTCCTGAGCGAAGCCGAAGGGATGACAGCTGTCAACAGTTAGAAGCATCTAATTGCAAAATCCCTGTATATATTGCCTCAATAATTCAATCGATTCTCTACCCTGAAAATTCGCTATTTTCATCCTCTGATGGTGCCACTTTTAGTGGCATGGATGTCTACTTTCGATTCTCGAGTGCAGCGTCTATGGCGCTGCACTAGCCCGCTGCCGCTTCTTCCTCCATGAGATCACGGATTTTAGTAGGATCAACCTTGACTCCCGGGCTCATCGTGGTGCTTACGCTTATGCTCTTTATATATTTACCCTTGGCGGCTGCAGGCTTGGCTCTTATTATCTCCTCGATTAGGGCCTGGTAATTTTCAATTAACTTTTCAACCGAGAAGGAGATCTTCCCTATGACCGAGTGAACGATACCGAATTTATCAACCCTGTACTCGACCTTACCAGCCTTGACATCTCTTACAGCCTTCCCTACATCGAAGGTCACCGTTCCGGCCTTGGGGTTAGGCATTAACCCACGTGGACCAAGAAGCTTACCTAACTTACCAACGGTTGCCATCATATCCGGGGTCGCAATTGCGACATCAAAGTCAAACCAACCCTTCTCAACCTTCCCGGCAAGATCTGCCGCACCGACAATATCAGCACCTGCGGCTTCCGCCTCCCTTGCCTTTTCTCCCTGGGCGAACACCGCAACCCGAACGGTTCTACCTGTTCCATGCGGGAGTATAACTGTACCTCTTACCTGCTGATCGGCTTTTCGTGGATCAACGCCGAGCCTTGTATGAACCTCAACCGTCTCATCAAATTTGGCGCCCGCAATCTCCTTTAAGAGATTGATTGCCTCAAGCGGGGTGTAAGGCCTCTCCCGATCGATCTTAGTTAGGGTTTCGCGGTAGTTTTTACCTCTTTTCATTTATATTCCTCCTTGTGGTAATGGCGGCCTTATGGCCTCCCACGCCAAAAATAGCCAAGCTATCTCCAAACTATGCCTTACAACTTCCAGCCATTCGACTACCCCGTGATCTCAATACCCATACTGAGGGCTGTACCCTCAACGATCTTAATCGCCGCCTCGACATCGTTGGCGTTAAGATCCTGCATCTTCGTCTCTGCAATCTGGCGTATCTGATCCTTTGAGAGCTTTGCAACCTTACTCCTGTGTGGTTCACTCGACCCTTTTTCAATTCCAGCTGCCTGCTTTAGTAAAAACGAGGCGGGCGGGGTTTTCGTGATAAAGCTGAAAGAGCGATCTTCATAAACCGTTATCTCAACAGGAGTAATCGTTCCAGCTTTATCAGCCGTCCGAGCATTAAATGCCCTGCAAAATTCCATAATATTTACGCCATGCTGGCCGAGCGCCGGACCAACTGGGGGCGCTGGGTTAGCCTGACCCGCGGGTATCTGCAATTTAATTTTGGCAAGTATCTTCTTAGCCACTTGGATACTTCCTTTCCTTAAAACCTATAATTTTAGCAATCAGCTTTCAGCGGTCAGCCTTCAGAACAAACGGTCATCAGTTATATTAGTGATAACTTATCATTAATAACTGACAGCTGATGGCTGGTTCTTAGAGCTTTGCTACCTGGTCAAAGTTGAGCTCGGCCGGGGTCTCTCGCCCGAATATGGAGACCATAACCCTGACCTTGCTTTGATCGACGTTCACCTCTGCAATTGTGCCCGTAAAATCGGCCAATGGTCCAGCGACAACCTTGACAGTCTCTCCCTCTTCAAATTCAATCTTCGGCTTTGGCTTTTCGAAAGTCGGTTTCTGTAATATCTTATCAACTTCCTGTTCAGAGAGAGGCGTCGGGCGTGCGCCCGACCCGACAAAGCCGGTAACCCCAGGCGTATTTCTGACTACATACCAGGAGTCATCATTAAGATCCATCTGGACTAGAATATATCCCGGGAATACCTTACGTTCTATTACGGTCCTCTTGCCAGCTTTAATCTCCATAACCTCTTCGGTGGGGATAACTACCTCAAAGATCTTGTCCTCCATTTCCATGGAGGATATCCTGTTCTCTAGATTAGCCTTCACTTTATTCTCATAGCCTGAATATGTATGTATTACATACCATTTTTTCATTATATCCTTTAGGGCCTCCCTGCCCTACCCCCTATGCTGAGATTAACTTGACGAGGTTGACAAAAACCAGGTCGATTAACCCGATGAACGCCGCAAAGAAAATTACCGCAACTAAAACGACTACCGTCGAAGCAACGATTTCTTCCCTTCCAGGCCAAATAACCTTACCTAGTTCAACTCTTACATCTCTAAAGAATTTCTTGACCGATCCAAAGCTTCTGCCTTTTTCAGTCTTCTTCTCCGCCATATTTATCCTTCCAATGCTACGAATAATTAGGAGATCTCATTGCAGGGCTGGAGGGATTCGAACCCCCATCACCCGGTTTTGGAGACCGGTGCTCTAACCGATTGGAGCTACAGCCCTAAATAGGCGACATTCGCAACCCTAAAAACATCTGCCACCATCCACAATGACAAGTATAATTAGCGCGTTTCCTTATGTAAAGTATGCGCTCTGCACCATCTGCAGAACTTTTTCATCTCTAAACGATCAGGTTTTTTTCTCTTATTCTTATCTGTCGTATAATTCCTGCGCTTACACTGAGTACACGCAAGAATAACTAAATCCCGCACTATTCCTCCAATTATCAAAAATCACCGGTCTATTCAGACAAAAAACAAATGGTAGTGTACCCTTTTTTCATTAATAATGTCAATAGTAACGCATGCTAGCACACAGCTCTTTAGGAATTTCTCTTTACTAACCGGCTATGGGCTAAGGGCTTTAAGCATAGGCCGCAATTTATAAAACGCGGGACGGTTTTACAAAAACCGTCCCGCTTAATAATACATGACGAGATGCGCTACGAGAAGAAGGAGTATACCCATGGATGGCACACTCTTAGAGTGCACCCTACTTTACAATACCTGTAATCCTTCCAGCACCAACGGTTCTGCCACCTTCTCG
>JACUUO010000252.1 GCA_014859275.1 Actinomycetota bacterium | reverse complement strand
ATGTGGGGTTTTGTTCTTTCGAACCTAGCTTTAGCCATAAAAGTTTTTCCTCCCTATATTTTCTTAATAACTTTAGCTTCCTGAAGCAATCGACCATTCGCCCCGGGTTTTACTTATTATCTCTTCTGCAATACTCGGCGGAAGCTCTTGATAACGCTTAAACTGCATTGTGTAGGTCGCACGACCCTGCGTCCTCGACCTAAGATCGGTCGCATAGCCGAACATCTCAGCGAGCGGAACATCCGCCCTAATAACCTGAGCACCAGCCCTAGGCTCTATGCCTAGAATGTGACCACGGCGTGAGCTTAGATCTCCTATCACATCGCCCATATATTCTTCGGGCACTACAACTTCGACCGTCATTATCGGTTCAAGAAGCGCTGGGCTTGCCTTTTTCATAGCATCTTTAAACGCCATCGATCCAGCGATCTTAAAAGCAAGCTCAGAGGAGTCTACCGGATGGTATGAGCCCTCATGAAGCGTTACTTTAACATCAACTACCGGATAACCGGCCATTACACCCGATGTCATAGCCTCCTGGATGCCTTTATCGACAGCGGGGATATACTCTTTCGGAACCTTACCACCGACAACCGCATCGACAAATTCGTAGCCTCCGGCAGGGATCGGCTCCAAATCGATAACGACATGGCCGTACTGGCCGCGGCCGCCCGTCTGTCTGACATAGCGTCCCTGTACATCTTTTATCGCTTTCCCTATCGTCTCACGATAGGATACCTGCGGACGACCGACATTTGCCTGGACCTTAAACTCGCGCATTAGCCTATCGACGATAATCTCAAGGTGCAGCTCACCCATTCCCGATATGATGGTTTGGCCAGTCTCCTCATCGATTGCAACTTTAAACGTCGGATCTTCCTCTGATAGTTTAGCTAGAGCTGTTGAGAGCTTCTCTTGATCGACTTTAGTCTTCGGCTCGATAGCAACCGAAATAACCGGCTCTGGAAACATCATCGATTCGAGAACAATCGGATTATTCTCATCACAGAGGGTATCTCCGGTCGTAGCCTTCTTCAGGCCCACTGCCGCAACGATATCGCCGGTGCGGACCTCGCTCCTCTCCTCGCGATGGTTGGCGTGCATCTGAAGGATTCGCCCAATTCTTTCTCTCTGATCGGTGGTCGGATTCAGAACGCTACCCCCGGCTTTAAGTACGCCGGAATAGACCCTAAAGAATGTCAGCTTACCCACATAGGGATCAACCATAATCTTGAATGCCAGCGCCGAAAACGGCTCCTCATCTGAGGCCTCACGCGCAATAACTTCTTCTGTCCCTGGAACTACACCGGAAACCGGTGGAACATCAAGTGGAGATGGTAGATACAAGTTAACGGCATCTAGCAGCAGCTGGACGCCTTTATTTTTAAAGGATGCCCCGCAGAGTACTGGGGTAATTACCACATCAAGAGTTGCCTTACGAAGAGCAGATATGATCTCATCCGTCGTCAACTCTTCACCTTCCAAATATTTGTTCAAAAGCTCTTCATCTTGCTCCGCGGCCGCCTCCAGAATATACTGCCGGTATTCTTCGGCCTGATCCGCGTACTCTTCAGGGATCTCACGCTTCTCAAGGGCTGTGCCGAGATCATCAGTATAGATAATGGCCTTCTTTTCGATGAGATCGATTATGCCTATGAAACCATCCTCGCTTCCAATAGGTAGCTGAACTGCAAGAGGATTTGCAGACAAACGATCTTTCATCATCTGCATCGCGTTGAAGAAATCGGCGCCTGTTCTATCCATCTTATTAACATAGGCAATTCTTGGGACGTGATACTTGTCGGCCTGCCGCCAAACGGTCTCGGATTGAGGCTCAACACCGCCCACCGCGCAGAAGACGGCAACCGCACCATCAAGTACTCGAAGCGAACGCTCCACCTCTACTGTAAAGTCCACGTGTCCTGGCGTATCTATAATATTGATTCTATAACCATCCCAATAGCACGTTGTAGCAGCCGAGGTAATAGTAATCCCGCGCTCCTGCTCCTGCACCATCCAATCCATAACCGCCGTACCCTCATGAACCTCACCAATCTTGTGCGTGCGCCCGGCATAGTAAAGTATACGCTCGGTCGTCGTTGTTTTACCGGCGTCGATATGGGCCATGATTCCAATATTTCTTATTTTTTCGAGTGGAAATCTCGTCGTCATAAATTATGAAAACCTTTCTACTACTCTGCCAGCCTTGCATTATCAGCTGTCAGCAGTCAGCTATCAGCATATGGGTAAGATGTGAGGGACCACCCCCACCTTTACCCTCACCCTACCCTCTCCCAGAGGGAGAGGGAAAGATTGA
>JACUUO010000251.1 GCA_014859275.1 Actinomycetota bacterium | reverse complement strand
AGCTTACTAATTAACCAGAAGTTTAAAGCTACATTTACTATAACGCCAAATAGAGCGAATGAGGTAGGGTGCCAAACCTTTCCTCTATTGTATGCTAAATACTGACTCAAAACCTTTGCAACCGACCATGCAAACACACCTGGAACTAGTAAGATAAGCGGCCATACCGCTTCTAAATACGCCTTTCCGTACAAAATCAAAATTAAAGGGTATGCTAGGGCAGCTAGTAGAATTCCAGACCCGCCGCTAATTAAAAGTTGTACCTTAAAGAGCCGCTTTGTCAATGCATAGCTCTCTTCGGCGGAATTAGAGCTGATTTTGAACAGTGCAGCTGCAATAAGCGCGCTGTCTAGCAAAAAGAGCATCTCGGCCCAGCGAACGCTGACTGTATATATTCCTACTGCGCTCGTTCCTAACCACTGATTAAGCATCACCTGGTCGATTTTAAAATGCAGTATATTAGCAATAAATCCCACATAGATAACCAATCCATATCGTAGGCTATCCTGGGCTAGTGGCAAGCTTAGACCTAGACCGGGCTCACGCTTACACAACATTCCGAAAGCCGCTACACTACTGGCGACAACCAACAAGGATGATAAGCCCACCATATTTTCCGCGTTCAATCGGCCTAAAGCCCACAGGGTAAAAACTGCCGGAAGATTTATAACCGAAAAATAAAGACCAATCCGGTAGGATGCTACCGCTTGATTAATCCCAGTCATAATATTCGACCATATCAAGCGATAATAAGCAATTGGAGCCAGTAGGAAGGCGAGCAAAATGACCCAATCGTGTAAGCCTGGGAAAACCTTCCTCCAAAGCGGCAAACCGAGCCAACCAATCAGTGCTGTAAGAACGCCTACTGCCAGAGAAAAGGCCAGGCCGGTCCCATGAACCTCGCTGAGCGGCCTACCTTTATTAGCCAAGTAATATAAGAGGCCACTGCCAAACCCCAACAAGCCTAACTCTACGATAAAAGAGTTGATCAAGCTAAAGAGATCAAGGACACCTTTTTCGGTAGGTCCAAGAGTTCGAGCTACAATTATGCTGCCAATCAATCCAAGACTGAGCGCAAGGAACTGGATGGCATAAATCCGCAATGCATCGCCCCGGATTGACCCGCGCTTAAAGAGACTATTTACTTTATCGATCATACGGACCTCTATCGGGGCTTAATATATTTAGCATAGCTTGCAAATTATCCTCTGCCTCGCATTCAAAGCGCTCTGCCCATATACGTATATTCTGCATGGGTGGATTAAATAATGCCTCTTTAATTTGTTGAATTAGCATTTCGCCATCTCCATAATCATAGAGAAGCATGCCCCGTGTCTCACCCATTCTGGTTGCGACAACAGGAGTGCCACACCAGAGCGATTCCACCCGTGAAAGGCCATAACTCTCAAGAGCTACTCCCCTGACGAAAATATCGCTCCGCTTTAAGACCTGCAGCACCTGTGGATGCGGAAGGTTTGTTACAACGGTAACCCACTCCCTCTGCCATAGCACTTCCGATTTATAATCCTCATCAATAGCAAAAGATCCATCAACCAGTAGCAGCCCTATATCTAATCCAGATTCCTGCCTAACACTCTCTATAGCTGCTGCAATATCTTTGAATCCGTATACCGGTGTAAATACACCGATGCTACAGATTACTTTATCATGATGCGCTATTGCTTGCTCTATTTCAACAGGCAGGGGGGCATTAAAGCTCTCTGGTGGAATAGGCAATAAGCTCTTAATAAGGGAGACCTTTTGCTTCACCCTGATGATGTCACGCAACCAGATGTGTAAATCTTCGCTAACTACTATAAATTCATCAACAAACCTAATCAGTATCTTGAAAAGTAGCTTTTGCTTGAACCCAAAGTTATCGTAGCGTGTCGGCAGTGAGCCATCGTGGATAACCTTTACCCACCTAAACCTTTTAAGAGGCTTAAGCATCAGCCATGCTATTGAAGCCCTTCCCGATGGATATTCAAAAAAGAAACTGCTCGAATCAAGACAGGTATCACCTCTCACTAATCTACGAAAATTTCTATACATGCTAGAAAACCAGGGGTGCACAAGATTCTCGTTCGGTTCACTATGCTCCCCGTAAATTTTGAGCTCGCAATCGAGTCCAAACTTTTCGAGAAAATCGTGTAGTGCACTAACGTATATAGCTACTCCTCCGTATGGGGGAGGATAGGGGCCAAATAAAACGATTTTATTACGCACACTCAACAAACTCTTTCCACCATAGTGCAAAATTCAATAGATACCAGACCTGTGGGCCCTCGCCCTGGTCGATGAGCTGCATGACCCCGGCCCGATCCAGAAAATCGG
>JACUUO010000250.1 GCA_014859275.1 Actinomycetota bacterium | reverse complement strand
TGGATGAGTTTATCTCGCATTCCCTTGATCTGGCTCCAAGGTATGTCGGGATAACTTGCCAGGGTCTTGTTAGACATTCTCTTTGCCGCTTCACCAATAATCTCCAATCTACGTACGATTGCGTCTTGCATCAGTCTATTGGAAGCAAACTCATCCTCGGAAAGGTTTCGCGTGTATTCTTCGATTAGATCGAGGCTTGTTAGAATGTCATATATGTAAACATCGTCATCCCTGTCTTTCTTAGTGACCAAGTATGATCACCTGCTCGCGGAGGACTCGCTTTCGCAACACGGGGTGTAGCCCGCCATAGGTAACAATATCCACACGGCATCTCAGTTCCGCCGCAACATCAGTCTCAAGCTGAACCAAATCAAGAAGCGTTTTCTTCTTCCCGTCCTCAAACTCGACCAGCAGGTCAACGTCACTGTCTATCTCAGCGCTCCCCTTGGCAACTGAACCGAAAACTGCAGCCTTCCTAACGTCGTGTTTTCGCAGTACGGGGGTGATTAATTGCCTAATCTCCTCAATCGCGTGTTCCCTATCCGTCGTTCGAACGGCCTTACGAGGCATAAACCATACCCCCTCTTGACATATCCATTTGCTGTTAGTTTACCCGGTTTCGGGGTAAATTGCAACGGGTTACTGCCACACATTTCCATGGTGAATACTTCGTGCTCAGCAACCTAATGGTGGGATCTGTAGCTGCACAATAATATTTCAAGATCTAATTATCGAGTTCTATTTTAATGAGTTGATCATAACTTACGCCATAAAGCACTTTTGAGCTGCCTGAATCAAATAATAAATCGAATACACTCCATTTAGAGCTCTCAAACGTAGTTATAGTTTTGGCGTTACCGTTCTCGATTCTACATAGACTTGTGTTTTCTTTTTCATTCAAGAAATACAAGGTTCTAGTTTTTGGCCTAAAGATTAACTTGCGGGTCCAACCGTTTGGACAATCTTCAGAGATGTTCATCTTCGATACCTCGTTATTTACTACTCTATAGACTCCATCTTGCGTAGCTAGATAAGCTTCATCAGGGCTTTTGGGATTATAGGCAACGCCAGCCGGTCGACTTTCAGTAAATATATTACTCCACGTTTGTCCATTATCAACAGTAGACCATACTCCATTGTGGGCAACAGCGATCATCTTCTTGGGATCTTTTGGATTGACTGCTATTTGACTTACCGAAAGTGCCTTTTGTATCACCGAGAATTTTGACCAGTTCTCACCCTGGTTTTTACTTATAAATATTTCAGCCCCTACTGGGTCATTATTCTTTATCACCAACATAGTTGTTGCTTTGGTTGGATAGAATAATAAAAAATCAACTGGCTCTTTAAATATATTCCGCCAACTTCTGCCGCCATCTTGGCTCTTCCATATGCCCTTTTGCCCGTAGGCTTGCGCGGAGATACAAAAAAGGACTTTCTTGTTTTCAGGGCTTACATGGAAATAGCCCTCACCTGTGGGTACGCTACCGAGAACCTCATAATCTTTAAGGTTAGCGCTTTTGTATAAAATTGTCTCGTCGGTCCCGTCCCTTTTATGCTCCTGAGCCAATGCCTGGGACCCGCCAACCCAAAAAACATACAATTCATGATTCTTCGGAAGGGGAATAATGGTTTTTTCCAAGCTTTGTGAGGCCTGGCAAGCGGAAGATACGGCTATTAATAGTAAAACCACAAGTAGATATTTTAATAGATTAGGCCTATTCATATTGTACTATCCTTTATAGTCATTTTTCCTTGCCCCAGCATTAAGGGGCAGCCGCAGCGAGCTTTGTTTGTCAGGCCAAGCACCTTAGACCTTAGAGGCCGCTCAAAACTGCGGCTGCCCTTATTTATCGCCAACGTGAATAATTCAAACCAACCGCTTTTATTGACTACATAAATTACTTCACTCATTCGGAAGGGGGATTTCAAGGATTCTTGATCGACCATCCCGGAGGCTGTATAACACGTAAAGCTTTGTGGGATTCCGATCTTCAAGAAAGTAATCCACCGGGACATATTCCCGGGTTTCCTCAGGCAGCAGCCTGAATTTCGCCATCTCTCCGTTCTTCCAGCGGTAGAGCCAAGACTTGCCCGTTGATGCATCCTCTACCAAAACGTAGGCCACGCCACTTGCAGTTTGAAAAAGCGCAGGCCAAGCGAAATAGTCTTCGATTCCCAGATCCAATCCTATATCCTCAAGCTTACCCGTCCTGTATACGCACAAAACGTTTTTCCCGGTGAACAATACCTCCTCGGGGTTAACCGAATTTATAGCAACGTTAAAAATGCGACCAAAGTGGAGCCCCGAATAATCTATATCTTTCCAGTGCTTCCATCTGAACTTGGTGCCGACGATCTACTAACGC
>JACUUO010000056.1 GCA_014859275.1 Actinomycetota bacterium | reverse complement strand
GGGCTTTTATTATTCCTGGTAGATAGGGGCTTGACATAGGGTGTCTGAGCCGCAGCACTACCCCCCACCTGTCATCCTGAAGAGCCGAAGGCTCTGAAGGATCTAAATCACACCATCTAACTTCTTCAAGTCTAAAACCATCCCTTAATTTAAGTCTTTTAGAAAATCCTTGTAAATCCTTAGAAATAGTGAAGATATTATTAGAGATTCTTCACTCCGCTACGCTACGTTCAGAATGACATCTTCGTATAATGGTGAATAGTTATAGGGTGCTGCATTGCGGAAGTCAGGAGGATCTAAATCGCACTATTTTCTATATTTTTAAGTATTAGAATGCCTCTGTATCAACCAATACTTTATTGGTCATATGCTACCTAGTGGCATAATTTTGAGAGAAAGCTTATACTAAAGCGCTTATACTCTGCCTAACCTCAGCGATTAGGGGCGAGTCGGGATATTTCTTAGCACCTGTATCAAGTACCTCCGTCGCCCGATCAATCTCTCCAAGCTTTATAAGCGCGCGGCCTAATGATACATAGAGGGTAAGTTCCTCAGTTCCCCTACTTAGCGCCTCAAAGAAAAACGTCTTTGCTTCCTCATAGAACCCATTGTTGCTAGCCGTTCTTCCCAGCATACAGAAAGCCTCGCCATCAGCATAACCGCTCTCGTATGCATTGATCAACTCTTCAACAGCCATCTCACTGTATCCGACATCGTAATAAATCTTCCCAAGCAAAAGACTGGTCTTACCAGGAGGGAGATCGAACTTATCCAAGAATTTAACAGCGTTTTCAAAAGCTTCGAATTCTTCCAGCTCAAGGAATTTCCTTAGAAGATCCGAGGTAATTCGACGGCAACTCTCCATTTGCCCATCACTGATGGCTGCTGTGGAAGGACGTCCGCCCATTAAGCTAATGATGGAACTATAAAGCTGGTGAGTGAGGTTGAGTTCCTCGTTGCCTTTTATCGAATCTATTGCCTTAGCTGCATCTTCGTACTCACCTAGGAGCAAATGACAGAGAACTCCATCAACCGATGCAGCTGGATAAAACTGGCTTGATTTAGAAACCCTCTTAAGCTCAGCAATCGCTTCATGATATCTCTTTAGATTAAATAAACAATCCCCTCTTAGAAACGCCGCCCGCGAAGAGTTTGAGTTAATACCGACAGGTCTATCCAAGTAGCCAAGGCTAACATCATAATAGCCCCCCTGGCCAAAGATGAACGAGAGCGTAAAGAGCACATCTTCAGAAGTCATATCTACAAGCGGCTCAAGAAACAGCTTAAGATTATCCGGGCTCTCGTGGGGGATAAGCATTAAGCCCAATGCTGATATCGCTAAGCAATCCCTGGTATTGTCTTTAAGGACCTTTTTATATGTTGCTACCGCTTCTTGCTCGTTTCCGATCTCCCTATAAGCGTAAGCGAGCGCTCGGGCAGCGATGTGCCCACCTACACCGGGCTGGCTTATGTGAATTCTACGTGCCGGGCCCATCGCCAGACAGCGTTTGAAACACTTGATTGCAGGGGCAAAATCTTTTCCTGCCAAGCGCACTAAACCCTCGATGTAGAACAGATCGGTATAGCCTGGATAGGCCCCTTCGGCGTCCTTTAGCACCTTTAAGGATTCTTGATGCCTGCCAAGCCATTTCAAACATAGCGCAATGTTTCTTACAAGCATAGGTGCACAAGATGCATCAAGACCGGAGAGGTTTGCAAAGGCCTTCTTATACTGATCTAGCGCTTTTTCGTAATCTTTAAGTTTTAAGTACTCAATTCCTATGTTAAGCCTAACAAAAACATCATATGGATGTTTTTCAACCTCTTTTAAAAGGATGTTTAAGTTTTGCTGAATCCTATCTTTCTCCTTAGTTGTCTGGCTCAAGTGACCATAACGGTTAATTCGAATCCCAGCAAATCCGATGTTTGGGTTATAGGATTGCACCTTAGCCACTATCTGCTCACGTATAACGCTGCTGAAACGATACGTAGGCTTGTTCCTCCAAAGCCGGAAGGTAATGTTAATGACAGCGCCATCATCTTCTTTCCCACCTATAAAGCTGAACTCATTAAAAAAGAAGCCTTCGTGCTCGGTATCTTCAAGAAGCTCTTTTAGGCTCACAATATCTTCTCTTGCCAATTCTTCGCTAGCATCAAGGAATATTACCCAATCTCCGGTCGAGTGCTCAAGCGATATATTTGCTGCAGCAAGATAATTATCTTGCTGCTCGTAGTGGATAACTTTTGCTCTAAACTTTTGTGCAATTGCTACCGTGTTATCGGTAGAGCCGATATCAACAACGACTATTTCATCAGCAACTCCCTGAACACTTTCCAAACATCTCCCCAGATTATCCGCCTCATTTTTGACGACCATCGCCAATGAAAGCCTCGGCTTTTTGGTGGTATCTTGAGCAGAACCGCTAACCGTTATAAATCTGGAAGCTAACTTATTTGACAATGACAACGAATCGCCACCACCTAAACCCTCACTGGTAGCTATACCGGCTAAATCAGCGGGCATAGTAACGGATACATAAGGCTGGTCCCCTGAAGGTGCTGCAGTGATTAGAAACTGGTATGTAGCCGCATGCTGCAAATATTTGTCAGTCGATAATCCACTCACGCGCAGTTTATTGAGGAAACTTTTCTCATCTGGGTCGCAGAGGATCTTGTTTGCTACGTTTTCTATCTTAAATCCTGCCGATATCAGCAGAGCAACAGCCCCCTCTAATGTGAAAAACCTTGGGTGGGTGATGTTGGGAGTGTCGGTATCCTTATACTTCCATGAGCCATTGAGTAGCTTGCGCAATATAGATACATGGCCGATATTTGGAATACTGCAGATTAATTTTCCGTTCGGAGCAAGGTAACGCCTTAGCTTGGCCAGCACCTGCCAGGGATTATAAAGATGCTCAAGCATACTGGCTAGAATTACACAATCAAAGTAGCCATCCTCGTAGTCTAGATCAATTTGCTCAATGTTGCCGATAATGACCCTATCAAGGTATCGCTCTGCTTCCCTGGCAACCATTTCAACAGCCTCTATACCCACAACCTCAGTCGCGCCGCGCTCTTTCAGCGTCTTACCAATGGTACCGGTAGCACAGCCCACATCTAGAATCTGCTTTGCATCGGTTGGCACAAGCTCAATTATATCTAGTTGCTCAAAGTAGAGCTGACCAGCTCCCACCGCATTATCAGAAACGCCCTCTGTGCTCTTCTCCAAGGCCTCTTCCGGCAATACAGCAACAAGCGGAATCTTAGGGGTCAGGGCCAAATTCCACAGCTTCTCTTCAAGTTTATTAATCGCCCGTTGCCAGCTGTACTTAGCCGCCGTCTCAATACCGCCTTTTATGATTCTTTCCCTCAATAACTCATCACCAAGCAGCCGGTTAATCGCTGCAAATATGGCGTTGGCATCGAAATCCGGCACAGCCAAGCAGTTCCTACCATCCCTAACATAGCCCTTGATTCCATCACCAATAACCACAATAACGGGGGTCCCGCAGGCCATAGCTTCAATCGGAGGTAAAGAGGAACCCCCATAAACCGAGGCGAAAACAAAAATATCGCAATCGGTATAGATTTTAGCTAATTCTGCTTGGGTAGGGGATTGAATAAATGTATCGCACTTAATCTGAAGCGATCTTCTTGGTTCAGGCGAAATCCAAGTAATCTCAACATCACAGGTGTGCTTTACCTGCTGGAATGCTTCGTTTATGCAGCGTAAACCCTTAGAAGTAGGGTCATCCGGCCCAATCATCAACAGCCTCGGCTTCTGCTTCTTGCGGCGACGCACTGGCTTAAACACACTTAAGTCGATTGCATTAGGAATGATAGTACTCTCCCGACCATAATGCTTTTGCACCAATTCCCTTAGCTCATCGGAAGTAACTAATATCGAGATGGGAAGATTATGGCTCATACTATCCAGCCACTTCACCTCTGGTAGATAACAATGCGTCCGCCTTTGTTCATCTGCTTCAAGCGGGTAGCAATCATCCTGAACAAAGTAGGCATGGGCTGCACTTTCGACCTTAATTAAATCATATATCTGCCTCCATGAAGTAGCTATAACTAAATCGCTTTCTGGGGAGACGTAATCGCATAGCATATCATCGAAAGGGACTGTTATTACTTCAGTGCATATATCAAACCGACCCGGCTGCGGCCAGTAGGAGACTATACTAACGCTATGGCCCTGCTTTATCAAGCGGTTAATGTGTTCAAAATAAACTTTTGAACCATCGGCAACTGCATGATCTACTGCAATATACGTCATAGAGAAATGCTCGTTTAATTCTTTGGCAAGTCGGATTTTTAGGTTAACCAGAGCCTCCAGATCGTTTATAAATTTTAAAAGTTCCGGCTGCCTTTTAATTTTTTTAACCACTGCCATCCCCATACGCGCTGAGACACGGGGTGATCCACGGTCAAGAACTTCCTTATAATGCTTTTCAGCATCGCCTAGTTTTCCCAGTGCCGCCAGGCAATCGCCGTATGCCAGCATTAAACCCACATTATCGGGTCTTTGTCGTAGCGCATCAGCTAAGAGCGCCTCTGCTTCATTAAATTTCCCCAACATCATTAATGTTAGACCGTGGGCATGTTTTACATAAGCCGAGGAAGGTAGCTTTTGCTGCAACTCTTGAAGCGCTTGTAGCGCTCTATCGTATCTTCCATCAACGTAATCAACCAACCCCTGATGAAATAACTTGGATAGTTCGCCACGCTCGGCCTCAAATTTATCCAACGCTAGCTTAGTTTTTTTAAATAAGACCCCGTCGGTGGTCTGCAAAAGGCTCTCAGCACCATGGCCTCTCTGCCCTTCGCACCCCGGTTCTCCTTGCCCCTTGTTAACTCCCCAGCTTCTCCTCACCGAATTATCGTATGGTGGTTGACTGCCGATAAGAGTTCGGCTGCCAAGGTGATGGATGAAAGTATTTCCTGCACATACCAAGCGGTAGCCAGCCGCCTTTGCCCGTGCGCAAAAATCGTTGCCCTCAAAACTACCTACACTAAACCGCTCGTCAAACACACCGATTTTATCGATAATCTCACGCTTGATAAGCATACATAAGCCGGTAATAGTATCTACCTCAAACCATTCTTCTGGACCCTGGCGATTGAACTTGCCGGCAAAACGATGTAAATCTTCCACTGTGGTATAGCTTGTTTCGATAAACTGTCTACCGCTGGCATAGTTAGAGCGAGGCCCGACAATCCCAATGCTCGGCTCGCTTTCCAGACACGCGATCAGGTTCTCCAGCCAATATCCAGTGACAATGGTGTCGTTACCGATAAGTAGGATATAATCGCCCTTAGCAGCTTTAATGCCTCGGTTGTATCCCTTTGCAAAGCCTTGGTTTGTCTTGTTTTTAATTACCCTGGCGCCGACGATTGAATCGAAGTACTCCGCTGTGCCATCGGTTGAGCCGTTATCAACAAGGATTAGTTCAAATAGAGGGGTTGTATACCGATGGATGCTTTCAATGCAAAACTTAGTATATTCAAGTTGGTCGTTGCCAAGTATAATTATGCTGGTAAGGTTATTGCTTGGCATGCTTGAACCTCCACGATTCTCTCCTTTATCCCTAGCTATATAATGACAATGTAAAGAAAGGATGGAGAAGGATATCGACTATAAGTCTACACCAAGCAAGTGATAAGTAAAAGTAAAGAAGCGCCAATTGGGCAAAATTGGGGAGGAGGGGTGCTCACATCTGCCCTCTCGCATCGGGGATATGCTTTATATGCCACCCGGCGGTTTGCAAAGTATCCGGAGGTTTCTGTAGCTTTTCGATAGACCTTTCATTGTGTCGCATTAGATCAAGCGCATCATACTTGCATTAGCAAGCTAACTCTGGGATATTTATAGGAACGACATTGACGGTATCGCTAATTCGATTCTGCCGGCCAACACCCGATAATCATATACTCAGCAACCTAATTTTGGCATCCGGCCATACCGGTACATTACAACAGGATAAGTAATCTCGGTGGAAGGTAGTTATGGATATAAGCAAGGACCGGAGAGATATTTTGGCTATTGGAAGGATATCTAAGCCAGCGATGGCTTTTGGTAGCCAGCTGTGCCATCTTTCCAAACCGCTAGGCCGCATTGCACTTATATTACCGGTTTCGCTCATTGTTATCCTTTGCTTTACTAGTATAGCCGCGGCAGAGCCGATAACCCAAGCAAGCGATCTGGGTAAGGCCGGGGCTACTAGCCCTTCATCTCTACCCGATGAAATGATCGGGGCTTCGGCCGAATCAAAAAGGGAAAAAAGTCCTCTTGACAGGGATATTAAAGCATCCTTGGACAATCGGAATAAAGTAGCCTCTCTCACCCAGCCCAACCCAGAACCAGGCGATGAATTCTCTACCCCGGCATATACAGACCCGGACGAGTATCAAGGGGAACAAAGCTTTATTGCTCAGCTTTTACATAGGGTGATTGGCATAGCCCAAGAAAAATTCTACTTAGCCTTGATTATAGTGGCTGGATTTCTTGTAATATATGGCATTAAGGTCTTTGTGGCAAAGCATAAAGCCGCAATAGCCGATAGACGAGGGCTTTTAAATATACTTGAAATACGCTATCTAGCCCCCGGTAAGGCAATATGCTTGGTCGAAGTGGCGGATAAGGTGCTCGTTCTCGGCATGACCGGAAGTAGCATTAGTCAGCTCTCCGAGCTGACTGATATTGAGCAAGTTGATGCGCTAAAGCAGCTCGCAGCCAGAAAACCCGAGCTGCATCGACCATTCCAGGCCTATATTGAAAAACTCCCTAATCGATCGCCAGGTTCGCAGGAAAAGGGGATAAAGAGACTGGTTAGGGGGCAGCAAGACATCGCGGTAGAGGACAATACCCATTGGAGAGAGGATTTAAGGTCCGCCGGGGAAAATATCAGCAAAATATTGGAGGAGATCAAAAAGCAAGATAAGATAAGCCAGAGGGATTCGGGATCGATCGTTAAACGAGGTAGAGATAAGATTAAGTAGGGTCGGTTCTAGCTTCAATCTGTTGGGATGGTGAGCCTAATATGAAAATAAAACGGTATGAGGCTTCAAGTATGGAAGAGGCTATAGTCAGGATTAAGGCCGATTTAGGTCCCGAGGCGGTTATACTGCATACACGCCGCCTGCAAAGGTCGTGGCCCTTTAGTTTGCTTAATAAAAACGCAGTTGAAATAACTGCCGCCCTAGGCGTTAATCTAGTCGATCAAAAAGCAAACGGCTCCGAAGGAAAAGGCCTACCGCATAACAATGCGGAACTTTATAACGACAGATTCGACCAACTCCAACTCGAAGTTGAAGAGATTAAATCGATAGTTAAAACAATTGCGAGCCAATTGACCGATCCGATCTTCCAGGAGGTACCCGCCTGCTTCCTAGACGTTTACGAAAAATTACTCCGATCCAAGGTTGAGGATAATATAGCCAAAAAGCTCGTGAAATTGGTGCGGGATCAGCTAAGCGCCTCAGAACTGGCAGACCCCGGTACTCTGCGCGGGAAGCTCGTGGTCGAGATGGCAGAATTAATGCCCGTTAGCGCTCCCTTATCGCTTGAGGACGGAGCGCGAAAAGTAATTGCCCTCATCGGCCCTACAGGGGCTGGAAAAACAACGACGATAGCAAAGCTTGCGGCAAGATACTACCTGTATGAAGGCAAAAAGGTGGTGTTCTTAACCGCCGATACTTACAGAATCGCCGCAGTTGACCAGTTAAGAACGTATGCTGATATTATAGGGGCCCCCATTGAGATCGCCTTTAGCAATCAGGATGCAAGAGAGGCACTTGAAAATCATCAGGATAAGGACCTGGTTTTTATAGATACAGCAGGTAGAAGCCCCCATAATGAAATACAGATAAATGAGCTGGTGGGACTTATGAATGCCTGTTCACCGGATGAGATACACCTGGTGCTAAGCGTAACGACTAAAATGTCGGATCAGATGGATGCGATAAAACGTTTCTCAGCGGTCCCGATAAATAGGCTTATTTTTACCAAGCTGGATGAGACGAATACGCCGGGATCGATGCTCAATATAGTAAACGAGATGAAAGTGCCTGTTTCTTACCTTACCACCGGACAAAACGTACCCGAAGATATTAAGGTGGCCGAATCACAGGAGCTTGCCGATATAATACTAGGAGTGCCGTTAGATGAATGATCAAGCCAAAAAACTTCGTGAGCTAGCCCAGAAAATAAGAGAGGAACGTGATCGGGCCAGCCTAATTGTCGATCCGACGATAAGGAGACCGGAAAAGATATCGATCGACCACGGCATTATCCCCAAAGTTAAGAAAACAGTCGTTGGGGCACCCCCTAAAACGATTGACGGCACCAGATCCAGTGGCAGCACCGCCACTGTCGCGGAGCTGGGGGTAAAAGAACGGCTGGAGATTAAAAAAGAGATGGCTATATCGCCAGCCGACAATACAGCCTCTTGCACTATGGGTATACATAGCACCAGGATAATAGCTGTAAGCAGCGGTAAAGGAGGCGTCGGCAAGAGCAATCTCGTGATAAACCTCGGTATTGCGCTTGCGATGCGTGGCAAAAAGGTTATGGTCCTTGATGCCGACCTGGGACTGGCAAATATCGATGTGCTCTTAGGCATCAATCCAAAATATACCTTGCAGCATCTCGTTGATGGCGGAAAAACCATGCAGGAGATTCTTATAAACGGTCCACATTCTTTAAAAATAGTCCCCGGGGGCTCAGGCATTCCCGAGCTGGCTAATTTAAGCGACGATAAGCGGCAAAAACTGATCGAGAATTTTGTTGAGCTAGATAGCGAGGCCGATTTAGCGCTCATAGATACAGGGGCAGGTATCTCCAAGAATGTTATCGCCTTTATTATAGCCGCCAGAGAAGCCATAATTATTACCACACCAGAGCCGACGGCGATAACGGATGCTTATGGATTGATAAAAGTGATAACGCAAAGAGATATAGATGTCGATATAAAAATAGTGATTAATATGGTCTCCAGCGAGAAAGAAGGCCGGGAGATCGCAGGCAGAATTGTTATGGCCACTAAACAATTCCTGAATAAACAGATCGAGATCCTGGGCTACGTCACTTCCGATCCATTGGTCAATGCGTCAGTAAGGAAACAAGAGCCACTTATCCTGGGATATCCGGGCGCAAGGGCATCTAAATGCATCAGACAGATTGCTGTAAACCTTGATAAGATCGACAAAGATGATGTGCGAGTTGTAAAAAGAAACGGTTTCCGAGGTTTCCTTTCAAGGTTATTCGAAAGATAGGTGAAGGCATGCGAGCTAGAGAGGTGTTAAGGCCGGGACGGCTCATCTTTATCGAGATTAATCCCGGTGAACGGCGATATTTTGCCATCGGCTTCGTCTCTGATGATTGTGGCACGCTGACATGCGAGCTTTTAACGGAACAACCCCGCTCCATCGATGTGGACGAGAGCGAGGAACTCCTCGCCATCTGCACGACGGAGAGAGGTATATATAAATTCCTAACCAGAGTGATCGAGGTTGAGCAAGACCCTGTAAGACTTACCCTCTCCCTTCTTAAGAAGATAGTTCACATACAGCGTCGTGAATTCTTTCGGCTGTCAAGACCTTGTGTGCTGGCAAAGTACCGTCCAGTGAACGGGCCCGAAGATATCCTTTCAGGCGAACTTATCGATGCATCGATAAAAGATTTAAGCGGAAATGGCATCGCCCTTATCATCCCAGTGGAAAATGTGCTGGCATCAGGAACGCCGGTAAGAATTGAGATAGAGTTGGCAGGCGGCCAACTCGTAGGCTTGATCGGTCAGGTAGCAAGATGTATCCCAAACGAACCGATGCTTGGTAAAAGCCTGCTCTGCGTACGCTTTGAACTCATCGATGAGTGGGATCGCGACTATATTATCAGCCAGCTGTTTAAAGAACGGATCGACCGTATAGGGAAAAGGCATCGATTGCCTAGGAGGCCATAGGTGACTAGAGAAACTATCAATAGGATAGCGATATTGATTGGTTTTCTCTTAAGCCTCTTATCCTTCCTCATAGCGGTCGCAACCGGCAGCGATCTTTCTGTCGTAATCATCGAGCGCTCCTTCATTGTCTTTGCAATAAGCGCCCTTTTAATCTGGACTGCGTTAACGATTATAAATTTTGTAGATGCTGGTGCAGCTCGAGACTCAACCCCCGTAAGGCAGGGCAATGCTCCAGAAGATCAAGCTGAAGCCAGCCCAGAAAATTACCTATCACCAGTTAAGGCACCGAGAAAAGCCTGTGGGGAGCCAATATCGAAGGGGCAAAACCTCGATCTCATCCCTGCTCCGCAGGAAGATATATTCGGAAGGAGCAATACAATCGAGGGCGAGGAAAGCCCCGAAATAAAAGAGCTCGAGCCGTTTAAGCCAGGCAAGATAGATACCGATAAAGGTACCGGTACCCAGTAGATAAGCTTGGCCATAAGTGGCAGAAATAGATTAAAAACTTCTAATATAAATAATATAAGAACTGTTGTTTATTTATATACAAGCCGATAACTATATATAAAGAGCTATTGGAGCTATTATTGTTTAGCAAGTAACGGTAGCCGCTAAGATAGATACCATAACTCTTGGGGTTAAGAGATGACACAGGTTAATGCGTTAGATCTGGTAAAGACCGGCCAAATAGTCTATATTGACGACACGAAGGGCGGCTCCTGGCCCTTCGGAATTAACAGCATCTTAGACCATGGGCTATTGGTATGTCAGGCCCTCGGTAGAAAATCAACACCGCTAAGCATCAGTACATCAAACCACCTAATGATCACCATCCCCCAAGAAAGTGGGGCGTATTTAGCTAAAGCAGAGATCGCTGAGAGCGATGAAGAGAGGTGCCGGATAGTCCTTCGCCCCACTGGCGAAATAAAACATGTCGAGCGCAGGCAATACTTCCGCATTATAAAACCCTCGATTTTAGCACATTATCGATTAATCGGTACCAGGATGTGCGAAGATGTTAACATGCCTATAGAGGGGCTAGTCTGGGATTTAAGCGGAAATGGAATTGGGCTTCTCATCAGAAGCCCAAAAACGATCTACGCCAGCTCTACCATAAAGATAATAATATCGCTGCCCGGTGAACCGCCGATCGAACTTATTGGAGAGATAACACGGGTAGTGCCGAAGAGCATCATCAAGAGTGAGTACCTACTTGGCGTGCATTTTAAGAAGATAAGAGAGGTTGACCGGGACAAGATAATCAAGTTCATTGTACGGGAACAGCTTGCTCTTAAAAAGGCAAAGAATAAGTAATCCTCCTCCTATATCTACCTTCCGTAAGCCATCAATTATAATTGACAGCTTCCGAAACCCTTCATAACATAAATGTTTGTTGCCAGGAACAGCTCGTAAACCCCGATAAGTAGGGCTTGCATGATAATTATATTCATGCTGGATGACCATATGCCAGCATGATATAATTCATTATCAGACCGATCTGAAGGATGGGTTGATATCGATATAAAGGTTTAGGAGCCGAGGTGGACATGGGGTTCGAGCTAACTATCGTACTGCTTACAATAGCTTCAATCGCAATCCCGGCCTTGGCCTGGATGGTTTCAAGAAAGATATCCGCTATCAACAGGATGAAGAGGAGTAATGAGGAACTCCATTCCCTCGAAAACTCGCTTAGCTTCGTGATCAAGGAACTCCAGGAATCGATCGAGAAGGCCTTAATCGATATGGATAAGGCGGCCGGTAGGTTAAGTAGGATGATTGATGAGGCGGATGATCGCATACGACAGCTTCAATATTATTACGAATACGGCGAAGAGCTAAAGCCCCTTGTTCAACCACAGCAAGGAGAAGCTACTATCGCTCCCTCTCCACAAGCCCCCGCGCTAAAACATAAGGAAGTACATGAACTAAGCCGCAAGGGCTGGAGCGCGGCACAGATTGCCAAGCATACCGGTATGAGTGCGGATGAGGTTCAGCTTATCGTAAATCTGATGGAGATAAGCACTATGGGTGTACAAAGCCAATCCCAGCAACCTCGGCAACCGATGGTGTAATCTAGGCTAATTTAGGATTCAGAGTATTCCATTAGCATCCGGCGCTTCTCTAGCACGATCTCTAGCTCAACCACGCCAACCATAATTCTGTATCTTTTGATTGGATCCTTCTCTTTTTCCAGCGCTTCCACGAGGCTCTCGTATTCTTTCATTAAAAGGTGATCAGCCGAGTCTATATGAGTTTGAAGGTCGTTAAGCTGGTTATTCAAGAGTTGCTTCTTGCCTCCTCGATCTAAGTTCCGTTGCAATTGAGCAACCCCATTTTTGATCAATCCCATCAATCTCTTCATACATTAATTACCTGCCCCTCAAAGATAAATTAGATTTCTGAATCAAGTGCTTTTTTTGTCCTTACATGAGCTAGTAAAGCTCGAGTCGAAGAATACCTCTTGCTCTGTCATGCTTAGCTCTCTTGCGATCTTAGTCATAAAATGGGCCGATGGGATATGCCTCCCCTTTACCCATTTATTTATGAGACTCTTATCAACGCCGGTATTTCTTGCAAGAGCGCTCTGGCTTATGTTCCGCTCGTGTAATATCATCTCAAGCTTGGTTGCAAAAAAGGACATACGATAACCCCACAATCAACCTTTTACTGAAAGGTTATAAAAATTTTTATCAATTGTCAACGTATGTTGTCAATAGTTTCAACTTCAAGCTTATAATTATTCTATGAATGAAAGCAAGGCTACCGAACGCACATATAAGGATTTTCCTAAAGCACTAAGGGAACTCATGAAAATTAGGGATTTTAGCTTTCCTAAACTCGCAAGAGAAACAGGGCAAAAGCTCTCAACCACCTATATTCATAATCTTGCTTCCGGCAAATCCAGGCCAACCAAGGAAAACATTGAGGTTATAGCAAGGGGATTTAAGGTTGACCCATCATATTTTAAAGAATATAGAGAATATAGGGCAAAAGAGAAAATAGACAGTAATCCGGAAATTGCCGATCTCATCCTTGATGAAGAAACGGTTAAATTAACATCCGAGCTGGCAACCCTTACTGATAAGCAAAAAAAAGAGGTTGCCAGCCTCATAAAAGAGCTAAAAGCGCGGTATCACACCGGCAATAATAAACAATAATTAGATGATGCGCATCATCAAAGACTTCTTCAGTCCTATGGAAGGTAGAAGGATGATGGATAGCCATGCCCCAAAGCTGTAATGAAGTTGCTAGGAGTACAGGGGATAAGCTATCCTAAGCTTGGAGGCTTACAGGGAAAAGAGCATCGTAAGCTTTCAAAAACCATACTCAATGCAAGAATAGCTGAGCTGCCAGAAAAGGAGAGATGCTGGATCACTAAAGAGATAAAAAGATACTGGAAAGAGCGAATGTAGAGCACGGATGCAGCCAGTAACAGTAATATACTAAAGGAGATATTTAGAAAATGAAAAAATTAAAAAGCACTATGATTATCCTAACAATGGTATTATCCATACTTATACTGGGCACTGGGTCCGCTTTAGCCTATAGCGATGTTTCAAAGTGAAGCTGGTTTTGTGCCGCTGTAAGTGAGCTCTCGTCAAAAGGCATAATAACGGGATATCCGGATGGTACATTTAGACCCAACAATTCAATCACACGGGCAGAGTTTGCCGTAATAGTTGCAAAAGCGTTAAGCCTTAACATTGCCGAAGGTCCAGTCGATTGTTCAAAGTATAAGGACCTTGACGGGCACTGGGCCAGTGGATATATCGGTTCAGTATCTAATGCTGGTGTGATGACCGGCTACCCGGATGAAACCTTTAAGCCAGATAATATGATTTCTCGTGCCGAGATCGCAAGCACCATTGTAAGAGCTTATAAGTTTAACGAGCCCCAGTTTGCGGATTCCTACTCGTTCCCAGATACTTTGAATCACTGGGCGGAGCAAAACATCCGAGTAGCTAACCAAAACGGCATTATTGAGGGCTACTCAAGTGGTCTTTTCAGGCCCGATGGGCAGGCTACGAGGGCGGAGACCTCGGTCGTGGTAGCACGCGCCATTTACGCCTCAGAGCCAATCCACGCTAACGAGGAGACAAAGATCTCCGGTAGCATTCAACTAACAGCGCAAAACTGGCGCTATGAAGACGAGATAGGTACCTGGTCCCCACCGGTAGGCAAACGCTTCCTGTCGCTAGATGTAATTATCGAAAACGTTGGGTCGGACACTGTACACGTAAATGATAATGGCTTTGGGGCTTACCTCGCCGACGGACAAAAAATAGGTGTTGATAGCACCCATTACCATGGTGATGATTTCAAAGCAATCGATCTTGCAACCAATGCATCAGAGACCGGTACGATTACTTTTAGTGTACCTAAAGATGCAGATATTGCCTATATTGCATACGATTACCTGGGAGTGAAATTTCCGATAAAGGT
>JACUUO010000055.1 GCA_014859275.1 Actinomycetota bacterium | reverse complement strand
TTGTGGCCTATCTCCTCATAGAACTCGGGACCGTATTTTTTCGAGGTGGTCTTTCCGCCTTTGCGTCCAGCCTCGCTGACTGTCATTTTCCCTTTTTCCTCAGCCATCAATTTCGCCCCCTTTCAGCTATTTGATACCCACAGTTACTCCTTCTAAACGTAACTGTCCTCCGTAGCCGACCGTTCCAAAAGACCGTAATCAATTGCAGCGGACTCGTCGTATAACTACCACGCGATACACTTCGGGCTGACTTTTCCTGCCCGTTAGGCGAAGTGAGGGTACTACTTCAGAAAAAATATCCGGCGTGGGTGCCGCCCGTTAAATGGGGAGAGGGCAGACTTTGTCCACCCTCTCCACTTATTATATAGCCCTAAATTAACCTACTCAACGGCCTTCTTGCCTTCCTCAATAAGACGCTTTACTTTTTGACCACCCTTATGCCCAATCTCTTCGTAGAACTCATGCCCATACTTTTGCTTGGTAGTCTGGCCGCCCTTCTTGCCACCCTTGTGGCCTATCTCCTCATAGAACTCGGGACCGTATTTTTTCGAGGTGGTCTTTCCGCCTTTGCGTCCAGCCTCGCTGACTGTCATTTTCCCCTTTTCCTCAGCCATCAATTTCGCCCCCTTTCGCGCTTTTCATACCCTCGCATCCCGGTCTTTAAACATTTACTCGGCAATACAAACCTTGGGATAATCCAGTTGGTGGGCATACGGCAATTTGGTGCACCATAACTGGGTCTTGAATATAATACAGGAAGACTGGAGGAGATATTTTATGAAAATCCTGGTTATCGGCAATATCGGTTTTGATCTGATGGCGCCCTATCTGCGCAGCGAGGGTATTGAAACCAGCCTCGTTATCACCACACCCGAACCTCTCAACGCGGAATACGCCGACAATGCCTACTTCTTCGACTCCGACACGGATTTCTGGCCCCTCATTGAACTTGCTTTGGACGAAAAGGTCGATGCGGTAATCTCAATCTCCGGACCCGATGTCGCCAATCTACGGGATGGATACGTCAGAGATACTCTTGAGAAGCAATTTGGGATACCGGTTTTAGCAAACCCACTAGAAGCCGTTCAAATTGCCGCAAACAAAGAGAGAACGAAGGAATTTTTGAAAAAACACGGCTTCCCGGTAACTGAAGGAAAAATTATCACCTCGAAAGCTGAAGCTTTCGAGGTGGCTGACGAGTATGGCTACCCTTTAGTTTTAAAGCTTGTAGATCACTCAGGTGGAACCGGTATGAAAGTGGCCAGGAACCGCTTTGAGTTAATTAAAAGTCTAGCTGTTGCTGATAGATTGCTTGTTGAAAAGTATGCAGATGGCCCAGAGTTCTCTGTAGAGGTTCTCAATTATGGGGGTAGAACACTACCGCTGTTGCCGGTTTTTAAAGGATATACCAACTATCAGTGCCTGCACCCTATGGAAAGGGTTAAGATCGCGCCGGCACCTATATCTGAGATCGATACTGCAAAGTTAAGGTCACTTGCCAGAGATGTTATAAGGACTCTAAACGTGCAGCCGACCGGCGATATTGATATAGTATGGTCAAACGGTGGCCCTAAAATCCTTGAGATAAATCCGAGATTTGGAGGAGTGACCGCTCTATCAATGGCCGCCAGTGGGATAACCTCCTACCACGCACTAGTCGATATGTTGCTTGGCAGGTGGAATTCGAGGGATTACCGATTTAATAGGCACTATGCAGCGGATATACCGATTTTTTCAGATATCGAGATCGAAAACGCAAAGAATCTACTCAATCTGGATGGCGTATTTCGGGTTAAGATCCAGAAGCTCAGTCAAACCACGGGAAGGGTTGCCCTTAAAGCTAAAACAATACAGGAACTATTAGATACCGCCAGGCAAGTGGCTAATCTCTGCAATTGCGCAGATTGCCTTGCCGAACTCAGGTCATTGCCAAGAAAATTAGAAGTGGCAGTAGTTTAGCGGCTGCCACTTCTAAACCAGACATTTAGTACGGAATTTTAACATGCTTAACGTGCCGCCTGTTTCCCGCGCTCAATGAGTTCCTTTACCTTTTGGCCACCCTTATGCCCAATCTCTTCATAGAATTCGCGCCCGTATTTTTTAGCAGTGGTTTTTCCGCCTTTGCGGCCCGCTTCGCTGACTGTCATTTTGCCTTTTTCCTCCGCCATCTACGTCACCTCCTTTGGGACTAGCCATTGGCAATTATTTTGTACCCCGGGTATACACCTCTTAAACTATAATTGCTGAGGTAATTGCGCCAAATCGTAAATACCTGCAGATACTCTTCCGATCTGAATCCCAGTGAAAGGTGGTTTTATATGCGTTTTTTGCCTTCCTCAATAAGACGTTTTACCTTCTGGCCACCTTTGTGTCCAATCTCTTCGTAGAACTCGTGCCCGTATTTCTGCTTTGTGGTCTGGCCGCCCTTCTTGCCGCCTTTCCGTCCAGCCTCACTTACAGTCATTTTGCCTTTTTGCTCTACCAATTCAATCCCCTCCAAACTGAGCAAGCTACAATGTTATATCTTTTAGATATGCAAGGAGAACTAGCCTAAGATTGGCTATAGATCTGGTTGAATATGGTTGGTTGAAATAATCCGGGCTTACTATGAAAAACAACGTTAACCCGTAGTGCTCGATGAACTACAATCGATGAACTACAATATATCTAAACCCGGTGGAAATCGTACATATATGAACTTATCAACGCCCTAGACCCGCCTTTTGCCTTCCTCAATAAGACGTTTTACCTTCTGGCCACCTTTGTGTCCAATCTCTTCGTAGAACTCGTGCCCGTATTTCTGCTTTGTGGTCTGGCCGCCCTTCGGGCCTCCAATTTTTCCACCTTTCTCACCAATCTCTTCATAAAACTCACGGCCGTATTTCTTAGCGGTTGTTTCACCACCTTTACGACCCGCCTCACTTACAGTCATCCTTCCTTTTTCCTCCGGCACTAATCTCACCTCCTCCCGAAATGCTAGCAATACCACCGGAAAGATTGCTTTTTTAACCAAGGTTCTACCCAAGAGTAGCACCCTTAAACCCACCGTTGTGGATGAAGTAAAAAGGGGCAGCCATTGGCTACCCCGCACACCTCCTATCAATGAATTGCTAAGCCCTCTTCTTGCCTTCCTCAATAAGACGTTTTACCTTCTGGCCACCTTTGTGTCCAATCTCTTCGTAGAATTCTGGGCCATATTTCTTTGAGGTGGTCTCGCCACCCTTCTTGCCAATCTCTTCGTAGAACTCAGGACCATATTTCTTTGAGGTGGTCTGCCCACCTTTCCGTCCAGCCTCGCTTACAGTCATTCTTCCTTTTTCCTCTGCCACTTGTCTCACCTCCTATCAATGAATTGCTAAGCCCTCTTCTTGCCTTCCTCAATAAGACGTTTTACCTTCTGGCCACCTTTGTGTCCAATCTCTTCGTAGAATTCTGGGCCATATTTGCGAGCAGTGGCCTCTCCGCCTTTTTCACCTATCTTCTCATAGAACTCAGGGCCGTACTTCCTGGCGGTGGTTTCTCCGCCTTTTTCACCTATCTTCTCATAGAACTCAGAGCCATATTTCTTTGAGGTGGTCTGCCCACCTTTCCGTCCAGCCTCGCTTACAGTCATTCTTCCTTTTTCCTCTGCCACTTGTCTCACCTCCCCCTCGACTCACAATCCGCAGGTTAGTATAAGTCCAATCATCAACGACGCCTACGACGCCACATAATGTAAAAGTAGCGATGCATATCGCCGTATTACTTTTATTACCCCAATTTTCAACAATCAATCGCCAAATTATCAAAATATTCAAAAATTACTTGGCCTTCTGGAAAGCTTTGATACTATTTAGAACCTCCCTTTCGGCCAATCTCCTCATAAAACTTTGTTCCGTGTCGGGCCTTTGTAGTCTGCCCACCCTTCTTGCCGATTTCACCATAGAATTCCTGCCCGTAGCGCTTTTTTACAACCTCTCCTCCCCTTCTGCCTATCTCTTCATAAAACTCCGCACCGTACTTTTCCCTAACAGTTTGACCTCCCCTTTTAGCCTGCGGTGTACCGGGGTGAGGACCCCTCTTCGCCATGGCTTTAACACTCCCCTCCACGTCAATGAAGTTTTTAAATATACCTTTATTAGCTTTCTTACTGTGCTCCCCTAGCTCGTCTTTTGCACCTGTGCCTTGTAACTGGATATTGCAGCAGTTTTACGAGAATAACCTTCGGTGTGGGCGTATTCGTAAAATATGCAAAGTACCGGAAAGACCCTGGTAAAGGCATTAAAGCAATGTGACAAGCTTATCATCAAAGATGCCGTAATACCTGGGTTTAACTGTTTCCCATTTCAGCAATCTTTAAACATTAGCTAGCTAATCCCACTATCAAGTCTATAAATGGCATAGTTAATTATATCTTGAGCAATATTGCGTCCGGTAGCTTCCATTACTCCACCCCATGCTGGAGCTCCATTAACCTCAAGGACATAATTACCATCTGGACCCTCAATTATGTCTACACCGGTATAATCAAGGCCAAGTCCTTGGCTTGCCCGGATAGATATATCGTGCTGTTCTGTGGTCAGCCTGCAAACTATCGGCCTTGCACCGGCCCTTATATTAGTCTTCCACCGACCTATCCTAGCAATACGATAGATCGAAGCCACAACTTGATCTCCAACCACAAAAGCACGGATATCGCGCCCTGGATTTGGTATGTACTTCTGCAGGCAAATACCTTTAAACTCATCAAGCAACCACTTAATCCTACTCCTTGCATCCACCTCTGACCGCCTTATCCTGATCACTCCATAGCCCTGGAAGCCATAAAGGGGTTTGGCTATTATGTCTTCATACTCGCCGAGAAAGGCCTCGGCATCATCCAATTCCTGCACTATAACGCTTGGTGGAATGGTAAATCCCTTCTCCTGGAGGATAAAGCTAGTTAAGAATTTACTCTCGGCAATTTGAAGGGCTGCCGGTGAGTTGATAATGATAATGCCTGCCCTATCGAGCTGCTCAAAGACCTCGAACTGAAAATCGGTCTCCCCGCTAAAATCAAGCCCCCTTATGATCAGCGCATTGAAGTCCGTGGCCTCAACCGATCCAACTTTGATTGTGTGTCGGTTATTTAACTCAGCCGAAAATTGGATCGGATCGACAACTCTAGCATTAGCGACCCTACTGGCTGCTTCGAACAATTCTTGGCTGGCTACATCAACGCCAAACTGACCCGTAACTATACCTATCTTATACAATTAGCGCTCTCCCATATGTAAGCTACTCCTAAGAAAACCCTTCTTTTACCAGGAGTTTTCTTCCCTTAACCACCCACCTTCAGGTGGGTGAGGGACTTGTAACTGCTCAACCTGCACACTGTAGTGGCCGTGAGTAGCCAAAATTCCTTAGGTGATTTGGATTACCTAAGGATTAATGACGCATTAATTGCAGCAGCACACATGCTATCATATCCGCCTTGTTCATACCCGCCTAATTGATGGTTAAACTCATTGTGGAGGTAAAAGAGAGAGAATAGAGGGTAGAAGAAATGTTGGAGGAAAGAACTTTCACATGTTAACATCGAATTTATCGGCTTCACCGGGGGCATGATGCGAGGTAACTCACATAACGATGCAATGCTTTATATAGGAACATCTGGCTGGAGTTATAAACATTGGAGAGGGCTCTTCTATCCTGCGGAGTTATCGCAGAGTAAATGGCTTGAATTTTATGCAAGAACCTTTGCAACAGTCGAGATAAATAGTTCGTTTTATCGACTCCCTAAAAGAGAGACCTTTGAGTTGTGGCGAGAGAGAACTCCGCAGGAATTTATCTTTGCCGTAAAGGCGAGCCGATACATAACGCACGTAAAGAAGTTAAAGGGCGCCGAGGAAGCCCTGGAAAAATTCCTGAGAAATGCCAATGGACTCGGTGAAAAACTTGGCCCGATCCTCTTTCAGTTTCCAGCAAACTGGCGTGCAAATCTGGAACGGCTAGACGGATTCATTAAGATATTGCCGCCAAATTACAGGTATGCATTCGAATTCCGCCACGAGTCCTGGTTTAGCGAAGATACTTACACCCTGCTTAGAGGTGGGAATGCGGCCCTGTGTATTGCGGATTCACCCCAGTGGCCAATATCTTACGAGATAACATCCCCATTTACCTTTATTAGATTACATGGGGGTCAAATCCTTTACGCATCCGAATACTCAGATGTAGAGCTGTCGCGATGGGCAGAGATAATTGCCGGCTTTTTAAGCCGACGATTGGATGTTTTTGTCTACTTCAATAATGATGCGTTCGGTTATGCGGTTAAGAATGCTCAATATCTAAAGCGCCTCCTCGATACGTAGTCACGGATGTGACGCTGTACTAGCCTATAGTATCAATCGAGGCAAAGCTTGGTTCATGCAGTGGCAGTATGATATCGGCCAAATCTCTCACGCGCAATACCTGATCGTACGCCTCATCGGCATTGACATGGATGCCTGGAGCCAGTACCTCCATCTCCAGTGTCTTGATGACTGGTGGGGGATCAAAGTTCTCGTTGATAACGCAAAATCCTGTGATAGCGGCCAGACCTTTTACGGTATCAACTAGCACCGTTAATGACCCCAGGGTGTGGGATGGCGTATGGATGACCCGGATGCCACCTGTAATTTCCAGTTCATTCCCTCTAACCACCCTTATTTTTCCAGTAGTCTCAACGCCCTCGATAAAATCGTACACAGAGATACCTATTGAGGGCGACCTGATAGCTTACGTTGAAATGATTTGTCTTTACTTGATCTTCTCTAAGACCTTTATCCACTCCTTGGCCTGCTGCACTTCTTTGCCGTCGGGGTCTAGCTCAATGTAGGTTTTATAGGCCTTAATCGCCTCTTCGGCTTCGCCCTCCTGGGCGCTTAAAAAGGTGGCGAGGTAATAGTAAGCTTTAGCGTAATTAGAATCAATCTCTATGCCCTTTTTTACTTCAGCTGTGGCTGTATCAACTTGGCCCAGGTAAAAGTAACTGTATGACCTGTTGATAAGAGCATCCACATTTTTCGGATCAAGTTCAAGCGCCTTGCTATAGCTCTCTATCGCTTCACCGTAGAAGTTTTGATCATGAAAAGCGTCTCCGAGCTTAATCCAGGCATTGATATCTTTAGGATTTTTTTGGACAGCTTTTTGAAGCGAGGGAATTGTGGGAGATTGCTGCTGCTCTGGTGTTTTATCTCCTCCCGGCCCAAATGCATCGGTTATCATTGGAATATAGGCAACTATGAAGGTAAATGCAATGATAAGCGCACCGATCTTCGTCACCAAACCCACTTTTCTTTTATCTAAAAGCACTTTTACCTGCTCCCTTACATCCTTAATTTGCCTAAGCAACTCGGTAGGAAAGCGTACGCTTTCCTACCGAGTTGTGTTTTCAGCATACTGCTTGTAATGACTCAAATTTACCTGCAACAATTCAAGTCTATCAAAATGCTGGTGGACATCAAGTCAAATATCGTGGCGGTCTTGTCGACAAGCCTACTATTTATTCGGTTTTTTAGCCTCAACTGGCTGGCTATCCTCCTGTAGGGGCCCAGATGCTGGGACATTATTTTTAATATCTCCCATTCCTGTGCCGGATGGAGAAGTTGTCGACTCACCGCCCGACTGGGTAGTATCACCGCCGATACTAGGATGACCCTGCGGCAATTTACCGCTTTGTAATTGCTCCATGGATAACGGGGGCGCACCTTCATAACCCGAGGCTCTGGGAGCAGGCGTAACCATATTATCGGTTGAGGTTATTGTAGTTGCCGGAGGCATGATAACCCCACGGGCGAAGAACCCTATAACGAACGCGACAACGATGAGGGCAATCGCCCAGATTATATCGACCTGCTGGGGCAATTTCAACCCCTCAGATAATTGTGCACCGACCGGAGTTTTTATAACCGCTTTAGTACCCGAGTTCGCAGTCTTATTTTCAGGTGATTTACTTGATTCCTTGCTGTTTTTATTAGGAGCTTTACTCTTACTGGGAGTATCCTCTACCTGATTCTCAAAAAAATCGTCTCCCAATGGGTTAACCTCCTTCTCTTGCCCCAATATATGATTATTTTATTACCGATTTTAAATGATAACGCTTTATTACACGCCTATCAACTATTCCATCTTTAGCTTTCTTCTTATCGGCTCAGCCTTTTTTAGAATTTCAGCCTCATCTAGGGTGGTATACTTGCAATTCCGGTACAGAATCCTGCCAGCCACCATAGTTAAAACCACATTCTCCTGGTTTGCGGTATAAACCAGGGCCGAATAAGGGTCACGCGTTGGAATTTGGTGACTGTGCGACATATCGACAGCTATAATATCCGCCTGCTTACCCTGATCAAGCGAGCCAATGTCATTATGCAGATTTATCGCCCTTGCACCACCCAATGTCGCCATATAGACGAAGTCTTCTGCAGTAAAACCGGATGACCTGGTTATTCCTCTCTGTAGAAGAAGACCTATCCTCATCTCGTCAAATATATCCATCGTATTATTGCTTGCCGGGCTGTCTGTGCCCATACCAATCCTAAGCTGACAATTTAAAAAGCCCGATAGTGGCGCTATCCCCATACCTAACTTTGCGTTACAACGGGGACAATATGCCACTGAGACATCGTATTTTTTAAGGATATCGATATCGGCCTCATCAACCTGGACGCAGTGGACCGCAAGCATATTTCCACCATCAAAAACACCCCATTCTTCCAGATACTTTACCGGACTTACCCCTGTCGGCTGCCAGAGGATATCGCCCCAGCCGACCGTATCCCAGTATTCATTCGGCAACCTGCCTGAGCCGTACTTTACGAAATCATACTCGGCCTTCGAGCCCGCAAGGTGGGTGCATATCTTAAAATTATGCTCTCTTGCCCACCCAGTGGATGATCTGTAAAGGGGTGGTGAGACCGTATAGGGCGAATGTGGGGCAAAACCGATCGTAAGATTAGTCCCTGAAGCCTGATTGATCCATTTATCTATATTGTTTTCCGTTTCTATCATTATCTCCGGTACCTTGGTATGGTCCATACCGGTTACTTCATAGTAGATAATTCCCCTTAAGCCCGCATCCTTGGCCGCCCTAAGGCTGGCGCCGCCTTTGGTAATATCAGCGATAGTTGTAATGCCCGATTGTATCGCTTCAAGTGCGCCCAAATAGGCGGAGAGTATCCAGTCTCCCTTCTTAAGTATCTCACTTTTTTTCGTCAGCTGTATCTTCCAATCGGCATAGCCGAGGTCATCGCAAGCCCCTCTGAAAACGCTATACTCAAGGTGGGTATGTAGGTCCACAAAGCCCGGGAGGATTATCGCCTTACCAAAGTTTATTACCTCTTCATCCGGGTACTTATTATTCATTGTTTTAAACTTACCGATATCTTTGATCTTGGGGCCTTCCGTAACGACAGCTCCATCCTCAATAGGCCTTTGACTTATCGGCAATACCCATTTTGCAGTTAAAAGCATCTCTCACTCCTATCAAACTACTACAGTGCCTAATGATATCGATCAATAACAAATTCGCCGATCCCTCTAAAAACCTCAACGGCACTGATCTTTGGGATAGCCTTGAGCGAATCTATCGCCTTATCAACATAAGATCTGGCGGTCTCTCTAGTGCGCGAAATTGCGCCACATTCATTGATCAACCTGATTGCTTCTTTCACATCCTTATCATCCGGTCTTTGCTTTGAAATAATTGCAGCAAATCGGCTATCGTAACCTAACTCCTCAAGCGCGTAAATTATCGGGACTGTTATTGTGCCATCGCGAATATCAACCCCGATTTCTTTACCGGTCGCCTTACCTCCAGCAATATCGAGCACATCATCGTATATCTGAAAAGCGATACCCAGATTCTCACCGTAACTGGTGAGAGCAGCTATATCACCAGCGGAAGCACCAGATAGATGAGAGCCAACCTGACAACAAGCCGCAAATAAAGCAGCCGTCTTTCGCTTGGCCTTTTGAATGTAATCCTCAATAGATTGATCGACCACATAGGCCGTTACCATCTGGTCGAATTCACCTAGGCTTAGGTCGAGCGCAGCATTTACCATTATCTCAACGGATCGCATCTCTAGCCGCGATAAAATTTCAAAGGCGGTTGCAAATAAAAAATCCCCAGCGGCAACCGCAATGCGCTCTCCCCAGATTGAGTTTACCGTCGGTGCGCCCCGCCTTGTCCCGGCATCGTCCAGGATGTCATCGTGGATCAACGATGCCATATGGATAAGCTCAGAAGCGACCGCGGCTGGCATAAACCGCCCAAGGTCGTAATCCCCTACCATCCCAGATATTAAAACAAGAGCCGGACGGAGCCTCTTTCCGCCGGCTTTGAGGGTGGCAAGAGATATCTCAGCTAGCACCCCATCGGTAGATAATGCTATCTTAGCGAGTTCCTTTTCTACCTCTGCCAGATCTCGAAGAATGTGCTGTGGGATTGGGTAGCTTTTACTCATAACCCTTCAAATAATAAATCCAACACCTGCAGGCCAGATAGAGCCAACAGCGATGGTAATCCTTAATAGTATAATTTAAATGCCGTTTTACTGTCTACTATGATTAAATTTACTGTCTACTATGATTAAAAAGAGATAAGCTCTTCGAGAAAGCGGTACTGTGCAGCTGGAATAAACCTTAGGTCGGCAAGTGCGCGGTCTCGAGCATCAGTTAATAACGCCGGGTTCAGACCAATCAAATCCGCACGGGCAGGATGGTGGACGGCCTGATAAATGAGACCGAAGGACGACGCGAATTTGGTCAAGGAATTCGTTAAATTTAGGGGGCACTCACCTAGCAATGCTCCTAGCTTTACCGCAGCCCTAAAAAGACTAAAACTTTTGTCACCCACCTTATTGCCGATCGTACCCTCTCTATGCTTTAACACCTCAGCCTCGGCTAGCTCTGCGATAGCCTTTACCATGTATTCAATTACACGTTCCTTATTCAAGCGAGCAGCGAGGGAGATTGCCTGCGCGTAATAGTAGTCCGCGCTAACCAGGTAAAGATTCCTGGGTGCAACCATTGCTACTTCGGCAGGTGGATAGTGTTTATCCGCCGCCAAGCGTAACAGTTCAATACCTACAGCCACCCACCTCAGTTCCTCTGAGCGGTAGGTTCCGAAACTTGCTGTGATAAATAGCAGCTTTGCAAGGGGAAGATCATCGATAACTCCTGCGTGGTCGGCAAGAAGCTTGTGGCCCGAGGAGGCGTTCTTCTGGAGTTGCTCTCTCGTTCTAGCTAGATCTTGTTCTATAACGCTTAGCAATGAAGCAGTATCATTTAATTTCATATACGAGTAAAGAGGTCCTGGCAGTGCTCATCAGCTATACTTTTTGTAAATAATAAGAGAGTATCTGAAGCTCCACGGAGAGATCAACTTGTCGCAGAACTACACCGTTGGGGATATCAATGGTAATCGGCGCGAAGTTGATGATCGCCTTTATCCCGGCATTAACCATTCTATCTGCAACTCCCTGGGCGGATGGAGCCTGCGTCGCAATAATACCGATATCAATTCCGCCACTGACGCTCTTGACAAAGTCATCGAGCTCATCGATATGCTGGATCGTAAGGCCGCCAACCTCTATGCCCACCAAAGCAGGGTCCCTATCAAATGCACCTACTATTTTGAAACCTTTCTCCGAGAAACCCTGATAGCCAGCAAGTGCCCCTCCCAACCGGCCAAGGCCCACAATTACAACCTTCCTATTTTTTAATAGACCCAGCCACTTCGATACCTCATTTATGAGTTGATCAATCTCGTAGCCTACGCCACGAATGCCGAATTCACCAAGGTAGGAGAGATCTTTTCGCAATTGCGCGGCATTTGTTCCAGCAATCTGGGCTAGCCCATCTGATGAAACAATCCGCTCACCTCTGCTCGCCAACATAACTAGTGAGCGAAGATAAATGGGCAATCTAGCTATCGTTGTCTGTGGAAGCTTCGCTTTCCCCAATGAGTTCCCTGCCTATTCACCTTATTTTTAGATCTTCGCATTTATTTGTGACCATGAGAATTAAGCTTGATTGTAACCTAATATGCATGTTTTTGTCTACGTTAATAACCAGCTATATTAACAGCTGCAACCGGTTACTCAAAATTAAGCTGTTATGTTTTATTGAATTAGCAGTATGATGAGAATATTGACGACTCGTTTCGCCAGCGATCGGCACAGATAGGCACCAGATATAAACACCGACCTTGCTACTTGCTTAGCCTCTCAAGCCCATCTTTTGCTGCCTCACTATCAGGCTTAAAGGATAGAAGCCTCTCATAGCTTTCTTTCGCTTTATCTTTATCCCCCAGCCCCTCATAGCATTGCGCTAGCAGTTGAATACCGGTTTCATTTTCTGGATGCACGGCCAGGACAAATTCAAGCTTTTCTATCGCTTCTTTATACTTCTCCTGGAATAGCAAGATGTTAGCAAGAAGAATTCGCGCCGAGAGCCCGTTGGGTCGCTTTTCGAGAGCCTCGTTAAGCTCCTGAACTGCGTCATTTAACACAGGATCACGGGTGTCGGTTGCAAGCTTCGTTTGTGCGCTTGCCAAAAACACGTAGTGATCGGCCTCATCAGGCTCCCACATCTTGCTTTTTTCATGTATGCTAATGGCCTTCTCGATCATATCGGGGCTGTTCTGCGCCACTCCGAGCTGCTCGAGGAATAAGCCGTAACCATCGAAGTACCTGCCGTTCTTATATAACCCAATGGCGCGCTCATAACTTGTAAATGCAGCTTCGAAATCGCTGTCGTTGGCTAACCTAATTGCTCGCGCATAGTAGTAATCGCCTATATACATGGCCATGGCGTAATAAGAAGATATGATTGAAACAGCAACCAACAGAGCTATTGCAACCTTCAAGTAGATAGCGCTCGCTTCATTCGGTACTACCCGTGCTGTTCTCACAGCCGCCGTTGTTGCAGCCAGGGCACCGATTATTACCCAGAACACCGCGGTGCTTCCAGAGATACTTACGCCGAAAAGCAGGTGGATAAAGTAGCCGATAATCGCCGATATTAACCCTGCATGGACAATTCGTTCATCACCTTGTAACTTCCATGCATATCTAACGGCAATAACAACAACCGCCGCAAATAAAATTATAAGCAGTAGGGTTGCCGGGATTCCGATACCGGCCGCAAGCTGGATAATCCAATTATGGGCGTTGTCGGCAACGGTATGACCCTGTCCCATCTTCACGTATCTAAAAGTCTCATACCGCTCAGACCCAAGCCTGAAGGTATCCGGCCCGAGGCCAAAAAGCGGCCTCTCCTCGATCATCTTTAGTCCGGCCTTCCATATCTCAATTCGCGACCCTGCACTCCCCTCGGTAATCTGGGTTGCCGATTTTAAGCGTTCAATGAGATTCATGACGCCGTGGGTGGCGCTCGCCGAGTAGATCGCTACCGCCACAAAGATGACGATTAGACCGCCAAATACCAGGAGCGTCTTTATTCGGTGAGCGATGATTGCCCTTGCACCAATTATTATGAATGCGAGAAACGCTACTGCTGCACCGATCCAAGCACCGCGAGTAAACGTAAAAAGCAAGACCATAAAAGCAAGAGCATAGCATAAGAACAGCAAGACATTATATGATAGCCTTAAGTTACCATCCTTTATGCCCTTCGTTCTAAAAAATTCTGCGACTGTAATGGGTATGAGAAGGACGAGGAATCCGGCTAGAAGATCAGGATTACCGAACGTGGAGAAGCTCCTTCTTTCCTCAAACGGGAGGGTAGCCCATCCTAATGGATCCAGCCCCGCATACTGCATAATCCCGTAGAGAGACACCAGTCCACCAACAAGCGTTATGGTCGTGCCTAGCGCTGATAATCTCTTAAAGCTAGTAAATGTCTGAAGTGCCAGAAAATATATGATGCCGTAATTAATGAAAGTAAGCAGTCCCTCATAGCGCTTAAACTTCCCATGAAGTGCAGTGGGGAAATGAATCGAAGTGATAGTCGAGATAAGAACGAGAACTAAAAAACCGATGACCACAAAATCGAGCCTGCTCCAGCGAACCTCTGGCTTTCTGGAAGTCAGCATCTTACCGATCCAAAATGCCAAGGTAAGTAAGGTAAGCAGTCGCAAAGAAAAAATCTTTGCGATATCAAATTGATCAAAAGTTATCCGGGATATCGCAAGCGGAAGGGTAATTACAATTGCGAGGAAGCCATAGAACACCCACTGATCGAACTGCTCCGACCGGGCTGATTGCTTTGCGGCTTTGGTTGGCCGCTTAATAATCTTCTTCGCCATCTGCTTTAAACTCCTGTATAATACGTTATAACAATCCACCACACGCCGGCGGCACCAGTAAAGACCAACCGGCATGATACAAAAATATCACTAAGTATATATTAAATCTATTCGTTGTAGCTACAGTGATTTTACAACCCACCAACTTGTTATCCTCAATCCACCAATCTGTCATCCTGTTTGCAATTCACCAACTTGTCATCCTCAACTCACCAACTTGTCATCCTTAAAGAGCCAAAG
>JACUUO010000003.1 GCA_014859275.1 Actinomycetota bacterium | reverse complement strand
CGAACTTTTCATCCCACCTCAAAGAGGTGGGTATTCAAGTTCGGGGTTTTATAAAGCTAATTAGCCTATATTCTATGTTGATTCTGCAAATAAGTCTAACCAAGGAGCGTAGAAAAAGTTAGCGCTGTAAAGCAAGAGCAAAATAAATACAGAAAAGCAAAGGCCTGGAAATCCGGGCCTTTTCATCTTGCAGCACTTCCCTCGCACTTCAGTAAAAAAGCCTAGAACCCTATCTTGGTGATTCTAGGCCTCTGACCTGTGGGCGCTAGAGGATTTGAACCTCTGGCCCCTTCCGCGTCAAGGAAGTGCTCTCCCCCTGAGCTAAGCGCCCTTGCAATCCTTGGAGGCGACGACCGGAGTCGAACCGGTGTACATGGTTTTGCAGACCATTGCCTAAGCCACTCGGCCACGTCGCCATGATAAATATGGGAGAGAACAACCTCTTCTGGTTCCCTCCCTGGAGATGAGCGGATGACGGGACTCGGACCCGCGACCCCAACCTTGGCAAGGTTGTGCTCTACCAACTGAGCTACATCCGCACTGTGAAAAAAATTTTACCACTTCTCCGTGAATTCTGCAAATAGCGGTAGTTTCATACACCCTGAAACTCTAGCTAGACGACGCCCTCTAGAAAAATTATGGGAGATCCCGCGAATGGTCTCCCTTAGATATTCGATGTACTTGCTATATTTGCCATGGTTGGCTCAGCTATTTTGTTCTTTGTTTATAGCTCCAAGGCTCTACTGAAGATGCCTTACATATTGCTCGAAAAGAGCCAAGGCTGATTCGATGCTTTCTTCAGGCGCTTTATCACCCAAGCTCTCCTTTGCTATGCAGTCGCGTATCACGCTGGCAAGAATAATCTCACCGACGCGCTGGAAAGCGCCTTTTGCAGCAGCGAACTGCGTTAGCACGCTCTCGCAATCCTCGCCCGCCTCAACTAACCGCTGAAGGCCTCTTAGCTGCCCCTCAAGCCTTTTAAGCCGCGTGACAATCCGCTTGGCCTCCTCATCGCGATCGTACATTGCAATACCCCCATATCTTCACTATTCAATAATATTTTTCACGTTTTTATCGATAACATCTTTGGGAACTTCGCCAACCACCTTATTCGCAATCAATCCATCCTTATCGATAAAAATAAGCGTCGGAATCGGTCCAACACCGTATTGATCGACGACATTTACACTATCTTGATCTTGATTCCCGAGGTCATAAACCTCGAACGTTATCTTACCAGCATACTCATTTTTTGCCTGCTCAACTAGCGGCTTCATATTTCTGCAATACGATCAGTACTCCGATGAAAAATATAGTACCCTGGGCCCAGCAACCTGCATTTGTTGGCCATTCTGGTTATTTGTGGCCTGATCATTTATGCTCTGGGTCTGGCCCTTTTGACATCCAACCACCACCACCAGAACAAGACCGATTAATGCAATAATAGCCAGGATTTTCAATATATGCCTTCTGCCGGGCAACGTCATCTCCTTCCAATCAATAAACCAATGATATGATTGGTATTAATGCAAAGTATAACACGATATAAGGCGAACTTTGCCTTCCCGGGCCGCCGCTTGCGGGCAACTCTTGTAACTCGGGCCGCCGACCCGAGTACTTCTAAAACCCTCAGCCACTGCTACTGCAACTGCTCCCGCTGGAATATCCACCGGAAGATTCGCCACTAGAGTGACTTACCCTATAGCCAAAAAAGTCGCGGTATGCCCGCCTCACATTGGTGCTGCCACAGTCCGGACATAGCTCATCACCATCACGCAACATTCTTGTCAGGAAAAATTCGTAATCCCTGCCGCAATCATTACAAACGAATTGATAAGTTGGCATATTCCCTCCAATCGTATCGGTCTAGAGCCGATCAATATTCTCAACTATTACTACCATGCAATACTATAACATATTATAAATCGGCGTTATTATAGTTTAAATTGGCGAATGATCTCTTCTTTTGGCACAGCTCCGATAATCTGGCCCACAACTTGACCATCCTTAAACAGCATAATGGTTGGAATACTCATTATTCCAAATTTGCTCGCCCACTGGCGTTCCTCATCGACATTAAGTTTCAATACCCTTACTTTGCCATCGTACTCTTTTTCAATCTCATCAAGCCGGGGCGCAATGATTCTGCAAGGGCCACACCAAGGAGCCCAAAAGTCTACGATCACCGGCATATCTGACCTCAACACCTCAGAATCAAACTGAGAATCGGTTATGTTATTAGCCATTATCAACCACTCCTTTTATTCCCATTTATACCCCAGGGGGGTATAAATGTCAATAGTACTCTTCACTTTTTTTGAACGGCTCAATCTATAGTCTGTTTAAGCTTGGTAAATGCACTGTATACAGTATTAGAATTAGATGTGCTTAAGCAGTGAAAGTTCAAGACTAAACAGATACCAGTCTCAATTCAACGATGCGCATAGCTTCTACTACTCCATCACACATCAGTTGACGGTAAGAAATTAGAAATTAGATCTACACCTACTCCGGCATAACTCGACCAACCCGACCCATCTTTCGCCCAAGCGACCAATATGAATTTTCAGCATATGCTATCGGCCTGAGAGCCTCAACGTTGATCTTTTTTCCATCGAGAACTGACTCGTCGACATGCGTCGCTAAAACCCGCCCGACATAGAAATCATGAGTTCCAAGCCTCAGAACCTCCTGTACCCTGCACTCGATACTGATTGCAGCCTCAAGAATGTTAGGTGCCTTTACCTCTTTTGCCGGCTGGGGGGTAATTCTAGCTTTTTCAAACTTATCGAGGTCCCGGCCAGATGTTATGCCTAATATATCCGCCTCTCTGACGAAACCCTCCTGTATGATGTTAACTGTAAATTCGCCATTATCCTCTATCAACTCATGCGAGTAATTTACAGCATTAATCCCAACACCAATATACAATGGATCGGGGCAGAGCACGCCTACCCAAGAGGCCGTAAAGACATCCGAGATATTAGCTTTATTTGCTACGGTTACTAGGGTCAATGGAAGCGGTAGAAGACCTATTATACCGGATACAAGCTGCTTAGCCATATAATCACTCCCAGCATTAAGATGTGACGCTGTACTAGCTTTATCCGGTTTATTCCCACAAATGAGTTATTAAATACCATGGTAATCGACGGGTCGCTATTATTGTTTCCTTTCTCTCTCCTTTCCAATAAAGAAGGACGCGATCGACGTGGTGAGGTAGGCAAAGATCACCATTGCATAGACCATTAGCGCTAACATTGAGCATGCAAAGAGAGGACTGGGCAAAAGCCGGTCCTCTCTGTTGATCTATTTCTGACCCCTTAATTTCAAATTACTAAGGTAAAAGTTCAATGCAGCTAAGGAACTAAGGGGTGTAACGTCAATTAAGTCACATGGATCCTTTAATTACACTGCCTAAGCAGCCCTTTATGTCTATTTCAACTCATCCTTCACGTAATTTGCTATCAACTTGATCTGTTCTTCTTTTAGCTCGCCACCCTTAAATTTTGGCATTTGGTTCCCACTGCCGTTGTTTATCTTTTCTTCAATTTGAGCAATAGTAAGAGCGGTTCCTTTTATTGCAGGGCCGACTACACCACTGCCATCATGTCCATGGCAAGCACCACAGTTATTCGTATACAGCAGCCCTGGATTATTGGTCTCTTCTTCGCTCTCTTCTGCGTGCTCTGCATGCTCTCCGCTAGCCGATTCGGCTTTCCCAGTCGTTGTACCCTCCTCCTTGCCGCCTCCAGAGCATCCAGCAACCACAAAGCTTGTAAGTGCTACCAGGAGCAGGAGCACCAAAATGCTCATCCATCTCCGATAACCCGCTTTTTCTTGCCTCAAAAGAATCCCTCCTCGCTAACGCAGCCCTATCTTTCTCCTTTATAAAATACCCTATTGCGCTTGCCGATACCAGTATTTGATGAGAATTTATCATTATTAAGGCCAATAATCACTGGCTTTATGGGATAGCCTAACTTAATCGGATGCTTTCCTTAACGGTAAGAATATTCTGTGGTATGAGTGAGACCAACTTACTCCTAGCATCCTTGATTGTAAGGGGTAACTCATCGAGGGGCAAGTGATCCTTGTGCTTAAGCTCTTCGATCAGGTGGGTTATATAAGGAAGCCTTAAATCTACCCCCTCCATGACCTGTGTGCTGGAGAATACCACCTCGGGAGTTCCCTTAATTGCGAGTTTACCTTCCTTTAATACATAAATTCGGTCGACAAATAAGGGCATGAGATCGACCATATGCGTCGCTATGATTATTGTGATGCCCGCTTCTTTATTAAGCCTTCCTAGAACGTACAGCAATTTAGATTCGCTCTTCGGATCCAGCCCGGCGGTTGGTTCGTCAAGCAATAATATCTCGGGTCTCATCGCCAATACGCCCGCAATACATGCTCTTTTCTGCTGCCCAAAGCTCAGGTGGTGTATCGGCTTCTTTGCGCAGCTCATAAGATCAACCAGTTCCAGTGAACTTTTAACTCTCTCTGTTATCTCACCCTCACTTAAGCCCAGATTTCTAGGCCCGAATTCAACATCCTCTTCCACCGTTGATGCGAAAAGTTGATCGCTAGGGTTTTGGAAGACAAGTCCGATTTTACTGGAAAGCCCAGTCCGCCCCATCTTATCCAATGGTTTTTTATCGATAAGAATCGACCCCGGTTTGGATTTAAGAAGCCCTACTATCGATCTCAGAAGGGTTGTTTTTCCGCCGCCGTTTGATGCCAGAAGGCCGGCAAACTCACCCTTCTCTACACTTATAGTTACCCCATCGAGGGCTTCCGTTCCATCCTCGAACCTGTACGAGAGATCCTTTATCTCAAGGAATGACAATTAAGCTACCCCCAGTAGAAGGTCGCCAGTAACAAGAGCGAAAAGACTGCCACCATCAGCAGACTGGCGCCTATGTCGCTCATCGTTAGGCGATCCGGGTTTTTAATATGGAGCATTCCGCTATGCCCCCTGAGGACCATGGCGGTATGCGTTGCATTCGCTTGATCGTAGACCCTGGTGAATAACGATCCTACCAGAGTTCCCCAAGACCTTAATCCGTTTGCTACTCCCCTGTAGCCAAGCCTTAACCGCTGTGCATCCATTATGCTTTGAGCTTCCTCTATAAATACAAAGATATACCTATAGGTAAATGCCATTATCTCTAGCCATCCGTTAGGTACCCTAAAATATTTTAGCGCGCCTAGCAATTTATTCACCGGAGTTGTTATGCTTAAGAAAAGTACCAGCGAAGTTCCCGCCATAACGTGACTGGCCATCAGTAACCCCTTGCCAATTCCCTCCTTGTAGATGGATATACAAAATCCAGCATGATCGAATGAATAAAGCGGCGTCTTACCGAAAAATAAGCCCTGCAATACAATGATAACGCTAACCATCGCAAGTGGGCCTGCCATCCTCGCTAAAATCACTCTAAAGGGAATTCTTATCAGCAGAAGGATAAAGATGCATAAAACCACTATAAGAAGCGAAACACCAACCTTATCGCCGAGAAGAACAAGGGCAAGGACTGCAAGTACAAAAATCAGTTTTACGCGGGCATCGATTAGCGTAAAAATATTCGATGCCTGTGCAAAATAATCAGAGAATAACTCTATGCTACTTCCTCTCATCCACCTTACTTCCCTTTCCATCAAGTATCTTCTCATTTGAAGCATGTTCCCGCCGCACCCATTTGGTATCATTAAACAGAGTTCGCCAGTAATAACCAATGACAAAGCCGCCTATAGCACCAGCCAGCAAAAACATAAATAGGAGAAGATCTCCCCGATCGGTATTTATAAGGGGCGTCCACGCTGGCCGCCCTGCCTGCTCAGCGTAATACTCAACGACAGACTCATCCACGCCTGACCAGTTAGCTCCCAACGTAGCCTCGCAGGTTACCAGGAGGATAGCAACGAAGATCACGATCAATCCAATAATCCCAGTACCTTTATTCCCCCTAATAAACAGCTTTTTCATAAACCGCATCCTTCTGTAGAAGAGGCCCTCCCGGAACCGTCCCCAGCTTCACTAGTATATCTGGCCTTCGCTTCAGGACAAAGGCAAAAAAGCCTGCCGCGGCAAACCCTTCCAGTATCCCAATAGGAAGCTGCGTTGGAATAAATGCAACCAATATCGCTTTAAATAATCCAAAGAACGGCTCTTGGCCGCTAAGGCCTAGCGCCAGCTCGAATGCGGTTGCCGTATATGTTGCCCAATCGGATATCAGCCCGGCCATAAATGCGGCCAGTGTTAGCGGGAGTTTGAGTTTCATAAATACCCTAAAAACGTAATACCCGGAAAATGCCCCAATTATGCCCATCGAGAGAATATTCGCTCCCCAAGTGGTTATACCTCCATGAGCGAGGAACAGGGCCTGGATCAACAGAGATACTGACCCAGCTACAACCGTGGCGAAGGGCCCTATTAGTATTGCGGCCAAGCCAACTCCAGCGGGGTGTGAACTCGTACCCACCATAAGAACGGGGATCGGCATCGCGGATACTACGAACACCCCTGCAGAAACCATACCGGTAAATGGTACAAAAGCCGATATTTGCCCACTCCTCTTTCTGATATCAGATATGCCTTTAGCAACAAACGGTATTACGACAAGATACCAAAGGGTAGCCCATGGAAGGGGAAGTATCCCCTCTGAAATATGCATGGCATGGGCAGGAGTAGGTGTAATAGCTGTTATGAAAGCAGCTAGCGCCAGAGCAACTAGGTATTTTTTCATAATCCCCCTTAACTCTTCCCTTTTTTCTACCCCTTTGCTTCTCTTTTGATTAGGCTGAGCTTTTAAGTGCAATCGAAGAAAATAAAATCCCGGCCGCCTTTGGCCAGGATTACTAGCGCCACTTTGACTATTAGTATCCACCCCAGGCCTCGAGAGTGGCCTTAATACTTCAATCCCAGGCAGGTCTCCTGGCTCTCGGATCATCGCTTGCCACACCTTCCCAGCCGTTCAACGCCAGTGGCATACCGCAGCTTGCTCCCCGATTACAGTGACGGGCTCGCGCTGGACTTTCACCAGCTTCCCATAGCTCTTCGGCCACCTATTTAAACCTGGCCTTAAGCAACCTGGGATCTATTAGCTTTTCAGTTCTTGCGCCAGTATATCACACGATAATTATAAGTGCAAAACTAGCACTAGAGCATAGCGACCAGTGTTTCCACCAGATCATAGCACAGCCCTTTAGGGCTGCCGTCATGGTGTACGATCCTATTGTAGCGCAGCCCTTTAGGGCTGCTGCGTGCACGTGTAAGTTTTAGCAGGGCTAAAGCCCTGCGCTACGGTATACCATAATGTTTTAGCAGGGCTAAAGCCCTGCGCTACGAGATGGGATGCGGTGGGAAGAAGCATGGCTCAAGCAGTTGCAAAACCCCTGTGTCTATAGATTGAGTTGCCGTCTCCATATGCATACAATAACATCAGCGATAGAAAAGCCCTAGAGTGCTAAATCAGGTGAGATCATGAAATTAAAAGATGGACAAACCATAGTTTTTTTTGGGGACAGTATCACCAGGGGAAATGTTGGCAGTAACTATATTACTGCCCTAAAACGCCTGCTTTCCGAATATTCGACAAGTAACAATTTTCATTTTATCAATGCAGGCAGAGATGGGGATATGGTTGAAGACCTCTTACAACGGGTCGAAAACGATGTACTCTCTCTCGGGCCGGATTGGGTCGTCGTGTTAGCCGGCATAAACGACGTTTTTTACGAATCGATCCTTATGGAAGATATGCCGATGGATAACCCGATGAGAGAGCCGTCCATACACCGCCGTATGGTTGAGCACTTCACAGACAACTACTCAAGCTTAATCGACATCCTCAAAGATCAAGTGCAAAACCTGGCTATCTGCACAACAACAGCGGTTGAGGGCAGTATGAATTTAGGTATTACAGAGAGTCTCACCCCAATAAACGACGCGATAAGATCGATCTCATACGAGAAGAATTGCGAGCTTATCGACCTGGACTTCGCAATCAAAGAGAATTTAGCAGAGATGAAAAAAGAGGGCTGCTATGCGGAGTTCTCGCTTACGGTTGATGGCGTGCACCTTAATGAGCGAGGCGCCCGGCTTGTCGCTAAGATGATGTTTGAGTTTTTTACGCGGGATTAAGATTGCCTATGCTTAAGTAACTTAAGCATAGGCTCATACATCAGGATTTTGCGCTTTTAGCTGAAGGTCATTCTCGTATTACCAGCTATACAGCCTTCCAGTTAACATAGGCCCAGTTGAATTTACCCTTAGGGATAAGGTCTAACTCCTCCATCTTCTTGATCACCAGTGTCTCGCTGATATCAAAAAGCCCAGCTAAAAACTTATGGTCGTTAAACCAGTTATTGGCTTCACGCCTAATAAAGGGGGTGGGAATGCAAAGTTCTAACGCAAATACATCGGCCTCTCGATGGTAATGCTCTTTAATAGGACTCTGCTGATAGCTGAGATCATGGCTATGTAACTGGTAATGGCCAATCTCGTGGGCTATCGCAAATCGCTTTCGGGTTTCCGGCATCATTTTGTTAATGACCATATAAAGACTCTCGTCATACCGAGTGAGCATCCCATAGAACCAACTATCGGTAGATATCTCAATAATCTCGATGCCGAGCCTTTTGGCAATCTCTCTCACATCGACGGGTGGGTCTGTGATTCTGAATTCTTCGATTATGTTATACGCCTGCGTTTTCATGTATTGATGTGTATATATGGGCATAGGACACCACCTTACTCTCTACCCTCAGCCCTACGTTTGGCTTTTATCATCTCTAACATATCAAGCATTAAGCGGCGCTCATTTTCAGAAAAGTTCGGGTCTGCCATTAAGAGAGCTTCGATATCAATCTCCTTATTGCTACTCTGGGCGACCGCCTCACCAACGAGCCAGGCGACCGATATGTCGTAGAAATCGGCAAGACGCTTGAGACGTGGTGTTGGTATCCTGCGCCGTGCGTTTTCGTACATCGCGAGAATTGACTCCTTGAATTCTCCTCCGGTCATATTCTCGACATCTTTACGACTTAAACCTCTGCTTTCCCGTACGTTTCGGAGACGCCAACCAATATCGCTCTCGTACATTTCCCTATCCTTCACGACCTGTACGGCATACTAAGTCTATCATCAAATCCTAACTATTCTATCGGCAACGTTATCCAGGACATTTAGGATTTATCTATAAATACTTGCAACCGCATTTATTGTGTAGTGCCATTAATACCACTACTATATCAGTTGACCATTTAACTTGCAATCGGTCGCTTTGTGTGACTATCGGTGTACAGGCCGCGAGGTTAAGGTATGAAAAGAAAGTAGCCTCCAATTTGTTGCTAGCTCAGCTCAGCAAAGGGATTGCATAGGAGGGAACATCTATATATCTATATCTACCTATCTATATCTACCAAAGGAATAGACCAAACCCGGACTACCCAGCCAGTATTTGCCTAATATCTCTCTCCAGCTCCGGGCGGGTGACAAACAATAGGCTATCCCCAGATTCAATAACAGTTCCCCCATGCGGTATCATAACCGTAGTATCTCTTAAAACAGCAACCGCTACCGCATTAGCAGGAAATCCCAGATCTCTAATCTCCCTGTTTCTTGCAGGTGAATCATCTGCAACGGTAATCTCTACCAGGGACAGTTCACCGACTTTAAGTTTTAGCAGGGTGAGAACTTCTCCAAGGGAAATTTCTTCGGCAATTAACTGGAGCATTATATGTGGGCTGCTTACCGCAATATCAACCCCCCATTTCCTTGTAAAAAGCCATTGATTTCTAGGATCATTGATCCTCCCTATAACTCTCGGAACCTGGTATACCTGCTTTGCAAGCTGAGAAATAACCAGGTTATCCTCATCATCGCCGGTAACTGAAGCAACGACATCCGCTCTTAAGATACCCGCTTCTTCCAGCTTTCTGGGATCGGTTGCATCACCTTTATAGGTAGTTATATTAGGTTTTCCCTCAAGCTGAGCCAAGTGGTCATCTCTGAGATCGATTGAGCCGATCTGGTGCAGATCGCTAAGGCTTAACGCCAGATACCTACCTACTTTACCAGCACCAGCAATCAATATATACATCTTAAGCCTCCCTATGCAACAGCGCTTATAAATTCTTCGAGACGCGAAACTGCAGCCCTTGCAACAACAATCCTTGCGATATCTCCCTCTTCGAAAACCGTTCCAAGCGTAGGTATAAAAGGCCTTCCACGCCTGGTTATAACAGCAACTTGAAGTTCCCCGGGAATAGTTATGCTCTCAACGGCTCTTCCAAAAAGCCCAGCTGGAATCGCAACTCGTACGAGCTCAACCTCCCCATTGCCAAAGCTTAATTGCACATCCAAGGCACGGTGGAATAGTAAATCTTCGATTTTGCTTACCGCCCATACGGTTGTTGAGACAGTTGAGACTCCAAGGCGTTCGTAGATGTTCGCCCGTATAGGATCAAATATTCTGGACACAACCCGGGGAACAAAGAATAACTCTCGTGCGATTCTTGCCGAGACGATGTTGAGATTATCGTCTCCGGTAACTGCTACAAAGGCATCAGCCTCTTCAATTCTCGCCTTTTTCAGCGTCTGCTGGTCTACCGCGTGACCGATTATCCTCTCGCCGGTAAACGTTTTTGACAAGCGTCGAAATGCCTCAGGATCTTGGTCAATTACAGCAATATCATGTCTATCAAGCCATAACGAATTCGCGAGTTCAGAGCCTAGACGGCCGCAGCCGACAATTATAATCCGCAAAGTAACCACCCCTATAACCTTTATACCGATAATCTGCACCCTTTATGCGACTTCACGCTTTTTAACAGCCTTAACTTCCGCTGGAGTTTCCGGCTCCCTCCCAAAATAGGCACGCTCGGAGGGCGGTAATTTCCTGCGTAGATACGATTTACGCAATTCATCGGCGACAAGAATTACAATGCCAAACAATAATGCTGCCACCCATTCAAATACACCAAGCGGTGCAGTACCGAATATGTTTTGCATGAATGGTATGTAGATTACAGCCGCCGCAACCAGCAAACTAAAGATAATGCCAAGTATAACCCAGCGATTTGAGAATAAACCAACCTCAAACACCGACGCCCTGCTTGTGCGGGTTGCAAATACCGTTCCCACCTGCGTTCCCACAATACCGAGGAAGGTCATAGTTACCGCCGTAAGGTAGAGGCCATGCAGTGGGCTCGCCGGATCAGAGATATCCGGCGTACCGAGCGTCCAACCACCCGAGTACAAAATTGTGAAGAAGGCCCCCGACACCAGGACCGTCTCGATGAGACCAAAGAACACATATCCCCTGAAGAGCACGTGCCGATCAATGATCCCCTCACCTCTTTTTCTTGGTAGCCGTTCCATTACACCGGGCTCTGCGGGCTCAATCCCTAACGCCAGTGCCGAAAGGGTTTCAGTACCGAGATCGATCGCAAGAATTAGGAGAACGGTTATACCGAGCGGTATGGCCCCGCCAGATACCACAAAAAGGACAAAGGGCACTATCTCTGGAGTGAGGTGTGCAAATATATAGGTAATAAACTTCTTGATATTGTCGAACACGGTGCGCCCTTCCTCGACTGCAGCCACTATACTGGCAAAGTTATCATCGGTGAGCACCATCTCAGATGCCTCTTTCGCTACATCGGTCCCGGCAATTCCCATCGCCACGCCGATATCCGCTCGTTTTAAAGCCGGCGCATCATTTACACCATCACCAGTAACAGCAACAATCTCTCCTCTGTCCTTAAGTACCGAAACTATCCTCATCTTGTGCTCGGGAGCCACCCTAGCAAAGATAACTTCACCGCCATACAGGGCATCCTTAAGTTGTTTATCACTCATCGCGTTAAGTTCGACACCCGTGATAATCCTTGGATTATCACTCTCAACAATCCGGATCTTGCGTGCGATTGATTCGGCCGTTAAGCCATAATCTCCAGTTATCATGATGGTCCGAATTCCGGCCCGCTTGGCCACAATAACCGAGTGTTCTACCTCAGGACGGGGCGGGTCTTGCATAGCCATCAGCCCTAAAAAGATTAGATTCCTCTCTACATTCTCAGCAGTAAATCCAATCTCAGGGCTGACCTCTCTCTCTGCGATTGCAAGCACCCTCAAGCCACGCCGGGCAAAGGCATCGTTTGCCCGTATTATGTCGGCGCACTTTTCTGGTGTAAGTTCAACGATCTCGCCGTTTAGTTTAATCTTAGTGCTTAGGTCAAGCGTTTCCTTCGGGGCACCTTTTACACATGCCACATCAACAGGACCAACTTGATTAATGCTCGTCATCCTCTTTCTTGCCGATTCGAACGGGATCAGATACACTCGCGGGTTCTTTTTGAACTCCTCGGTAATATCAAAGCCCGCCTTGCTGGCCGCTACGAGAAGCGACGCCTCTGTGGGATCACCTACGATACTCCAGCTCCTCCGTCCATCCCCAGGGGGAACAAGCCTTGATGTAGTGCAAAACGATGCGGAGCGCCATAGGTTATAATACTGGCGTAACTCATCTGCAGTTAACTCTCTACCATTGTCGATAAAGGTACCTACTGGTTCATAGCCGACTCCCGTTACCTCAAGTACCCTGTTGTCAACCCATACTTCCCGCACAGTCATCTCGTTCTGGGTTAACGTGCCCGTCTTATCCGTGGCAATGACAGTTGTAGATCCAAGAGCTTCAACGCTTGATAATTTCTTTATTAGGGCGTGTTTTCTTGCCATCCTCTGTACTCCAGCAGCCAGAGATAGAGATAACGTTGGGAGTAGGCCCTCTGGAACATTGGCGATAATGATGCCTATCGCGAATAGTAGACTGGCAGTAGTCCCTAGTTCGGTAATGAAAAGTGCGACTATAAAAAGAATTGTTCCAAAGACGACAGCCAACGTAGCAACAACCTGGGTTGCTTTTACCACCTCTCTCTGTAGCGGGCTCAATTCTTCTCTGATGGCTTGAGTAAGCCGGGCGATCTGTCCAAATTGGGTCTCTCCACTGGTGGCGTATACCACAGCTCTACCAGAACCACTGGCAACACTGGTCCCGGCAAATACCAGATTAGGGGCTTCGGTTATATGGATATTGTCAGTTGGCAGTGGATCGGTCGTCTTCCTTACTGGAGCGGATTCTCCAGTAAGGGCTGCATTAATTGTTCGCATCTCGAATGCATCGGTTAGCCTGCCATCGGCAGATATATTGTCTCCCTCTTCCAGAACCAGAATATCGCCAGGAACGATTCCCTCTGCCAGTATCTGCCTTATATCTCCTTCTCGGAGTACCTTGGCATAACTTGGTAGCAATTGTTTTAAGGCCTCTATCGCTTTCTCTGCCTTGTATTCCTGTATGAAAGCGAAGATTGCATTGAGAATAATAACCGCTATTATTGCGTATCCAAGCTCAGGAACCCCCGTGATAAAGGAGAGGACAGCGCCCACCCAGAGGAGAATGGCAAAGAGATTATACAGGTTGGCCAGGAATTTAAATATAAGCGGAGTGCGTCTTACCTCTTCGATCTTGTTGCGCCCGTACTTCTCCAGGCGAGCCGACGCCTCAACCTCAGTAAGACCTCGCGGTGATGTTTCTAACTGGCTGAATGCCTCTTCCTTTGTCAGTTGATAGGGCTGCATAGATTCACTCCATCGAGTTCAATCCGTACATTGTTTATCTACCCGATCGTGAAACGATTTACTAGCATCATATCTTCTGCTTGAGGCTGGCGATTACGGATTATCGCTATCGGCTCTCCTCGATGGTCCGGAGGTGCTCAACAATTCCATCACCGATGCCTGATGCTAGAAGATCCTGATGCTTAGTATCGTTTAGCAGGAGATCTTCTTCAGGGTTGGTTAAAAATCCCATCTCAACAAGAATTACCGGAACTTTAGACCAGTTAAAACCGCTTATATCATTCCGCCCGATAATGCCATTATCTTTACGTCCGATAGTCTCGATCACGCTCTTCTGGACTATGCGCGCCGCCCTGAGGCTTTCCTTATAGATCGGAGCGGTCCACTTATTTAAAGCAGGATAGAGAGTTGAGATGCCATTCTTCTGTGGGTCAAGGGCGCCGTCTGCGTGAATCCTAATAAAAAGATCGGCATTAACGATGTTTGCCACCTCGGCGCGCTCCGCATTGCTGATATTCACATCGTGCGTCTCCCTGACCATTACCACCTTAATGCCATGTGACTCGAGAACTGATTTTAACCTTTTTGAAATCTCAAGTGTGACCTGGTACTCAGGCCTCTTTGACTTTATGCCGGTTGTGCCCCCCTGGATCTTCTCTTTTGTCTCAGTCGCCCCAGGACCGATCGGTTCTCGCTTAAGGTTCGCGCGACGCTGGTGACCGGGATCGATCACCACAACCCTGCCCGATAAAGACTTAGATGATTGGTCAGGTAGTGATTGAAGTGGCCTTTGGTCCTCACTTGTAACCGTAGATTGTCCACGTGCTTCGCCACTATCCCTATGTGTATTACCGCCGCTTAGCTCGATAATAACTTTATCTCCCTTCCTTATCTTCTGGTTAGGGAGGGGTTTTTGGCCAACTACATGGTTTATAGGATAATCTTTACTCGAGACCCACCGATCAACCTCGATTCTCAGACCGGAAGCCCTTGCAATTTCGCTCGCCTTTATCACACCGTACCCGATAAGCGTAGGAGCTTTAATTACATCGTTCTTTATGCCGAAAGGCTTAATCTGCGCCGGCAAAGCCACGTAGCCAATGAGCGCTGTGCAGGCGACAAACGTGAGTGATACCGCGATTATAATAAACCGAAATCTTGGGTTTTTAAAAGAGAACAGGCCAAACACAACGATAATTCCTCCCAGTTATTAAGCTCATAATAGTATTGCCAACAAGTTATAGTGTATTTCTCCAGCGGAATTTTGCAAATTAGTTTTAGCGTACATACTCACTCTCATCCAAAATAATAAACTTTTTATAATCAAGGCATGTAGGGCCCGGTCCCAGACCAGGCCGATACAGGGATTTACCCTTTATGTTAAGGTGTTTTAGATAATGGTGAATAGTTTCCTTGCGGCCTAACTATTCAGCATCATCCAAAACCGCAAGTAGATCGAGTGCATTTTGCAGTCACCTTTACTGTTCGCCCTGGTAATGCGATTGAGCTTCGGATAATGGTGAATAAATACCTTGCGGCGCGTTGACAGGCTATCTCGAAATGATATAATTACTCCTGCGTAAAGTTAAAGTGAAATTCTCCAACGGATGAGAACCAGTCCGAGTGGCGGAATTGGTAGACGCGCTAGGTTGAGGGCCTAGTGGCAGCAATGCCGTGCTGGTTCAAGTCCAGTCTCGGACACGTAAGAGCAGCGCGTATGGCGCTGCTCTACTGTTTTCTTCTACTGAAAAGTATCCGGTTCTTAGATTCTGGAAGCATGTAACAATTGGGTACGTGGAACTTCTTGGTGTTTCTGTTTCCGATAAAGACCCCACACTCTACTCCTTTAACAAGCCTTGAATTGGCCTGCGTAGCCTCTTTATAGAGTCCTCATATCGCTAGATTGAAATATTGGCAATCATGGTATAGAATCAGTGGTGTTATGGCCCTAAAGCCTAAAGGTTTAATTACGAGCTACTCAACAGGCCTATGTAAAGAGCTCGAATCCGAGATAGCAAGAATATTGGAAGATATGGCCAAGCACCTCAATTCAGACGCCGCCGGCTTTGCTATGGTAAATGACGATGAATCGATCGGTTATTGTGCCCTCTACAATGTCGTGAACTATTTGGGGAAATTAACGGTCTCAAAAGGCATCGACGTAGTCGGGATGGTATTGGCGACCAAAAAGCCTATAATTATCGATGATTATCCATCCTTTTCGAAAGCAGTATCCGCGTGGGTGCAGATAGGTACAAGATCGGTGGCAAGTGTCTCTGTTTTGATAGAGGGAAGATTAGCCGGTGCGGTTACTGTCCTAAGCATTAATAAGAAAAGGCATTTTTCACAGGATGATATCGAGGAGATCGAGCGATATGCTGAAAAAATAATTGCCCTCTTAGAATTGGCGAAACGTAAAACAGCTGGGCATTAGTATTAGTTTATGAGCTAGATGTTATTGATTAGTTTATGAGCTAAATGTTATTGACCTGGCACAGGCTTAATCTCAATGCGACTACAGCTGCGTCATCCTGAAGCCTACCGCCGGTAAACTCCTTGGCGATGTTAACCATTTCGAGAGTAACTTGTTGTGGATCTCTGCCCGCAACAACCCGGTTCAATTCCTCAATCATACGATCCTCTCCAAGAAACAGATTATCGCATTTCGCCTCGACTAATCCGTCGGTGTAGAGAATCAAGGTATCGCCTACCGATAGATCGACCTCATTTTCCTTGTAGGTTACCTCTGTGATAACACCAAGCGGTAAATTGCTCTCTGTTCCGCATATATTGCATCCGGACTCTCGCCAGATAACGACTTCAGGATGTCCAGCACGGGCTACTAGCAATTTCCCATTCTTTGGATCAAGTGCGCCATACACCATGGTCACGAACTGGTCAAGCCTAAGCTGCTCGCAGATAACCCTGTTGGCTTCAGTCAGGACATATGCAGGAGGAAGACCTTTGTACGCAAATGCCCTTATAGTGCTTTTTACCATCGAGGTAATGGTTGCTGCTTCAAGCCCCTTACCTGAAACATCGCCGATTAAAATACCGATCCTGCCATCACCGAGCTCAAAGAGATCATAGAAATCCCCGCCTACCTTCGCAGCTTCTCCTGCCGATTCGTAAGTGATACCAATCTCTACCCCGGGCAGGCTTCGCGGAACATCAAGAATTGCCTGCTGGAGTACTTCCGCTATGCCATGCTCTCTCTCGTACGCCCTGGCCTTTTCAATCCCTATAGACACCTGGGCGCATAGCGTGACAAGTAGCTCCTCGTCGGTTTCTGAAAACTCCGAGCCATCCTTCTTGTTTGTAACCATAACCTGACCTATAAAATTACCCTCAGAATCAAGGAGTGGTGCGCCGAGTAGACCGCGAAGCCCGGGGTGCCTCTCGGGGGTACCTCTACTGTGTGGATGGCTAGATACATCGTCCAGGCGAATTGACTTCTTCGTCCTAGACATCTCGCTGTATAAACCATCATGAACCGAGAGATCAAGACTGGTGCTAGTTATCTCACAGGATTCACTACTATCAGCCGACCAGGACATCATTGGGTTACCGTCTCCTACTTCTTTATACAGCAGAACAGCTGCAGAGGTGCAATCAAGTAAGATCCGCGCCCCATCGGCCAATTGATCTGCCATGTATTGAGGCTCTTTCTCTCTGATTATGGCCTGCGAAAGTTCATTAAGCAGCCTGAGTTGATCAGCATAGGTCTCCATCCGCTTCCTGGTTTCGATTTGAGCGCAATAAAGCCTCGCATTCTCGATAGCTATCGCTACCTGGCGGGCTACGAATTCGAGCTTATCGAAATCATCTTCCGAGAACTCCCTTTCTTCACTAAAACTAATCGCCGATAGGGTTGCCAACACACTACCCTTTGAAATAACTGGAACCAAGATTATACAGCGTAACCCGGCCTTAACAAACTCGGCAATGGCTTCAGGATAGCTTGGATAGTTATTTATCAGTATTCGACGCGGGTTTTTAAATACAGCGCGAGCAATAGTCTGTCTTGTCAACAATATCTCTTCTGTTTCGGGGGGCATATTATAGAGATAAACTGAGTCGATAGCCGTTCCTTTTTCATTACCAAGGTTAATAACTGCAGCATCAGCATCTAAAATCTCGGCTGTATATCGAGCAACTTTCCGGATAATTGCCGATAAGTCAAGGTCGATGCCAATCTCGTTTAGCATCTGCAGACTTTTGACGCTGCTCTTGAGTTCGCGCTCCGATTTTTTCTTCTCCTCAAAAAGCATCGCATTCTCGAATGCGATTGCGGTCTGTTTCACGAAGGCCAAAACCGGGTCAATATCGCCCTCTAGGTTCTCACCTGTAGCGATCTTCTCTGAAGATATACCGAAAACCCCAATTTTCTTTTCACCGACCGTAAGTGGATACGTCGCAATTGCGGGGATATCGGCACTCAGAGCTTTTTTGCGAAACATCGAAGCCGGGTGTTTGCCTGACGCCAGAATTACTTCCGGTCGCTGTGTTAAGAAAACTCCCCCCGAAATACCCACCCCAGGCCGGATTACCATATCTCTGAACGCCTCTTCATCGGGACCCCAGTAGCAGTGCATCTTAAGCCGATCATCCATTGAATCGTAGAGCAATACCCAGGCCGCCTTAGCATCAAAAATCCGTCTGACCTCAAAGATTACAGCATACCCCAATTCATCGAGGGATAGCTTACCACTGAGTACACGGGCAGATTCGATTAACGAAGATAGCATCTTCGCATAGGTTCTTTCAGCAGGTTCGAAGAAGTTCTTTTCGACCAACATAATGCACCGGCCTCAGGATTATCCATAAATCCAAAGTTGATGGTGTGTAAGCGCCATGCACAAGAAATGATAGCGTAATTAAGTAGAAGTAACATCAGCCCCGTTTACGCCTGCATGCTTCATCCTAAACACTATATCATATGCACTAGAATAAACTAAAGTCCTAACCCTACTATTGCATTGTCTTTGGCGATAAGCCATCAACAATGTGTAATACCCCTATGTTCCTCTAGCTACTTCTTCTTTCCTCTCTTACGTGTTTGAAGTGTGGCCTTCCTACCCCTATAAGGGCCGCCCCTTCTGTATTCCTTTTCATGTTTAGGCTCTTTGTGCTCCTCAGGCTCGCCCATATATGCGGTCTCGGACTCCTCAGTCTTGCCCTTCTTTCTTTCAGCCGGTCCTTCGTCCATATACCTCGTCTCTTCGACCTCTTCTTCTAGCGGTTCTTCAAAAGGTTCTTCTTTGGCCTTAGGAAGTATTGCCATTTAAACCCCTCCATTAGCTAATCCTTTAAGCTTGCTGATAATCCGTACGCTAAGTTATCCACACTTAAGCGAACTACCGGTCCTAACATCAATGCATTAGTTATTTCTGTTCAACCTATCGAATATAGACAGACCAGGCTGTTTAGCCTGGTCTCTAATACAGTTTAAAGGTCGAATTGAGTGCAAGAAATCTCTCCTAGGCTGCCTTTTTAGCCTGCTGGTCCCTAACATACTGTCCGATCTCGGTCGCTTCCCTGGTGAAATCTTCCATATTAACCATTGAACCTTCAAGGTAAGCGCTCCATCCAGAGGTGATTCTGGCCATTAATAATGCCTCATCTATCTGCGTATCAGTTGCACCGAAGGCCATCGCCATCATCCCATGCCAGAGTGATGTATGCATGCAGCTATTGGCAGCGGCCACCCCAACCCCAATTAAGTGCTTATGCATTTTAGGGATGTTTGTATCCCTAAGTTCGATGGCTTTCATCGTGTTCCAATCGGACTCGAGGACCGGATCCGGCATAGTCATCATCCAAGATGGGACCCGTCCGAGCATCCGCTCCATCTCATCAAAGATCTCTTTTCTCGTTGCCATAGGAATACCTCCATTAGAACTCGGTTTTCGGATATTACAGGAAGGATATTCCCCTGCGGGACAGAAATATGCATGGATCTGCCAGATTGCCCAAAACTAAGCGCGGGCAAGGTATTCACTCTTCTCACCTATATTCACCTGGAGAACCCTCACAAGAATTTCATTATCCCATGTTTAATTTCGGTGAGTAGCCAAATTCATGGTTTATCCCCGTGACCGTCTGAGGTAATGTCGCCGATATTTATCCCGATACTTACCCGCTACCTCTCGAGCTTTATCTTAAAAGAACCTGGATTTTCGGTTATGTTCAACTCGATTTCGCCTCGCTCTTTAAGAACCTCGAAGCTGATATAGCTATCGCCAATTCTCATCCCGGCGAGGTGTATTCTATAGATTTCAAGGGGTAGCCTGGGTTTAAGGATGAGCAATTTCTGATCCGCTTTTGCCCTCATACCCAAGACCGCTTTGAGCATCAGCATTGATGCTCCGGATGCCCAGGCCTGAGGACTACTGCTCGTAGGATATTCTATCGGCACTACGGAGGATTTCCGATCAAAACCGCAAAATAGCTCAGGAAGGCGCTGATAACTAAAGTACTGGCCAGCATCGAGAATAGAATCAATAACCCTCAAGCCTTCTTTATAAAAACCGTAGTTCATAAGACCCATTGCTATTATCGAGTTATCATGGGGCCATATGCTTCCATTATGGTAACTTATTGGATTGTATGCTTGCATGCGCGAGCTCATGGTGCGAATACCCCAGCCAGAGAACATATCCGGAGAGAACAGCCAGTCTCTTACACTATCTGCCTTCCCTTCATCAATGATACCGGACCAGAGAAGGTGCCCTGGATTAGAGGTTATCGCATCGATCTGATTTTTGTCTTTATCGAGCGCTTCGGCAAAGTACCCCGCCCCCTCCATCCAAAAGTCGCGGTTAAAGTTCTTCTTTAGCTCGGCCGCTTCACTTCTTAGCCCATCGGCCCTTTTGCCCTCACCGAGGACATCTAAGAGCTCAGCAGCTCCTAATTTTGCCATGTAAACATAGCCCTGTACCTCGCACATGGCAATAGGGGGCTCGGGAAACCTTCCATCGGCAAATCTCACTGAGTCCCATGAGTCCTTCCACCCCTGATTTTCGATACCTCTATCGCTCATTCTCTTATACTCAACGTAGCCATCCTTATCTTTATCCCCATACAGATCAATCCACTCAAGAGCTTTTAGCAGTGGCTCTTTAAGCTCTTCGATCATCGCTCTATCTGCAGTCCATTTATACACCTCAGAGAGGAGAATAATAAAGAGCGGGGTCGCATCAACCGTTCCGTAATAGCGCTTGTGCGGGATTTTTCCGGTCGTTGCCAGCCTACCCCACCTTATCTCATGCAATATCTTACCTGGCTCCTCCTCGTTATAAGGATTCACCTCGAGACCCTGGTATCTGGCCAGTTTTCTAAGGGTGCCGACAGCAACGTCTGGAATGAAGGGTAGGGTCTGGTAGGCAGTTATTAGGCTATCTCGCCCGAAGCAGGCAACGTACCACGGAATGCCCGCCGCGAGAACAATGCCTATCTTGGCGAATTCGGGTTCTTTTAGGCGGAGAGCCACCATATCCAGTAGGCTCTGCCCATAAGCATGCTGTAATGCATCATAGTCGGTAAATAATTTAGCGGACTTCCGTATCCAATCTGCTTGATATCCAGGCTTGTAGCCACTGACCATACCAAAAGACGCACAGGTATACTTAGGTCTGATGACCTCTGGAGCCGCAAGCGTTAAAAAATCGATGCAGGTATGCCAGCGGCGACCCGGCTCAAGTTTTATGTTAAAGCTAACTGCTCTCTTGCTCTTATCAAATTTCGGCAGTTCGCCAAAGACTACCCTGGTCTCCCGGTAAAAATCTTCGGATTGATGCTTGAAGGATATGATCCTATTCTCTTCGTCTACAAAAAATTCGGGGGCTACCTTGGTTGGTGGACGGCCTGCCTTAACCTCAAAAATATCGGCGAAATCCGTATCAAACTCAAGATGAAGCTCCATGCGTACGGGGCTTAAGCCGTGATTAATGATATCAAAATCTTCATGAAGTCCATCCCCAACAAATCGCTTTCTTGAGATGCTTATCGAATCGGGAAGGATATCATCCATCTCTGGATTTGTCAGGTAATGAACTGCTGAATAATAATCTACCTGTCTTCCGGTCAGTACGATCGGCTTAACGGCATTTATGAACATCTCATACCGGTTAAGGAACCGGGTATCCTGGCTGTAAAGACCGGCCTCTTTCCCCGGCGAGATATCCCCAACCTCATTTGATATGATGAAAGACGTCCCTTCACTAATTGTAACGTTCATGATAGGACAATTCCCCTTAACCTCGCTTACGACAATGTACTACCGGATTACCCAATCTTTTCCGTGATGCGTTTAGCTTTAAACAAGAGGGGTAAGTACAGCGTCACAAGTGACGCTGTACTAGAGATTAGAAATTAGAAAGTAGACATCCATGCCACTAGAAGTGGCACCATCAGAGGATGAAAATAGCAAATTCTCAGGGTAGAAAATAGATTGAATTATTGTCTATCTGATAGCTGATAGCTATTTTATCAAGAATCCACAGGAGGTGCGCGCAGGATGGCGAGATGTGTTGTCTGTGCTCTTAAAGTAGTATAGAGGCACACTAGCTCTCATGTACTAATACCTATCAACGAGTCAAGGAGTATTGATATGGACTACGATCTTTTAGTCATTGGGTCTGGGAGTGCGGGGTCGGGTGCTGCGGTAAGAGCAGCCTCCCTCGGAGCTAAAGTTGGGATGGTTGAAAAGTCAAAGCTTGGCGGCACATGACCTAACACCGGTTGCATACCTAGCAAGGCTTTGCTAGCGTCAGCAGCAGCTTTTCGCACACTTAAAAAGGCAGCTGAGTTTGGCCTGTCAACCGATGGTATAGGCTTTGATTTTTCAAAGATTATCGATCGAAAGGATTGGATAGTCTCTCAAATAACCGGACCGAGAATGAGGGAATACTTTAAGGCCCAGGCTATCGATATCATTGATGGCACAGCTAGCTTTAAATCAGCAAATGAAATCGATGTTGATGGCAGGATAATCTCCTTTGATAAGGCGGTTATCGCAACCGGGTCTACCCCTTTTGTGCCGCCTATTGAAGGCTTAGATGAGGTAGGATATATAACCAGTAATGAGGCGATCAATCTTAGGGGCCTACCCGAATCCATTATTATAGTTGGCGGCTCAGCTGTCGGGCTTGAATTCGGCACCGTCTACGAATCGTTCGGTTCTCAAGTTACTATTGTAGAGTTGGCGCCAAGAATCGCTTCGAAAGAGGATGCCGATATAAGCCACGCCCTTCATAATTATATGAATAGCAGGGGCGTTACTATTTACACAGATGCCAGGATAAAGAGGGCTTTCTTAGATAACGGCGTAAAGGCACTTTCCTTTGAGAACCCGGAGGGCGAGATTATTGTAGGTGCAAGAGAGATACTAATTGCTACCGGCAGGCGCCCGCTAACGGATAATCTTAATCTTGAAAATATCGGTGTAGAAACCGGCAAGAAGGGCATTAAAGTAAACAAGCACCTGCAAACAAGCATAGAAAACATCTATGCTGCGGGAGATGTTATCCCTGGATTCCAGCTAGCTCAAGCGGCTGCATATGAAGGAGATCTTGTAGCTCTAAATGCGCTAAGCGCCAATAAAGTAGAGGTTAGTTTTAGAGTCATCCCAAGGGTTACCTGGAGCTATCCTGAGATTGCAAGCGTCGGCATAACTGAAGATGAGGCAAGAGAAAAAGGTATAAATTACAGGATCGAGAAATTTACCTTCTCTGGTCTTGGAAGGGCTTTCACTGATGGAGAGCGCCTCGGCTTTGTAAAGGCAATTGCCGATTTTGATACCGGGGAAATAATCGGCTTCCATGTAATTGGTCACCACGCTGATGAGATGATTCATGAGGGCGTTATAGCCATGCAATCAAGGATAAAAATCTCCGAACTTGCACAAGCGATTCATTGCGAGCTAACTATGTCTGAGGGTGTAGGAAATGCCTTTATTGATCTTGATGAATTAATTCATCAAGAAAGGCGTATGGCCGCATAGTAACAACGCAGGTAGTGAAACTAGCGGGTACTAGGAGACTGTGCACTCGACTGGTCCACGAGCTAATCCACAAAAATACTAGATCCACTGCTAGGGGCTTATATTAGGTGCAAAGAGAGAGTCGTTGAGATCCGGCTCAGAGAGCACATACTTCATGATAACTTCTCCTACTCCTTCACTTAGCGGCAGATCAGTAACATAGTCTGCTGCAGCCTTTAGATCATCGGTAGCATTGGCAACAGCAACGCCAATGCCAGCGTACTCTACCATCTCAAGGTCGTTGAGATTATCCCCTATCGCTATTATCTCCTCCCTGGCAACACCGAGGCTCTCAGCTAATTGTCTCAATGCCAAGCCCTTTGATGCTTTAGGATGAAGTATATCTAAAAACCAATCCGTTGAATTTGTTATTCTAACCTGGGAGTTGAGCTTGGCCTTTAGCACCCCTGCGAGTTCGACCGCCCTCAATGTGGGGACCATAAAGACAAGCATGGTCGGGTCTTGCGCTAGAAGATCTCGAACGTCGTCTACGAAGTTCATCTTCACCTCAAGCAACTCAGCATAACCATCCGTCCACTCATGAGGGGTATCGGTGTAAACATCATCACCTAAAAAGACGAACCTTAAGGCAGGCTCACCTTTTAGCATATCTATCGCATCCATAGCCCCCTCTGCTGGGACTTTGTATTCACGATAGGTGTAACCAGAGGCTAAGTTTCTTATCACCGCCCCGTTATACGTTATGATCGGTATATCTATCCCGAGCTGCTTAGCATACCTTATTGCTCCACTGGACATCCTGCCGGTGGCGATCGTAAACTTCACCCCACTATTGCGCGCCTCTTTTATTAGCTTGGATGTGCTATCGGCTATAGCCTTATCCTCAGAGAGTAAAGTTCCATCAAGATCAAGCGCAACTAATTTATATCCCAAAACAGCTCTCCTTTTTCCACAGCCGAGATCCCGACCCACCTACCTCAGGTATCTTCTTAAAAGACCCAGCAGACCATCACTTAAAAATACATCAAGCATCTCCTGCTTCCTGGAAGCATTATAGGCTGCTCGCCTGCTCTCATCTGAGAGAACCTCATATGCCCTGTGTATCTGCATCCACCTTCGTGCTGTAGCCTCTTTCATATCGGGTAGGCTTTTATCAGGATGGTACTTGAGTGAGAGCGCCCTGTATGCTTTCTCTATTACCTCCCTTGAGGCCTGGGGATCAACTTCTAGAATCTTATAATAATCAGCCAAAGCATCCTCACCCTCATTTCCCTACTTTTTCCTATAAATGCCATAAATGCATTATATTCCATTACCAGCGTAAACCGCTAGCCATTGTAGTTAACTGATAACGCAGAAGCATTAACTACAATTGGTTGCTAATTTCAGGGTAGAATTGTGCGACACATTAGTATAAATTATAGATTAGTGTCAGGGATTTTAACTGCGTGCGGTTAAGGCAAGCTACAACAGTTCTCTTATAAGGATGGGCGAAATGCGCATTTTAGAAGGATTCAGGAACTTTGTTAGGAACGAAGATCCGATCGTCTGGAAGAGCTTAATCATAGCTACAACACTTACACTTATCTTCTACATCTTTGTGCTCGTTTATACCAGATAGTTTACCTTTGAAGTAGCCTTTGAGTATAACGAACGATATATCAATCAGAAAGCCTAATTAGGTAATCATAGGCGGATAATGCCGCCTTAGCACCCTCACCCGCCGCCACTATGATCTGCTTTCCAGGAATGTCCGTTACATCGCCTGCGGCAAAGAGGCCCTCAATGCTAGTACGGTCACCACAATCGACTTTTATCTCCTGCCGGTCGTTAAGCTCAACAAGATCGGCGACAATTCCGGAATTAGGCTCTGAGCCTATCTCTATAAACACCCCTCTTACGGGCAGCTCGATTTCCTCTTCGGTCTTTTTAGACCTTATTCTAAGCCTCTCAACAAAAACCTGGCCCTCAATCGAAACTATATCATAGCCTTTATAAATTTCGACATTCTCGGCGTGTTGCACGCGCTCCTGGAGAATAGGGTCGGCACTCCAGCCGACTATCGATACCGAATATACCTTGCTCGCGATCTTAAGAAGCTGCTCGATAGTGCCGAGCGCCGCGTTGCCGCCACCTATAACCGCAACATCCATCTTTGCAAAGAGCGGAGCATCGCAGGTGGCACAATAGGTCACTCCTCTCCCAACAAACTCTTTCTCGCCGGGAACTTCTAGCCGGCGGGGCGACCTACCGGTGGCCATTATCACGCTCTTCGCCTGAACTTGCTCCCCGCCTTCAATATGTACGGTAAATACCCGGTCTTCCCTCGTTACCTTCTCCACCGATTTTAACTCTATGGGGATACTAAACTCTCTCACCTGGTCCTCAAACTTGGACATAAGCTCTGGCCCCGAGATGAGGCTGTAGCCCATGTAGTTCTCAATGCCCACGCTCCAGGCTGCAAGACCGCCTATAGTATTTGTAAATAGGACTGGATCGATCTTCTTTCTTGCTGCATAGACTGCGGCAGTCATCCCCGCCGGCCCAGCACCGATAATCACCAAATCCCGCAATATAACCCTCCAGACTACTTCTTTGCCAGGGCCGCTTGTAAGCATCCCCGGTCATAACCGATAATAACCTCCTGTCCATCAATAACAGTCACCGGTACCCCTAACTGGCCAGACACCTCCACAAGCTCATTTACTCTACCTGGGTCGGCTGCTAAATCAATCTCCTCGTACTCTACATTAGTTTCTGCAAGAAACCTCTTGAGCAACGAGCAATACGCACATGCTGGCGTGGTATATACCTTTACGGTCTTCGGCATCCTAACCTCCTAAATTTTATTGATAGCCCGGTGGCTAAAATACTCTTAAGCAGCAGGTCTCCGTGCGCCATGAACATAAAGCTCGTTTACCACATCGACCACACCGGGAACCGAGAACGCCACGTACTCGGCAATTCGCTTCTGGGTAAAATTCGGAACCTCACCCGTCAGCGTGACGACACCGTCCGTTACATCGACATTCACCTCGGTTAAATCAAGTCTTGTATTTTTGAGCAAGGCAGCCCTGACATCACGGGCTACCTCAGCATCAGCAATCTTCATCTCCGGTTTCACTACGAGGTGGTTCACAACATCGATCACCCCAGCAACCCAGCGCGCATCATTTTCAGCCTCTTGCTTCTCCACTCTTGAGTTTGCGGTACCTCTCAAAAATACAACGCCGTCTATCGTCTCTACGCTTACCCTGGTATCATCAACCCAGGCGTCCAATTCTAGATTTTTCCTTACATCCTCAGTTATCTCCTCATCGCTTTTTGCAATTGGCGGAACTACGCTGACGTTGTTAACGACGTCCTTTACGCCTCTCACCCTACCCGCAATCTCCTCGGCTAAGATTTTTTCATTATAGGTATCAACCTGACCATCAAGAACTATAACATCAGTATCACCGGCACTCACCCTGATCATAGTGTGATCGATACGTGTATCTGAAGCCAGCGATCGCTCAACATCATTTACAATACCTTCACTCGTCATTTCCTCAGCTACCTCCCCCTCTGCTTTTAAAAACCCAGGTTACGCGGTTTTTCTACCCGAAACGAAGACTCAGAAAACATGTAAAGAAGAGCCCGATTTGTGGGTGACTGCCGTTAGGAAAAAGAAATCGCCTAGCTAGGTTATTTGTGGCGACTGTAGACTATATCGCCGCCTAGGATGGTGTGGCTAATCGATAATTTTGAAGCACTTTCCACCAGGTAATTGTATAGATCAACAGATGAACCTGTACCATCGTAATCTATAGCGATAAGATCGGCCCTTTTGCTAGATTCGATGCTTCCAAGTTGGTCGTTAAGTCCAAGCATACTGGCGGCATCGACTGTAATCATCTCTACTAGCTTTTTTGAGGGCAAGGGGAGCAAATTTGTTTTCAATCCGATCTGTTTTGCGAGCAAGGCCCGAGCCTTTCTTACTTCTAGAAATAGATCAAGCTCTGGATTGCTAGCCAGGCTGTCAGTGCCAATACCAAACCCTAACCCGTGATCGATAAACCTGTTAATCGGGGCCTCGCCAACCCCCAGCAACTCATTTGATGTGGGGCAGATAGCGACCGATGCGCCCTTATTTTTTAGTAATGCGATATCTTCGTCGCTTAGCCACACGCCGTGCGCTGTGATGAGTGAGTCTCTTATCAGATCGAAGCCGTCCAGAAAACCCGCTGGCGTCTTGCCCGACCCCCCTTGCTTGATAACCTCAAGCCTCAACCTACCGCGGATGGCGGATGCGAGAGGCCCAGAACCATCCCGTACCAGCTCAACCTCAGCTTGAGTTTCAGCTAGATGAATGCTTAGGGGCAATTCATATTCGCTTGATATTTCAGAGCACATTTTAAGCGCTGATGATGAGAGCGTATAAATTGAATGCGGTGATACCCCGAGCCTGAGGCCACTGGCCTCGGCAATACTTTCACCGCTCTTTATCTTCTCCAATAAATCAACAACCGCTTCAATTAAGACCCTGTCATCAACTCCAACCACCTCAAAATAGATAAGAGCAGGCATGCCCGCTTCTGCCATCGCCTGAAGACCAACACCGGTTCGCGTTATATCGGCCGTGCACGTTATCCCGGCTTCTAGGTATCTCTTAACGCCCTTGCGGGCTGCTCGCAGCCAATCATCCCTGTTCATATTGCGGCCTGCTTTTATTATGCGCCCGAGCCATTGCAGAAAAGGTGTAGGTTCGGCAAGAGAACCAAATGAGGCGCACTCGACGTGACCGTGGAGGTTAACCAGCCCAGGCATAAGAATCGCGTCCTTGAAATCGCGGATCTCTTCACTTGGATTTCTGGCAATTAAGGTGTCTCGCTCACCAACGGAGATAATGCGTCCCTCTCTGGTGAGAACCGCTCCTTCTCTTATTGGCGGGCTTGTGATCGGAAGAACAGCATCGGCAGCGTAGATCACTTAGAGTTCCTCTTTTAGAAGCGTTGGTTTTCTTAACCCGGCGCATTCGCAGGTTGGATTATCCCCAGCACCGCGGAGCGCACTGATCAGAAGCCTTCCGACCATTTCCGACTCACCGTAAAATATTGAAGAGAGTTCATCGTGCTTCCAATCTTCAACTATTCCTTCTGCATAGTTTACCACCAGGTATGCGCCCGCATAGCACGCGCCGATTTCACGTGCAAGGTAGACCTCAGGACAGATGCTCTGGCCGACAATATCTGCACCCCATTGCCTCAAGACGGATACCTCCGCTGGGCTTTCAAAATGATGACCATCCGTGTTGGCGTAAATCCCCCGCTCAAAAACCCTAGCCGGTGCAATTTTTCTCGCTGCCTGCAATAGGCTTTCGTGTAAATCTGGACAGATGGCCTTTCTCATAATTAACAAGTAGTCGGAGCCCAGGTTTGCATCTTTTCTCATTGAGTTGTCGATATAATCAGTTGGAATAACGATATCGCGTGGGTTCAAGAGATGGTTAACCGCGCCGACACCCCCCTCGGTGAGGATTCTTTTAACCCCAGCCTCACGGAACACCCAGAATACCTGCCTTGAAGCATCAGCCCTGCTTACTCCAGATCGCCATCCGTGCATTTTACAGGTTAGAACTGGTCTACCACCAAGTTTAAACAGCTTAAAACGCGGGCTTTCGCCATAAGGGGTATCGAAAACCATACCGCCTTCGACAATCTCTACATCCGACTCACCTAACGCGTCCGGAAACTTTATTGAAAACGTGCTCGATCCACCGATTATTGCATATTGAGCGGCCGGTATTTTATCAGACATTAAACCTCAAACCTCTCAATAATCTCATACGTCGTGTTTCGTCTTGCGGCACGCTTGCCAGTTGCTTCTATTAGCCTTACCATCTCATCTTTCGACATCTTATAGGTAACGCCGGTGGCACGCACTACATTCTCCTCTATCATAATGCTTCCAAGGTCATCAGCCCCGAAAGAAAGGCTGAGTTGACCAATATCTTTTCCCTGGGTCACCCAAGAACCCTGTATGTGCTTAATATTGTCGAAGAATAGCCTAGCCACCGCCAGGGTTTTTAGATACTCCCTTGATGAGACCGTCTCCCCGCCGAGTTCGGTATGCCCGGGTTGGTAGGTCCATGCGATAAAAGCCCTAAATCCACCGGTTCTATCCTGCAACCGCCTTATCTTGCTCATGTGCTCGATCCGGTCTTCCACGCTTTCCGGGCCGCCCATCATCATAGTGGATGTGCTCTCAATGCCCAGGTAATGGGCTCTCTCCATAACATCAAGCCAACGATCTGCCGATACTTTATTCGGACTTACAGCCTCTCGGTAGTGGTCGACCAGAATCTCGGCACCCGCCCCGGGAAGCGAATCCAGGCCCGCATCTTTTAGCCGCTTCAGGACTTCGTCAATGCTTATATCCGATATGCTAGCGATATAAGCAACCTCTGGGGCACCGAATGAATGAATCACGATCGGGTAGTGCTCCTTGATACTTCTCAGTAAATCCTCATAATAATCGATCTTTAATTCGGGATGGAGACCTCCTTGCATCATTATCTGCGTGCCCCCAAGGGCAAGGGTCTCTTCAATCTTGCTAAATACCTCTTCCTTGCTTAAGAGGTAGGCTTCAGAATCGTCTTTATCGCGATAAAAAGCACAGAAGCGGCACTTACTCGTGCAGATATTGGTATAATTGATATTACGGTCGATTATAAACGTGACCGTATCCGCGAATAGGCGCTCCCTCACAATATCGGCAGCTGAGCCTATGGCTAGCAGATCCCCCTCTTTAAGAAGCAAGATTGTCTCTTGCTCGGTCAGGCGACGGCCTTCAAGCACCTCATGCAGTAGTAATTGTTGATCCATCAAACCTCCACGAACTCGAATCTTGGGATTTCCTGTATGAAGCCGAGTTCATATGCCCTCGTCGCACAAGCGAGTAAATCCCGCTGGTAGGTCGAACCAAGGTCAAACTTGAGGCTCACGAAGTAGTCCTTCATGAAACCGGCGTCAAAATTCTCCCACCTCGAGGCCGCTTGAGCAATCTCATCCACCTTCATGATGCTGTATTCCATCGACCTCATAAACGCCCGATAAACTCCAGCGACCAGCTCGGGGTTTTCAGCCGCAAAGATACGCCTTACAGCCCAGACGGCAAAAACCATGCGCCTTCCCGTCATCTCCTTCCATTCTTTGCCAAGATCGTAGAGATACAGACCCCTGGGTGGATCGTATAGGATGCGAAGGGCGTCGTCGCCGATGAGGAGAGCGCCATCCGCCTCCATCAGCATCTTGGATAGATCTGGTGGGCAGACGAAATACTTTGGGGAAGCTTTATATTTATCACGCAAGATGATTCGTATCAGCGCCTGCGACGTTGCAGAAGTATTTGTTAACGCCACAGGACATCCGTCAATCTCTTCCACCGGAACCTTGCTGACGAATAAAATACTCTTTACCTCGCCATCTGCCGCTACGGCAAGATTTGGTAAGAGCATCAGGTCTTTATAATTTCGACAGTACTCGATCGAGGATATCGGGCTTATATCGAGCTTTCCTTCAAGCAGCCACCCATTCAGTTCTGTTGGGGTACCCTTTACCAGTTCTACATCAAGGAGAACGTTATTATGCACTAGACCATAGTAGAGAGGCAGGCAGTTAATAAACTGTATGTGACCAACTCTTGGCCTATGCAATTATTACTCCTCCTTATAAATCTTTATCACGTTATACAGGGTATCCCGCTCGACCGGCGTGCGTCCAGCATCCTTAATCAACCTTACCAATTCTTCTTTCTCAATTGACTCCTCGGTCTGAGCACCAGCAGAGTGAGTTATCTTCTCCTCGACAACTGTTCCATCAAGGTCATCGACCCCAAAATCAAGCGATAGCTGAGCTAGCTTGAGCCCCACCATTATCCAGAAGGCCTTGATATGGTCGAAGTTATCAAGGATCAATCTCGAGATCGTAAACGTCTTCATATCGTCAAATGCGGTCGTCCTTTTTATATCCGCTAGGCTGGTATTATCCGGGTGAAATGGTAGTGGTATGAAGCTCTGAAAACCGCCCGTCTCGTCTTGAAGTTCGCGCAGTTTTATCAGGTGATCGATTCGCTCTTCGATGGTCTCAACATGCCCATATAGCATGGTCGCATTCGATCTAAGGCCAAGCTCATGCGCGGTTCTCATAACCTCTAGCCACCGCTCGCCACTAGCCTTTTTCTCGCAAGTAAGGCCGCGAACGCGACCGCTAAATATCTCGGCGCCACCGCCTGGCATCGACCCAAGCCCTGCTTCCTTTAATTTCTCAAGGACCTCTCGTATGCTTAAGCCAATTATCTGCGCAAAATAATCGATCTCGACCGCAGTGAAGGCCTGGATGTGAATATCTGGAAGAGCCTTCTTGCACTCGCTGATGACCTCCAGGTAATAATCGAAGGGGAGATCGGAATGCAAGCCACTTACAATATGAAGTTCGGTTGCGCCTAACTTCGGCGCCTCTAGAGCGCGATCCAGGACTTCTTCAAGGGTCATGGTGTAGGCATGCAGATCATCCTTATCCGCACTAAAAGCGCAGAATTTACATCGTGATATGCATACATTTGTTAGGTTTATATGGCGGTTGACATTAAAATAGGCATAATTACCAGTCTTCTTTTCCTTAACATACCTTGCAAGCGCGCCCAGAAAAAGAATATCATTTATGCCATAAAGGGCGATACCCTCATCTCGCGAGAGTCGCTCACCCGATATCACCTTCTCTTCTATTTCTTTTAGATCAATCGTCGTTAGTGTGGTTGACATCTATATAACCTCCAAGTAAAAATCTTATCCCCACCTCGCAAAAAGGTCGTGCTTAACACCCAGCTGATCGAGCACTTTGCCCACGATAAAATCGACGATCTCATCGATCGTTTTTGGGTTATGATAGAATGCAGGCATCGCTGGCACTATCTTCGCTCCGGCTTCCTCAACCACAAGAAGGTTCCTAATATGGATGCGATTAAGCGGAGTCTCCCTCGGCACTATTATAAGCCGTCTGGACTCCTTTAGTACAACATCCGCCGTGCGCTCGATTAAACTTGAGGATAGCCCGCTTGCAACTGCCCCAAGGGTTGCCATGCTGCATGGCACTATCACCATGCCAGCCGTTGTATAAGATCCGCTGCAAACCGGCGCCATCAGATCATCATCGCGGTAATATTTAAGAAGCTTTTCCGCCCCGGGCACCCCAAGCCAATTCGCTAAAGAAGTAACGGCGTCGGCTTCGTCAAAGGAAAACCCCAACTCGTGGGCGACTACTAACTTTCCCGGCTCAGAGACGATTAGAGAGATATTAAAACCATGTTCGAGGAGAATTTGCAGGATTCTCTTTCCATAGATAGAGCCGCTCGCACCGGTAACGGCGACTATATACTCCAATTAATCCAGCCCCTTAAGCAAATACCTTGCGGCAAAGTCAAGACCGGTAAAGGCGAATATTTGAAGGCTGATAAATCCATTAACGGTGAAGAAAGCCATGTTCACTTTAGATAGGTCATGTGGCTTTACTAGCTGGTTCTCGTAGGCAAGTAGCAGCGTCGTGATCATTACACCGAAATAGTAGACGGCACCCATTTTAAAGGCTACGCCGACCGTAAATAATAAGCCTACCGTCAAAACATGGAATGCTCTCGTGACCAAAAGCGCCTTTTTTATGCCAAAAACAGCTGGGATCGAAAAAAGCCCGTCCCGCCGGTCAGCATCAATATCCTGGCAGGCGTAAATGATATCAAATCCGGCCACCCACAACATTACTGCCGCACCGAGGATAACAACCGGCCAGCTTAGGCCATTTGTAATAGCAATCCAGGCCCCAATTGGGGCTAACCCGAGGCATATACCAAGCACTACATGACTAAGCCAGGTAAAACGCTTTGTATAGGAGTAGATAACAAATGGTATAACGATCGCCGGCCAGACAATCCGAGCAAGCGGTGCTAGCTGATAAGTGGCGATAAAAAAAAGTGTAAGACTTATGGCGCTAAAGATAAATACGTACCTTGAGGTTAACTTGCCTGCTGGAATCGCACGGTTCTTCGTGCGCGGGTTGCGGGCGTCTATATCGCGATCGATATAGCGATTGATTGCCATAGCAAAGCTTCTTGCTCCTATCATCGCGATCGTAATCCACAAGAACTGCTTAAGACTCGGCATACCGTTTGCGGCCAACATCATGCCCATGTAGGCAAAAGGTAGTGCGAAAATAGTATGCTCAAACTTAATCGTCTCAAGAGCTATCTTGAGTTTACCCGAGGCCATATTCCTTCCACTTCCTGTCGACCAATTGTCTGGTCTCTTCATCCATTATTATATCATCCGGCCATTCCCGGGTGTGACCCTCCTCGGGCCACTTCTTGGTGGCGTCTATCCCCATTTTAGAGCCGAATTTTGGTGTATTGGATGAGTGGTCCAGAGCATCAAGAGGACCCTTGACTATCATAATATCACGTTTTGGGTCGACATTATTAAAGACCTTCCAGAGAACTTCGGACATGCTCTGTGCATCGACCGTGTGGTCGACAACGATTATTATCTTGGTGAACATCATCTGGCCGAGGCCCCAGAGCGCACTCATCACCTTATAGGCGTGGGCCGGGTAACTCTTCTTTATAGATACGATAGCACAGTTATGAAAGACCCCCTCAAGTGGTAGGTTTAAATCCTGTATCTCAGGTAAAGCAACTTTAAGAAGCGGCAAAAATATCCTCTCAGTCGCTTTGCCCATATAGCAATCCTCCATTGGAGGTTTACCGACTATTGTCGCCGGGTAAATTGGCTTTTCGCGCATCGTGATGCATTTGACATGAAATACCGGGTAGTAATCGGCTAACGAATAATATCCGGTATGATCACCAAATGGACCCTCCCACCTCGTTTCTTCGGAATCAACATAGCCTTCTAGGATTATCTCCGCATTCGCTGGAACCACAAGATCAACCGTCTTTGCCTTTACTACCTCTACAGCTTGCTTACGTAGCATACCAGCAAAAAATAGCTCCTCCACGTGTGGAGGAAGCGGCGCAGTTGCGGAATATATTGTTGCGGGATCGCCACCGAGGGCGACCGCGACTTCAATCGGCTTGCCCTGTTTTTGGTGCTTGCGGTAATTATGGGCTCCATCATGGTGGTCATGCCAGTGCATGCCTGTTGTTTGGCTATCATATACCTGCATCCGGTACATGCCAACATTCTGCCTGCCACTATCTGGATCTTTAGTAATAACAAGCGGCAAGGTGATAAATTTCCCACCATCCTGTGGCCAGCATTTAAGAACCGGGATATCATCGAGTGACAGGTTATCGGTTAAAACGACTTCCTGGCAAGGCGCGTTCTTTACCTCTTTCGGCTTATAGTCGGCGATATTTTTAAGCTTGAATAAGGTAGAAATCTTCTGCCAGAAGGTTTCCGGCTCTCCGTCCGGTAAAAGTTCACCAAGCCTTTTCGGAACCTCATCTAGATGATTTACCCCTAGCGCCCAGCTCATTCTCTCGTAAGAACCGAAGGCATTGATAAGAATTGGGATATTTGAGCCTTTTGGCTTTTCAAAAAGAAGGGCCGACCCATAGGATTTGCTTACTCTATCGGTAATCTCAGTAACTTCAAGAACCGGATCGACTTCAACATCAACTTTTTTGAGCTGCCCTTTTGATTCAAGGAAGCGTATAAAATCTCGCAGGTCACGAAATGCCACGACTAATTTCCACCTCTCATTTATTAACCTGTAATTATACGTTTGCCTGAATAAACTTGCAATTTAATATTGTAGTTAGGTTTAAATCTATGCAGCTCAAGCTAGGTATTGGTTAAGGTATAACCCTAAAAGTCGCACTAAACTTCTCTACCAGGTTAGTGACGCATTGCGCTGATCTTAGCTATAGGTTTGATCTTAGTGGTAAAAAGAAAAAGTTTTTGAAAAATATGTTGACAATAACTGCCGCATTTGGTACCTTAAGACTAGACCCCAAGGGGCTGAATGCGAGAGGTTCGAGAAAATGAACGTACCAGCAGTGGCCTCGAGGTGAGATGCGAAAGGTATGGTCGTGAGGCCAGAGTGAGTAGGTATCTGCCGAGAGGAACGAAATGGGAAATTCGCGAGTAAGGAGCTTTCTCAAGTGAGGTTTCTTGGGGTTCTTTATTTTTACTCTTTCTTATTCTAGTTTTAACCCCGAATTTGTCACCGTGCAATCAATAAGCCGTACATGTTCCTGTTCTGACAGAGATGCTTGATTTTAAATCCGGCATTATGGTAGCTTTATCTCTCTGAGTCAGACCCGAGGAACCTATTATGAGATTGCCGCTTTGCCTTCAGGTCCTCGCAGTGATATTTTAGTGTGATGGATCACACTAAAATCTGATGGGCAGACCCTACGGAGCTACAGGTCTATGCTTTTAGTTTAGAGAATGGTTAAATGTGGCCCTTTGTCAGAATACTTACCGAGAGGTGTAAGATTTGCATTTCAATCCAAGATACACCGTTATCAGGAACATCCTGATAACCGTATTCGCCTTAAATATCTTTGTTGCACTTGCCAAAGGGATTTATGGTTACCTTACTAACTCTGTGAGCATGCTTGCCGATGGTTTCCACTCGCTGTTTGATGGAACCTCAAACATTATAGGTCTTATAGGTATTTATATAGCCTCTAGACCTGCCGACCCTAACCATCCCTATGGCCACACGAAATACGAGACATTCGCATCGCTGGCTATAGGCACACTCTTGTTTATCACCGCAGTCCAGATACTCCTCTCCTCATACCGGCGCCTGTTCACTGGGGTAGCACCCGAGGTAACGGAAATCAGCTTTATCATAATGTTAACCACGATTGCCGTAAACTTTGCAGTCACCACGTTTGAGAGCAGGCGTGGGAGACAGCTCAAGAGCGAGCTTCTAATATCCGATTCTTTGCATACAAGAAGCGATATATTCGTTTCATTATCGGTTATTGGGAGCTTGATTGCAGTTAGACTCGGTTACCCAATCGTCGATGTTATCGTCGCCCTAATCATCGCCGTCATCATCGGCTACATGGGATTCTCAATATTTAGGGAGAGCTCGGATGTATTATGCGATGCGTGCGCAATCGAGCGCGAACAGATCCGCAGTGTGGTCGCAATGGTTAACGGCGTTTGGGATAGCCACGCAATAAGAACCCGCGGCCGGAAGAATGAAATATATCTCGACTTGCATATTCTGGTAGACCCCAAAATCAGCGTAAACAGGGCCCATAAAATTGCCGACGAGGTCGAATTGGAAGTTAAAAAGTTCTATCCAGAAGTCGCAGATGTGCTCGTTCACGTAGAGCCGTATGGGGTGCATGGATAAAATTATCAGCGGAGACATGACTATGTATTACGATAATTGCGTAACAGCATTCAAAAATAGCAAAAGCCACATCAGAAACATGCTAGGCGATTGGGATAAGGTAGGGATCGGCATAACAGAAAACGGCTATAGTGGTGCTTATGTACAGCACTTTATAAACTAGTACAGTTCGGGTACAGGCGCAAACCTCGTCTCAAAGGAGCATGCCTTTCAGAAAGAAGCTCTTAACTTTTACAGGTTCACTGTGAACATGCTTTTGTAGCCTTGAAACTAGCAAATATAGGAAAAAACCTAATGGATAAACAATTAATAACGTCACAAGCGCAGCAAGATACCTATTGATGCTAAACCTAGGTGCGTCAATATAAACCCAAATCGTAGATATGATTAGGGCAGCAATATATAGTAACTCAATTATTCCTTTTCCGCCAAACATCCTCGTATCCTTTGTTGATCCCATTATTGTAAAATTATAACTTCTTTATGTAGCTTCAGATACTTGCATATATTGAACTATACTTAGAATGCGTTTTAGCGATATTATATGCTTGCGTTACCAAATACTTATATCTAAACTGCACATAAGTATTTACTAAGATCTATAGACCTATCAGCCCTCTCGGCTATCATCGGATCATGCGTTACCAATACGATTGTGTTTCCCTGCTTATGTATATCGCAGAATATATCAATAATTTCTTGGCTGTTCCTATTGTCAAGATTGCCAGTTGGCTCATCCGCTAATACCACTTTGGGTTTATTAACAAGCGCCCTGGCAATTGCCACTCTTTGCTGCTCTCCGCCGGATAGCTCTGATGAATAATGTTTCGCTCTTGAAAGAACGCCTACTTTCTCAAGCATCATCTCTGCTATCTCAATTGCCTCACGCCGTTTTTTCCCAGAGACAAGCAGCGGTGTCATTACATTTTGAATGGCGTTAAAATCTGAGATAAGATTAAAAAATTGATGTACTATGCCAATTTCTCTATTGCGATACTTTGCAATGTTTACGCTGCTTAGCTCATATAGGTTCGAACTGCCATAAAAAACTTTTCCTGATGTTGGTGCAAGAAACCCAGCCATAATATTAAGAATTGATGTCTTTCCTGAACCTATTCATAAAGGGCAAAGTACCAATTCTCTTATAAATCCATTCCTTAAGTTAAAGCCTATATCAACATTGAATTAGCCTTCTGTTTTTTATTAACCATCATCCTCCCTTCTTTTGCCATCGCATTAAGACACTCTCTGCCAGAAAACCACTCCTCTGGTTCGCCCTGACTCAGAACTTGTAATGTTCTATATTTGGTATGCTACTTGTCGCTTAAGTCTTAAAAGATTTCCTCAAGTTTATGCGTCATCAACAAACCTAACTCTACAATGCTAAGTTAGCGTTTTTGTGATGCCTATATTGTTGCATTGCATATCAATGCATAGCAACCTGAAAAACCCCTAAAAACCCTGAAAAAACCTTAGTTTTCCCTAATCAATTTTTAGGTCTTTTCTACCAATTAACTCAAAGCGGTCATTGCATTGAAGCTTCCTGAATATCTTTGTGACGTGGGATTCAACTGTTTTTATAGTAATATTGAGCTCAGCAGCAATTTCTTTATATGGCAAACCTCTCTTAAGAAGCCTTAAAATCTGCTTCTCTCGTCCGGTAAGTCTGTTAGTGATGGGCTGTGTTGCAGAAGAGCCATCACCCCTTTCTTTTGCCTTTATCTCCTTTATCCGGGACAGCGTCTGTCTGATGCGATCAAGGTTAAACGGTTTAACAAGATAATCAAAGGCATAGACCTCAAAGGCCTCGCGCATGTAGCTGTCATGGGCAGTTGCAAAGATCATGGCGATGGTGGGGTCTATGCTAAAGATCTTTTTAGCCGCCTCTAATCCATTCATAGTGGGCATGGTGATATCTAAAAACACGACATCTGGCATCAGCTTTTCTACTTGACGGATAAGCTTAATGCCATCTTCTGCTTCTGCTACTACCTCTAATCCTGAGATTTTCTCGATAATCCTTCGCAAGATTAACCTTATGTAAGGGTCATCTTCAGCTATTATAATCTTTAGCACATCACCCACACCCTTTTTGCAGGCGGCAGCTAGCTACTTGAAAAAGACCGCTCAAAAACAAATGCTACGGATTTTATTTAGTAAAGTATCACTTCTATTGAACATTAAGCATAGGTGTATGTTAATAATAACGGTTGCTTAGCAATTTATAATAAGGCAATAATAGCATATTAACATATGATTGCAATGACATATTTAACAACCACCCCTAAAAAGGGTCCTATGATTAGAGAAAGCCATAACATTTTTATACGTGCAGCGCCAATGGACGTGTATCGGCACCTTGAAGAGAGGCCGGGTAAGTTTCCGATATTTAGGATGCTCGAATCCTGGCCATTCTTAGCGCTTCGCGTATTTTTAATCGGCCACTTTAAGTCAGGACTTAAAATGCTTATCTCGCGCCGCTTCTTTCATACGGCAAGAGAAAATATGAAACGACCACTGGCTATCGGGGACTCATTCGGTCCGTTTACACTCTCAGAAGCAAAAGAAGGTGAAAAGTATTTCTTTACGCTCAAAACCAAGCTATTTGATTTAGAGGCTGGATACATCATTAAGCAAGCAGATAATGGAACGGTTCTATCTCTGGATTTGATCTCTCCACGGCCGGCACTAATTCAAAGGGCATACTGGATTCTTACCAAACCAGTTCACTATATCTTCGCAAGAAAGACACTGGCAGTGATTAAGTACGAGGCTGAGCGAACATTTAGGGCAGCGTATGGTGGAGAATAGCGGGCGACTCTCGAACGATTATAAATGTGCAATTTACTTGTTAGGCTAACATCCAATATGCTTAGACAAGATTGCGGATTCTTGCAGGGCTACAACATGACGTCATGGATTATAGCCATTCTTCGAGTAATCTTAGGCATTATAGCTGGAGCTACTTTGCTTCTCTTATTGATGCCTATACTAGCGGTGGTATTACTAAATGGACAAAGCGTTAGAGACCTATTTGCATATGGTGCTGATATAGCTTGTTTTGGTGCAGTGGCAACTATAATCTCGGGCAGTGTTGGGGGTCTTACTGCTGGCTACATCGGAAAGCAGTACGGTTGGATTTCTGGTTTTATCGTGGGCGTAATCGGTATAGATAGAGTCTATTATGGTTCAGCGCGGGGCTTTGGTGGCGCAGGTTTCGATTTTTGGCCAGCAGTTGCTTTATCACTCCTATTGCCTGCCGAAGTCATCGGCGGCATAATTGGCGAGGGACTGGCAAACCGAGAGCACATCTTACACAAGCTGAGGAGATAGTCGTATGGACCAAGAAGAAATTAAAGTAAACGAACAGGTTTTACAGTTCATACGGGACATTAAAGCTAATTTTAATGTCGGTCGAATCATCCTTTTTGGCTCAAGGGCAAAAAATAATGCTCTTAAAGATAGTGATTGTGACTTTATAATCGTTTCGCCAGATTTTGAAGGAGTCTTTTTTACCTCCTGTACTAAGATGCTTTATGACTACTGGCACTTACCCCAAGCGCTAGAAGCTCTATGTTATACACCCGCAGAATTTAATGAGAAAGCTAACCAGGTTACTATTGCTCGCAAGGCTCTGCGCAGGGCATTGACTTAACAGTTGCATAAACCATCACTCAGACCGCTTTCTTGGCCGGTGTTTCCAGTAATCGTCCTGAACTTAAAACAGGCTTCCCTGCTCAGGCAGCCCATCGATCCTCACATCCACCTTCTCGCCCTTTATAAACCTATCGATGGCCTCATTTGCAAGTTCATCTGCACGGATATTTTCGCTCCTGTAAATATGCTTTGCATCGACCTTATTAATCCCAGCCAAAAGCTGCTTTACTCTCTCAAAGAGCGGCTTTAAACTCTCGTTCTTAACCCTGTACTCACCGTGAAGGTGCTTTACCAGTAGTTCACTATCCGAGCGAATCTCAATCTCCACCGGCGTGAATTGTAAAGCACGCTCAAGCGTTAGTATAAGGGCCTTGTACTCGGCAGCGTTATTGGTGATTTCACCAAGGTATTCGGACACTTCGGCGAGCACATTTCCCGACGAATCAAGTACTTGGCCCCCTGCGCCAGCAGGCCCAGGATTGCCCCTGGCTGCACCATCACTGTAGATCATTAACCTCTTATGCCCCGCCATCACACCTTCACCAGTACCCTGCTGCAATTTGGACACCGCTCGAGCCTCAATGAACTCAATATCCTCTCCGCTTCCGTGCTTGGAAGCTCAACCCTACAGCCCAGGCAAATACCCTCTTCTAGAACCGTTACCGCCAGCGGTTGTTTAATCCTCACCCTGTTATATAGCTCCCTGGTCTCCTCGCTAAGAGATGCATAGACCGGCTCTCTCTTAGCCTGTAAGAACCTTCTCTTATCGTTGATATCAGCTAAAACCTCTTCCATCCTACTTTTAGCCTCATCAAGCTCAGCTCTTTTAGAGGCCAACCTATCCTCAATAACCCTACTATCGGATTTTAATTTATCAACCACATCTATCTGTCCTAAAAGATCGGTCTCAATATTATCTACCTGTTCCTTGAGATGCTCAAGTTCCCGTTGTATGCTCGCCAGCTCCTTAGGGTTTTTTATCGTGCCGCTATATAGACGCTTCTGCTCCCTGTCTATCTTAGCGCTAAGAATGTCAAGTTTATCTTCAAGCCTTTTTTGGACTAACGCCTCATCGTGGAGCTTTTTTGAGACAGCCTTGTACAGCCCCTCTATCTTGCTGACCTCTTCTTTTAGCCTCAAGTAATTATTGCGCTCTGGAAGATTTTTTTCGCGATAATCAAGAACATCGACCTGCGAGTCGATCTCTTGAAGTTGTGATAGCGCTTTATGTTCGTCCATATCTATCCCTTATTCCATGGGTTGGTATCTATATCCGATGCTAAGACATCGACCTTCAGGCCCGATTCGAAGATGCGATCCTGGAGTTTTCTGGCAATCTCCGGCACAATTAGCCTTTCAGTTTCGGCATGGCCTGCATCAATAAGGGCCAGGCCCATTGCACGCGCAGCGTGCGCCGTATGATACTTCACATCACCGGTTACAAACACGTCGGCCCCGGTAGCATTAGCGGCCCCGATGAGTTCACCGCCGCTCCCGCCACAAACAGCTACTCTACTTATAATCATTTCCCAATCCCCAGACACCCTAAGCTCGGAGCCAAGCCTTTCACTCCAGCGCTCGACACAATCGCGAAGCTTTAGCGGCTTTTTCATGTTCCCAATGCGGCCAAATCCTGCGCCAGCTGGGGGATTTTTTACCTCGTAGATATCATAGGCCACTTCCTCGTATGGGTGAACATCCAACATCTTTTTGGTTACCCTCTCAATTCTATCGGGCGCGACCAGAATCTCGAGCCTATACTCACCTACTTGGTTTAGCTCACCGATATTCCCAAGGTAAGGGCGCGTTCCGGTCATTGGAAAAAACGTTCCCGTCCCCTCAGTCCTAAAAGTACAGTGGCTGTAATCACCGATAACCCCTCCGCCAGCATTGCCCAAGGCGGAGATCATCTCGTCCACGTTATCTTTAGGGGCAAAAACCACCAGCTTGAACATCTGGATATCCCTTGCTGGAAGCATCACTTCAATATCCTGTAAGTCAAGGGTGCGAGCTAGCACGTCGCTGGTGCCACCTCTGGCACGGTCGAGATTAGTATGCGCAGTGAGAAGCGATATGTCAGATTTTATTAGACTCGTAACCAGCCCACCGACATGGTCATCGGCCAATACCCGGTCGAGGCTCTGAAAAATCAGGGGATGGTGAGATAGTATGAGCTGAACCCCTTTATCTTGGGCCTCATTGATGACTTCTTTAGTAAGCTCCAGGGTAACCAGGACTTTATTGATTGCAGCGTCCGGACTGCCTACCTGAAGCCCGATCTTATCATCCTCAAATCTCAGGTAGGCTGGAGCTATACTATCAACTATACTCATTATTTGAGATACGATCGCCATTTTCATTATCCCGCTTATAGTAGCACAAAAAGTGCCGCAGTTTAATGGTGCTGCAGTTACCGGTCTTGATGTGCTAACATGCCAATATCCATTCGTAGTTGCCCCATTTATGGGGCGATCTCTCACATTGCCAGGGTCCGCCCGATGAATCGGGCAACTGCTTAAGTTCTATCGCCCGATGAATCGGGCAACTACGTCTACCCTCACATTGGTACATCAAGGTAGTGCCCACACTTCCTACCCACACTCCAATTCACCTACTCACCTACTCACCTACTCACCGATTCACCCATTCACCGATTTCCAGCCAGCCAATCCCAAACCTTGTTATTGCATAGGCTGATATAATATTTATAGACAGTGTGGTTTAAACCGCATAAAATTATATCTTCCCGTTCGTCGTAAGTAAAAAGAACGGGAAGAAATTTATAGAGTGAAAAGGAGGTTGAGTCCTTTGCTTTGTCAGAGATGTAACGAGAGACCTGCCAGCGTCACCTATACACAGATTAAAGGTGATAAAAAAGAGGTCGCCTACGTCTGCGAAGAGTGTGCGCGCGATTTAGGAATACTTCCGGGATCACCGCTTGAGGATTTCGGTGGTCTCTTCGGTATACCAGATATATCAAAGATGTTCCCGGAGTTCTTCAAGCAGCGCCGCGGAGATATTTTAGAAATGCTTTCTGCAGGCGCACAGGAAGCGCTTAACCTGGCAGCAAATGAAGCGGTCAGACTTAACTTTGATTATATCGGCACAGAGCATCTCATCCTGGGATTGAGTCGCGAACCGATCGGCTCCAGGATACTAATGGACCTCGGCGTTAACCTCGATGACTTAAGGAAAGAGGTCGAGGACCTGATCGGCCGGGGCAAGGGTGCGGCCGAAAAAGAGATACCACTAAACCCGCGAAGCAAAAGGGCCCTTGAGCTTGCACTCGAGGAGGCAAGATCAGCGGGCGAAAGGTTCATTGGCTCTGAACACCTCCTTCTCGGTTTAATACGAGAAGATGAGGGCATTGCCGCACAGGTATTAAAGAGACGCGGAATCGATCTTAGACGCGCAAGACAGGAGATAACAAACATGGTTGGTAGAGGCGAGATGCCGCCTGCGGCTTCAGCCATACCGAGAAAAAGCAAAACGCCTACGCTCGATCAGTATAGCCGTGACCTCACCCAGCTTGCCAGCGAAGGAAAACTCGATCCGGTCATCGGCCGCGAGAAAGAAATCGAGAGGATCATAAGGATCCTCAGCCGTCGTACAAAGAACAACCCAGCGTTAATCGGCGAGGCGGGGGTCGGTAAGACGGCTATTGCCGAAGGCCTCGCACAGAAGATAATGGCCGGAGAAGTACCTGATATCCTTAAGAATAAGAGGGTTGTGGCATTAGATTTGGCCGGAATGGTTGCCGGGACACGCTACCGGGGCGAGTTTGAGGAACGCCTGAAGAGGGTTATGGACGAGATCCGCGAGAGAGGCGGCGAGATCATCATCTTTATCGATGAGCTTCATACGATCGCCGGTGCCGGTGCAGCCGAGGGTGCAATCGATGCGTCCAACATGCTAAAACCCGCTCTTACTAGAGGGGAGATGCAGGTAGTCGGCGCGACGACGCTGGATGAGTATAGAAAGCATATCGAAAAAGATTCCGCCCTTGAAAGAAGGTTCCAGCCGATCATGGTGGGCGAGCCGACGGTCGAGGATACCATAGAGATACTCAAGGGCCTTCGTGACCGTTACGAGGCCCACCACAGGGTGGCAATAAGCGACGACGCGATTGTAGCCGCAGCTGAGCTATCCGATATGTACATAACCGACAGGTTCCTCCCAGATAAGGCGATCGACCTCGTAGATGAGGCGGGGGCTAAGGTAAGGCTTCAGTCAACTGTTCCACCGGTTGATGTAAGGGGTATAGAGGAAAGGCTTGAAGTCATCCAGCGCGAGAAGGAAGCGGCGGTCAAGGCCGAGGATTACGAGAAGGCCATGAGGCTCCGCGAGAAGGAGCAGGAGATTAAGGAAGAGCTCGAGAAGGCCGAGCGCGACTGGGCTCGTGCCAGGGGTATGGCTGATGCGGTCGTAACCACCGAAGATATCGCCGAGATAGTATCCGGTTGGACCGGTGTTCCCGCAACCAAGCTCGTTGAGGAGGAGAAGACGAGGCTTCTTAAGATGGAGGAGTCCCTCCATAAGAGAGTTATCGGCCAGGAAGAAGCCATCGAGGCTGTATCGGAAGCTATCAGGCGCGCCCGAGCGGGCCTAAAAGACCCAAACAGGCCGATCGGATCATTCATATTCCTTGGTCCGACCGGTGTTGGGAAGACTGAGCTTGCAAGAGCATTAGCCGAGCACCTCTTCGGCGATGAAGAGGCGATGATAAGGATTGATATGTCCGAATACATGGAGAAGCACACCGTATCAAGATTGATCGGTGCACCTCCCGGCTACGTCGGATACGAAGAGGCCGGACAGCTCACCGAGCCGGTAAGGCGTCGCCCGTACTCCGTGGTACTTTTCGACGAGGTCGAAAAGGCGCACCCAGATGTGCTCAATATATTGCTTCAGATAATGGATGATGGACGGATAACCGATGCGAAGGGACGTACGGTCAACTTTAAGAACACGGTTATCATCATGACATCGAACATCGGCAGTCATCTCATCAAGCAGGCCTCGACAATTGGGTTCAAGGTGGTCATTGAGGAAGCCAAGCGGTTTGAGAGCATCAAGGAACAGGTACTTCGTGAGCTTGAAAAAAGCTTCAGGCCAGAATTCCTGAACCGCGTCGATGAGATAATAGTCTTCCATCCGCTCACTTCTGAGCAGATAAGGAAGATCGTCGACATATTGATGCTGCGCGTTGAGCGAGAACTCAAGGCCCAGCAGATAGCACTTGAGCTAAGCGATGCGGCCAAAGATATGCTTGCCAAAGAAGGCTTCGATCCGCTTCTCGGTGCAAGGCCATTAAGGCGAACGATTCAAAGGCGCATCGAAAATCCGCTTGCTTCTAAGTTGCTTAGAGGCGAGTTTTCCGAGGGGGATACCGTCATCGTCGATGCCGAAGACGATAAGATAATCTTCAGAAAAACTGGGGCCGCTATGCCTGAGGCTGCAGATGGCGCATCCACTACCGGAGGAACCGGGGGATCCAATCCTGAGGAAGCGGCTGATGAGGCTGATGGTGGTATGCTTGAGGCTTAAGTAAATAATAGATAGTAATGCAAAAGCAGAGCAAAAGAGTGGGTTATTAAATCCCGCTCTTTTGTGCTTTATTAGGCTTCAATTACCAGGGGAGTTTCTCTATTTTTTCTTTAGTAATGGTCCATTCATATTCAGGCATTCGCTCATCCCCTGCAAAAGTAACCCCTGTATAACAAAAGCAAGTATTTTCCCTTTTCTTCCCAAGCCCTAGAAAATCATTCATGTATATTTCCTCCATTTCGTTCTCAGGTGTAAGAACAATGCCGTCTCTAACTAGTTTAATCTTCATAAGTTTCTCCTTAAATGCCTCCTCAATTTCCACAGAACTTTAATTAGTGAAGCAAGCAAGCTAATCTATCTTTGGCTTGGGAACAACTGTATCAATTGTATCTATTAACCTATCTAATCCTGCCCTTCGTTATTACGATATTTCAATCGCTTAATGATTACAATTAAAGCAAGCAAAAATCTCAACCGATACCTCCACTAAGAATAGCATCACAACTCCTATAAACTCAATTGGCCGATTATCAAACTATGTTTTCACCTTTCCTGCTCCTTAATATTGTTCCTAATAATCCCTATTGCTTCTCACTGCCAATCTCTTTGTATTCTAGAAGTGCTTAGGACAGATAGTCAACAGCTTACCGGTTTTCTTGTAGGAGTTTTTTAGTATCTTAAAGAGTTTTTGCTACATTCTCTTTTAAGATACAATATCCCTGCGCCAAATATCTTCCCTATATTACCTGGATTGATCTCGTCAAGTGTCAGTAGCTTGTACAAACATAGATGCGTTGCCAAAACACCTAGGTAGGTAGTATCCTAATTACTAATGGGAAAACTTACCAAGGAGGAATAATTTAATGGCAAGTGCTCAAATACCTCCACGCTCGGCGTGGAGGGCAATGCTTGAAAGTGCATTCTATGCTAATTCTGTCAGAAAAACAACCATTCCTGAACTTTATAGCTTGACATTAAAACAACCGGAAGTCGTAGTAACGTCACATCCTTTCTATAAACCCGAACAGTTTGGTCTTTCAGAGGATGCAAAAGTTCTTGTTTCAAACGATGGAGGTATTGTAGGACGTACTGCAAGAGCAAGACGGCTTGTAAGAGAGATGGGAGCGGATAAGGGAGAGTACTTACGAATACTCAGCGAAGCTATATACCAGCTAAACAAGCGTGGGGCGCTGTGGCTTGAGGCCATCGTCGGCCTTCACCCTGACTTTATGATAAAGGCCAACCTTCTTAGCCCTGTAACCGATGCAAAGAATATGTTTGATTGGGGCACTAATTTTACACCATGGATGCAACCATGGACAGGTATATACAAGAACTCAAGACAGATAAATGAGCCTGACATCCTGGTGCTTGCCGATCCCGAATGGCGAGACGCCAGATTTCCTGACGGACTTGTCATAATCGACGAGAACGAGAATTGTGCAGCTTTACTTGGTTTGCGCTATTTTGGTGAAAGAAAAAAGGGTACGCTCACTCTTGCGTGGACTATCGGGACAAGACAAAACATGGTCGCATGCCACGGTGGGATTAAAACCATCAGTGAAAACTCCCCAATAGCTGTTTTCGGGTTATCGGGCTCAGGAAAATCATCGCTGACTAATAGTCATGACCATGGTGAAACGTTAAAAGAGAACGAAAAAGTTACGGTCATTCACGATGACGCGTTCCTCATTGATCTCGATGCTGATACCACAGTTGCTCTTGAGCCAAGCCTTTTTGACAAAACCGATGCCGTAAAGTTTAACGATCCAAACATAAAATTCTTTTATTCTGCACAGAACGTAGCGGTAACGGAGTTAGACGATAGCTCTAGATTGATTGTAGCCGAGGATATCAGAAACGAGAATGGGCGCTGTATTAAGTCACGAGATATGTTTAACCATGCTAATCACTGTAAAAGACCTGGTAGCGTTATATGGCTGCAAAAAGATCCCTCACTACCCCCCGTTTGTAAAGTTACGGATTTAGGTCTTGCTGTTGCGATGGGAGCATCGCTTAGCACTATGAGAGCTAAAGGGGTTGAGAATGTTCCAGCTGAAGAACTTGAGAAACTTGTTATAGAGCCTTTTGCCAATCCGTTTAGAGTCCACCCACTGATGGTTGACTGTCAACAATTTAGAAAGCTGTTCAAACTTGGAACTGAATGCTACGTAATGAACACACACGCCTTTGGGTTACCGGGAAAAGAGATCGATATTCCCCTGCAGTTATCGCTTTCTATTGTTACGGGCATAGTAAGAAAGTCAATAAAGTGGAGAGAATGGAAGCTGTTCCCTGGACTCATGATACCTCAGAATGGAGTAGACCTGTTTGATGCCAATTACGATAAAAAATACAAGCCAACGAGAAAAATGAACTATCTTCAGTTCCTCAGAAGAAGAATGCAAGATCGGATTACATACCTCTCTAACAAGAGGGATATCGAGTATGATATGGAAAATGCATTTATAGATCCTCTTGTTACAGCAAGGGTGACAATAGATAAAATATTGAATCCAATTTAAGGTAAATGATCTCTCTAATAGATATTCACCCCATTTAGGGACCGGAAATATTCTTGTTTGCTGCTTCCCTCATATAATAGCATTTATCCTTATTTAAGCGATTTGCTTGCAGAATCAAGGGCAAAGCCTAGTGCCCGTCAGCACTGCATTGACTGCTGCCATTGCAAGCCTTATACCCCATCATTGCGAGGAGCGATAGCGACGTGGCAATCTCAATCTTTCATCTCTTGCCCATACCGACTGGAGACTAATGTGGCCCCTCACGTAAAAAAACCCGACCCCAAAGAAGGGTCGGGTTCACTATTTGCTCAGAGTCTACCCAAGTGACCAGATAAAGATAGGCCTTCATCGCTTCCCTTTGCTTACCAAGTGTACCAACTATACCATAATGTAGTAGCGGTTGTCTATATTGTTAATAGGAATACTAGGTAATAGCTAAGATGCTATGTAAATCTAAGAGGGGCGCAGCGTTCCCTTTAACATCCCCCTTTAACCCTTTGAAATAAATTCTAATTTTATCAACAAATGGTCGGTTTTTTGACGTTTCTGTGACGGTAGCTTGATAATATTTCAGTTTGGAAGGAATACCGGCAGACTTCGGTCTTTTGACGGCAAGCACCGATGCTTTGGCTTGAAAGCTAATTCACATCACTGTTATTAGCAATTAAAAGCTTAAATATATTTGCAGTCCTTCAAGCAGAAGGATGGAATATTTGGTGGGTCTGAAGAGCGAAAGCAACATTTGGACTCGCAGGTAAGTCTCCGGCACTCTTTAAAAGACTCACCTGAAATTTATCCAAAGGGAGGTGAAAGAAGCTAGCCAAATCTTATCATTTTTCTGTCAAGTTTCGAATTATTCTGAAAAGATATCTGACCTCCTGACCTGGTATTGTGAAACAGCCCTGCCCACAAACTTATATGCCCCTACCGGACCGCTTACCCAGAGTGTGGCCAAAACGACTCACTGCCATGCGTCAGTAACGAATTGGTGCCGGGCTTCCGGTTATGCCAGCGGCTCCCCTGAGAGGTCCGAGCGTTGTGCGATACTCTCGGGTGATGTTGCAGCCAAGGCTGTTGAAATGCTGAATGCAGGCGTTCCGTTGACCACGGTTCCAACTCCGGGTGACAAGACGGTCTGCGTATCCTGTCATTATCTGGGCACCAACTATTCGGCAGGTCAGTTCACCCGCGGAAAAGAGAATTGCACAACATGCCATTCCGACCTGAAGAAAGTACCTGCTACCGGACATAAGGGCAAAGTTAGATAGTAGAATTAAGTCAGAGAGGGGACGTGATCCCCTCTCTTTTTCTTCGTGCGCCCGGTAGGGTGATATGCGGTAGATCGCGTCACGGGAATTGCAGTGGAACGCTCGAGTATTCAGAAGCAATGGTTAGAGAGCGTGCAAGAATGAAAATGACCGCATAGGTATCTACCATACCTTATATCTACCTTCTGATAGCTCAGACGTGAATGAGATGATGTTTGCCAGCTCAAGGCCTATGACTTCTTCAACCTTAGGAGTAACTTTATCTATAGAAATCCCTGACTCCAGTATCAGCTGGGCCGAGGCTATCCTGGGCTCATCGATCGGTTGCCCTATCTGGCTGCAGAGCCAGATATAGACCTCCCGGATTCCCTCGACTGAGTTATAAATCTCATTTGCAATACGGTGAGTCAGGATAGTGTATATTTTACCTACATGACTTACGGGATTCTTGCCGGCCGCTGCTTCGGTTCCCGTGGGCCGGTTTAACGATATCACACCATTTACGCGGTTTCCACGCCCCACTTCGCCCGAGTCAGCATCCTCAGCTGATGTCCCAGTAACGCTCAAATAAATACCACCGATTCCCCGGCTTGGATCATCAAGGGTGTTTAAATCAACATAGATGTTATCCAGATCTTTCTGCTTTTTATCATTCGCAAACTCCACCACGTCATCCAGTATTTGCTGCTTGAGATTAAAGTAGGCCTCTGGGCTGTCGATGAAACGGTCGACGAGCGGCATGGCAATAATTAGATTGAGGTCTTTGCCGGTACGAAATCCCATAACCTTGACATCCTCTCCAGCTGCTGGGAATTGCTCCTTAAACCCCGAAGAGTTCAAATAGTGCTCTGTTGCGAGGACCATTTTCTCCGTTGAGGTAAGAGGGGCATAGCCAACAGCCGCCGAAGTATCGTTCGCCCCGAGAACACGATTTCCTCGTGCGAATATATCGGCGAGTTCCGGTGAGCCGGGCTTTAACTCAACCTCAAACTCAAAATCCCTATCTAGATCAACGAAACGAAGGTTGTCCCTTATCCACCTCTTGGCCGTTTCTACGGCAATCTTTTCAACCGGGATGCGCTCGCCATCAGATTCAAAAGTCGCCCTATCGCCGATGACCAGGCGCATCGGCTGGGTGACGAGCCCGCCACCGAGCTTATGCTCCACCTCACCCGCTATGAGCAGACCTTTATCTACATTATGGTGGAGAACCCTCCCAAAGCGGCTTAAGTACTCCCTGCTAAGAGCGATGGATATGTCCTCCATTACTGCATCACAGATGGAATCAGGGTGCCCGACGCCTTTTCGCTCAACAATCTCAACCCCATGCTCGAAAACCGGGCTTCCAGCGAGCTTCTCGATGAGGATATTCCTACTCTCTCTCATTAGACCTCCTACGTGGGCTGGTAATTCCGCCTAAAAACGCAGACGATGGAGTATTTTCATACTCCATCTATACTACCCGAAAAGCTGATGCGGCATTAACCCATTTTCGATTTGGTCGATTCTCGATTATCGATTCTCGTAATTGTTACTTACCAAGTGATCTTTGATGGTGTACTAGATTGACAGCCTTGCAAGAGCCTTAATATATAAATCATCCTAAATCATCCGGTTTCATAGCGATTGCCAGCTTTAAATGGCGGTATGCCATATCATTATCGCCCATTTTCTTGAAGCAAAGACCAAGGCCGAAGTGCGCATAGTGATTAGTCGGCTCTATCTCGACCGCTTTATCGAACTCTTCCTTTGCCAAACAATACTGGCCGTAGTTAAAGTATGCCCTCCCAAGGGCCTCTCTTATCGATCCCTTATTGGGAAATAAGCCCTTTGCTTTCTCCAGAACCAGGGCAGCCTGCGCCGGATGTTTTTCCTCAAGCAAGCTCTTTCCTTGTTGGAATAATTCATACGCATTCTTGCCCAAGCTAGAACCTTTCTTAGGATTTACTCATCTTCAGAATTATTTACGTCCCTGTTTTTGATTATAATAATCAATCCAGTTTGTATTTATCCAATCCTTTGCAGCATAGTGAACCTCACCAAGGCCCCTTCTTATCATTTCGCGGGCGACGACACCGCCGCGATGCGGGTACTTATAGAGTTGAGGCCGGCTTGAGCCGAACCCGTGAATGTAATGGGTCAGCTCATGCGCAACGACCGCCTCGCAAACGAACTCAGGGATATCCGGTCCTTTTAAAAACCCATTAATTTTTATCTCGCTGAACGTATTATTTACTAGGCGAATGGAGCCTAGCCTATTCCTGCATCTCTTACTGAAGTGAATAATTACTTTATCGGTCTTTGGAACATCGGAAAAGAATTCCGACCATATCTTATCAAGCTTACCCCTCAGCCACTGGTCATCTCGCACTGCCATCCCCCGCTTATTTTGTCCAATAAAAGATGTACATTGTAAATCGCCAGCTACGTTCACAGTTAAACACCACCAAATACTAGTCCACAAGCAATCTAAACAGCGTTCGTTTCGTGATAGGTACGAAACGTGCGAGGGTCCTCTCAAAGAAGATATAACTAATTATCTGGACCCCGATGGTTTAAATAAAATGCATAAAGCCAGAATACGCTAGCACAGGATGAGGCTAAGACCGCTAGCATAGAGAGTTATTATCACCTCCTCAAAATTATTATCAGCTCCTCAAAAAAGCAAGTCCATGCCACTATCTAAACGTGACGCCAATCAATTATATCATTATCCTAATAATGTATAGAATGAACAACAAGTTGACTAAATTGCAATAGCAAGCGCTCCCTTTAAATCGCTAAAATTTCTATGTTGGTTAACGCCGTTGAAGCGAATTATCGCCTCTACCCCCTGAAATGCGAAGAATAACCCACTAAACTTGCGCCAACCCATTCTATGATTCAATGAAAATTTTATCAATAGAGCGATAAGAGCGTGATTAGTTGCTACAATAGATCTTTCGTTAGCTGCTAAACTCATTGCCTCATAATAAGCATTGCCGTGCAATCGCAAGCAACAATAATTCAATCGATTTTAAAATAGCTATCAACTGTCAGTAATCTGCGACGTTGTACTATACCAAAAGATAGTTTATGCGAAAATAGCCCAAGTGTGAGTTTTGACCGGAGTTTAACCGGGAACATTAGTCTCGGATGTTTATACTTGCCGCCTGACCTTTTGGGAGCATCAGTATTTAAGCCTACTGATGCGTGCCCGTTGTAAGTTGGAGGTAGATCTTCTAAATGGTCCGCGATTGGTTATTGGTAATCCGTATCTAATTTTAGATAGGAGGCAGCGTGTCGGTATCTCGAATTAAGTTAGGTGCGATACTAGTAGGTTGGATCACTAGCCTATTCATATTATTCGTTATCATTGCTGGAGCTATTGGAATCGCATTGTCTCTAAACATAGACCTCGCTTCATCTCTGAATAAGAATGGTCAGCCTATCAGCTTTTCCTTCAACTTTGTTATCTTCGTTTCAATGTTTATCTCCTTCTTCGTGGGTGGCTACGTTGCCGGACGCATGGCTGCACTTGCAGGGGCTATCAATGGGGCAATGATTGTTGTTCTTAGCTTATTGGCGCTACTTTTTGCCTGTACATTTGTGGTTATTGTTGGAAACAGCCTGGGTATCGATGTATTAGGCCCGATCATAGAAACAATCGGCTCTGTTGCAACTACGTTAGTTATCATAGTCATTCTTGCCGTTATCGGTGGAACCCTCGGCGGAAAACTCGGTGAAGGTTACTTTATACGTCTAGACACCGCTCTCGCAAGACAAGAACGATCTGCAAAGACAGAACAAGAGGGTAAGGTAGAGGAACCAGTTCCAATGCAATTAAAGGACAAAGCACCAAATAAAGAGCTTGAACAGAGTAAGCATGCAGGCTAGCTAATTCGTAGCTTTATTTACTAACTAAGCATTTATCATCCGCTTTCTTGCCTGATGTTAAACCTACCGACTGATTGCTCACGGCGCTTGCATAAAGCAAGCTAGTTCCTTAGTATATTAGAAAACAATAGGGCAGCACCGAACGTAGATTGCCGTGCAAGCTACTACTGCAACAATCGGATTGGAGAATTAAGGATTGGCAGAAATTAGAGCTTTTAAGGGGTTCCTATATGATAAAGATGTTATCGAGGACCTCGCAGCCGTAGTCGCCCCCCCCTATGATGTGATAAGCGATGAAGAACAGAGGCGTTTGCTAAATGAAAACAAGTATAACGTAGTTCGCCTTATCCTCCCGCAAGGATCATCCGGCGACAGCTCAAAAAATAGTAAATATATGAGAGCGCGCAATACCTTTATCGAGTGGCTTGAGAAAGGCGTGCTTGTCAGAGATACCGAGCCAGCCACCTATATTTACGAGCAAGAGTATACTGTCAGAGATGCCCGTAAAAAAAGAGTTGGGTTTATTGCACTCGCGAAAATAGAGGATTTCTCGACAGGTAGAATTAAAGCTCATGAAAAAACCCTTAAGGGACCTAAAGCGGATAGGTTGCGTCTTCTGAGAGCCTGTGGCACTAACTTTAGCCAGATCTTTAGCTTATTCTCCGATCCGGAGCAGAAGATAGATAATATCCTTTATAAACATATGGGAGGTAAGCCCCGTATCGATATAGAGATAGATGGGGTCTCCCATCGCCTCTGGACGCTACGTGATCCAGAGGCGATTAGCTCTATCACCGAGCTAATGCGCGATAAACCGCTCTTCATCGCCGATGGCCATCACAGATATGAGACCGCTCTTAACTATAGGAACGAGATGAGGCAGATAACGGGCGATAACTCTGGCAAGGCGCCCTTTGATTATACCATGATGATGTTTGTGAATATGGACAGTGATGGCCTAACAATTCTACCGACCCACAGGGCATTGAAGAATCTACCGAAGATTAACCGCAGCAAGTTTCGGAACAATCTCGAGCATATCTTTGAAATAGAGCAGCTCTCTTCGGTCGAAGAGGTCATGTCCGGCCTTGCTAGAAATGCTGATTTGCACTGTATCGGTATTTATTTAGGAGATAATACCTATTACTTGCTTAAAATCAGAGATGCGGATAGCATCGTGGAGCTTCTTGATGAAAGCAAATCCAGGGCGTGGAAGCTCCTTGACGTCACCATCCTCCATCATGTAATCATCAACCGCATACTAGGCTTTGGTGGAACCAACATCGAAAACAGTATAAAGTTCACCACCGACGAGCACGAGGCCGTGCTCCTGGTAACGGATGGTAAGTACCAGATGGCCTTTTTCCTAAATCCTACCAGGGTCGGCGATATTAGGGATATCGCCGGTGCTAGTGAGGTTATGCCGCAAAAATCCACGTACTTCCATCCAAAGCTCCTCTCTGGTTTGGTGTTTAATAAGCTAGAATGGTAACGCACTAGGACACACTTCTTTTACCAGGAGTTTTCTTCCCTTAACCACCCACCTTCAGGTTGGTGAGAGGCTCGTAATTAATGATCTCCCCTGACTTCCGCACTACTTGTCCTAGGATCATAAAAGTGCTTCTCAAGCGGTATTTAAACCTGGTAATTTGGAGTGAATAGTTATGGAAATTGAAACTATTCACCATTATCCAAAACCGCAAGTAGATCGAGTGCCATTTTGCAGTCCCCTTTACTATTCGCCCTGGTAATGCGATTGAGCTTCAGATAATGGTGAATAAATACTGGAAATTAGGTTGATATCTATGGCAAAATTTGCTAAAAATAGTATTCGAACGCCAATGTACACCTACAACAGAGAGTTTGTGTATCATGAACAAATTATTTGCCCGAGCAATCGATGGATTAGCCATCGATATCTTATCACCAAGGTTTAGTGCATCTGAAGCATTTAAAGATCAAAACCTTCTCTTGCTTGATAACCCGCCTATTCCACTGAAAAGGCTTATTAAAACACCTAAGCTATTTCTTAAGAGGGTTAAGGTAAAGGATTCGATCAATATATACCATTATGCTTTCTCAAGCAAAGTCGAGACACCCCACCTGAAAAACAACACCGTTTACGGGCGCTACTATAAATTAAATAACAGAGCGCCAAAATCAACCGTGATATTGTTACATGGTATGTACGAA
>JACUUO010000249.1 GCA_014859275.1 Actinomycetota bacterium | reverse complement strand
GTGCAGGAGTCCTCCTTTTTGTTTATTGTGATATATATACTCAATACATAGTACCGCAACCAGACGTATATCATTGCAACAAATACGGTCGCTATCATAATAGGCATGCCATAGAGCATAAACTTTGCAAAAGAAACCTTATGGCCCGCCCTTTCAGCCATACCCACTACGATGACATTTGCCGATGCTCCAATTGCTGTTCCATTCCCACCAAGGCATGCACCGAGCGCAAGTGACCACCAAAGGGGCAAAAGCTCTGGGTGGTGAAGTAGCTGAGTGCCTGAAAGATCCGGCCATAACTTCTGAGCCATATCAATTACTAGGGGATTCATGGTAGCGACATATGGGATGTTATCAACGAAGGCCGATGCGAAAGCAGAAAACCACATAACTACCATGCTTGTGGCAAACAGGTTTCCCTTAGTGATCTCAAGTACCCCGTTAGATGCGAGCTCAATAAGACCAACTTTTACAATACCGCCAATTATAATAAATAACCCCATGAAAAAGAATATTGTGGGCCACTCCACCTCAGCTAGAATATGGTGGGGATTGTGAGTTTTTGAAATGAGAAGTAGCAGTCCCGCCCCAAAAAGAGCTACCGTTGCTGGCTCTAGATGGAGCGCTCCGTGCATAACAAAACCAGCCATGGTAACGGCCAATACGAATAAGGACTTTTGAAGCATAACGGGATCTTTGATGGCTTCTTTTTCGTTCATCTGCATTATTCTTTGCTTCAACTCATCCCTTGTTTTTAGCTTCCTCCCCCAGATAAACTTTATGGCAAATAGATAAAAGACCATTAAAACGATGACTACAGGCGCAAGGTTAATGATGAAATCCATGAATTCCAATCGTGCTTTTGATGCTATCATGATATTTGGCGGGTCCCCGATTAGGGTCGCAGTTCCTCCAATGTTGGACGCTAAAGCACCAGATATAAGATAAGGTATCGGGTCTACTTCAAGAGCATCTGCGATTAAGAGGGTAACAGGTGCAATTAAAAGCACCGTTGTAACATTATCAAGCAACGCACTTAATACCGCAGTAACTACTGCAAATATAGCCATAATTTTAAAGGGCTCGCCTTTTCCAAGCTTTGCGCTTTTTATGGCTATATATTCAAATAGACCTGTCGGGCGCATGAGGTTAATAATCACCATCATGGAGATCAGAAGGAATATAACGTTCCAGTCCACCCCAAGTTCCTCGACATGAAATGCCTCGTGCTGCTCTAGCACTCCAAGCACAATTACCGCGGCTGCGCCGAATATAGCGATTATTGTTTTGTGTATCTTCTCGGATACTATGAGGCCGTAAGCAAGGCCGAATACTAGTGTTGCCGTCCAGAAGGCCGAGTTCATAACTACTGGTTCTGCTGCAGATACTTCAGGGCTCATTCCTCAACTCCTTCCTCTTCCAACATGGCTTTTGTAACGGCAAAAAATATATCCCGCTCATAAAGCATCCCGACAACTTGCCCGGATTCGTTGACTACTGGAAGCCTCTTAATATTGTGCTTTATCATATGATCTATACACTCCATTAGAGGGGCGTCCTCATCGACTTTAATTACTACGCTACTCATAACCTGGCCAATCTGCTTGTCGGCAGACTTTCTGGCGATCTCTTCTACCATTCCATCCCACGAAAATTCACCGATGTTCATCATGGTCATATAGAAAGGAAACGCCACCTTAAGGATATCTCGCATAGATATCATCCCGACCAGTTTGCCGTATTCATCTAAAACCGGTAGACCCTTCGTGCCAATTCTTGTCTCCCCGCGTCTAGCCGTTCTTAGAAGATTTACAGCCTTTTTTAGCGTATCTTCAGGGCTTAAAAAATCCTCAGCAGGAACCATCAGATCCTTTGCTCTCATAAAACCTCCCTCCTCTCACACAACATCAACCGATATATTAAATACATAAGGCATCGGTGAGCGAGCTTGTTAAAATGCCTTAATTAATTGCAAAGCATAAATGCAACCTAAGGCTTGCAGGTGGTTTCCCTGTGCAGTGTTCTCGTATCTCAGAAGGGTGCGGATTCTAGGGGCCTGTCAGAAAAGCTTTAACTTGCCAAAGGCCAGAATAAACCGGTGGCAATAAGAGAAATCAATTTTTCAAGGATATCCAGGGCTCAGATATCCAGGGCATATGTCCAGGGCACTTACTTGGATGTTATATTGCCTTAAAACCTAAAAGCAGATCCCACACGCTAATAGGCCTAAAGCTACCACTAACATTGTAAGTTTGCGAAGTTAGAACTATTGTTCCACTAGAATTATACCACTGTGAGTATTTACGTCAACATTTTTATAGGTATTATCCCTATATTTTTATATAGGGCATACCTCAGGCATCCTAAAGTTATCACCACCTATCAGTGAGCCTATTCAACAAATTCTTGTAGTTAAAGAATTGGTATTCGCCCAGATGTAATCACC
>JACUUO010000248.1 GCA_014859275.1 Actinomycetota bacterium | reverse complement strand
CGTCCGACGTGGCTTACTTAAGGTTAAAAACGGCCAAAGCTCGTTACTGGACCGCTCCCGGGCAATCGAGACTAGCTCTTGGGTAAGCTGATTAACTAAATCCTGCGCTACGTCATCTTCAATTCCAGGAAATGTAAGAAAAAGACCGCTTACATCCCTATAGAAAAGATTCCCAAGCGGATATTTAACCTCAATTAGTTGTTGAATATCATGCGTGATTTCCTTAATGATTTCTTGTCGCCACAATATGTCTGCAGGCTTGCGGCCACGCTGTATAAAACCAAGCCCATTCCAACCGATGCCAAGCAGTCGCCACCGCACTTGGTCGAAATTATAATCACCATTTTTCTTTGGGCAGGGTTCTATTTCCATTGCCAACGTGGCCAGAATTGGCTTGTATAATGAAGCAACACCATGGGACTGTGCCCAAAGCGTGACATCGTTTGCCGGCTGCCTCGTCTCACCGAGGGTTTCTGAAAACCCAGATTGTAGAATACTAACAATCTGCTTACGCAAGTCTTCAACATTGCTCTGTTCATTTTCAAGATAAGACCTAAAAGCATCGGCTAATCTCTGGTCCATATCGGCGCGCGCACTGCCGACACAAGCTGGATCGATCTTGTGAGCACGATAACCAAAAGGTGTGGTAATACACATATCGTTAATCGATTGCTTTCTTCTGACCACTCCTTTTTCATCCGCAGAGGTCATACGGTGGCATGTATTAAAAAGTTTTAAAAGATAGCTATCTGGCTGCTGGCCTTTATATTTAGTAATGAAATCGGTAAAATTGTCGCTCAACCTTTCTTGCTTTCCGTTTACCGTAAAAGAAAAGGCATCTTTCAACCTAGCTTCTTTAAGATATGGTTCAAAGTTTGGTAAATGCTTCAAGTCTTGATGTGAATCGCTTCCTTGGCCCTCCAATGAGTTGGCCTGTAAAAACTCGGAAGATGCTTTGCCAAACATGTGCAGTAATGCGCCAATCTCACCAAGAAGAATCGCTTCTTTATGTATTTCAATTTTTTTGAGGAGATCAGTCACGGCATATCTCCTTCCTGAGAATTTCAGCCAGTTGATTTGCTAAATCAACAAAAGCAGTAACGGATTCCACCGAATAAGTTTGGCGCAAAGATGGCGAAGGCGTCTCATAACCCTGCAAACGCCGCCATCTTGTACCATGCTCATCATACCAAGAGCGAAACCGTTTATATTCAGTCTTGCTGCCTGGCTTTTCAGTTAGACTATCGTATTTACTATTGCTTAGCCATCTATCGTTATCTCTAAGACCAGGTTCCGGATTGCCTGCCTCGTCCATAAATTTTAAAAATGCTTCCTGGGGATTTTGGAAGGTACGTTTATCATCTATCTCACCAGAGGGTTGTAGCTCCGGCCACATTGACCCTTTAGCTATCAAAGTGCCCTTTTCCAGCTTGTCTTTAACTACTCCCCACCCTGAAGTCTTCTTAGCCGAGAATCCATATTTCAACAACATAAATTTTAGGGCTTTTGCAGTTGCATTAAGGTCTTCTGCAATTTGATCTACAAACCAATCATGCCCTTTAGGCCAAGGAATATAAAGTAGAGATAATGTTCCTGCCGAACCTTTCGGAATGACCTCAGTGTAAAGTGGGCCTCGTGCAGGAGTGCGCGTGTCACGGCTCAGTGGAGTAATAACCTCTTGTTCTGGATCACCAGTAAAAAACGTAGGGCAAAAATGAAGGCGGCCAGCCTGGCCACTCTCACCTCCCTTGCTCGAGCCAAATAACCGATTGATAATCTCTCTATCAATACGGCTCATTCGAGAAGCAAACCGTAGATGCCCCTTCCAGGTAGTCGATTTAACCATAGGCAAACCAGTTAAGTGATCACGGACTATGGGGTTATGTATCTCAGGACCATTTTGCCCCTCATAATGATGGAACTCGCCTTCGCTTTTGCTTGCAAATGGCTTGGCCAGAGCGAACTCGAGTTGCAGTAACCAGGAGCCATCCGGAAGGTCGTCTACATCCGACTCGACGGGTAAAAATTGCTCAAGCGATTGATTCCATTCCTCAGCCTTCTTCTTAGCTTCCTCAAGCAGAAAGTTTCCCATAATGCGTTTCTCGGCCTCGGCGTTACCATTTGCTTCTTTAAGATATCTATCGAATACATGGTTTTTTATCATTGCTGTTCTCCTTGGGCCGTACTAAGAAGCGCTTTGAAATCAATAGGATAGGGCATTATGCGAACAGGTAAGTTGCCAAGAATCTGCCGTAGTTCTGTCTCGAGCTCATTTGAGTTCAAAAGCAAGCTACGGAACGCTACATCGACCTCATTGCCATTACTAGGAACAAAGCCGAAAACCCGCATTGTCCAGTGATTATTAATCTTATAAAAATGCGTCGCAAAAATATCAGAGCCTTTGGGACAATCTCTTCCCTGCCTCAGGTTAGGATCACTCCAACGCTGAGTAGTAGTACCCATAAGTCGATA
>JACUUO010000247.1 GCA_014859275.1 Actinomycetota bacterium | reverse complement strand
TAATCAATACCGACTAATAGTTAATAAAGGGCCCCTAAAAAAGTATAAAACCTTAGCGGCCCTTTGCTCAGGGCAATCGCATAAAAGAAAATTGAAAAGCTGAAAAGCCAACGATAGCAAGTAAATCTGTGTATAGGGAATTGCAGAATGAATGCAATTCTCTATTGTTTTTCCCTTAAATGTATAGTATAATATATTATACATTTAAGGAGGGTTTTTTATGTCAAATTATCCGGATTGGGTGAACGCATTCAAGGAAAAAGGAACATCAGTAAAGAAGATCGGCAATGAGTACTACTTGTATAGTTCCACCTCAAAAAGGGTTCCGGGAAAGAAATACCCACAGCCTGTGCAAGAGTACATCGGAATAATAACCAGAGCAGGGGTAAAGAAGACTCATGTAAGGAAAATATCGACAGACAGAGTAAAAGTCTACGAGTATGGGATATCTTTTGCGCTTCAATCACTGCTTCCGGAGGCGTTTTTAATTAACTCTCATGATCAAAAAACCCTACGTTTTGCCTTCTTACACATTGTGAGGCATGTTTCCCCGAGAAGCTATCTTTTGAGGAATACGGAGCTGCCATCTTTGTCCGACTTACATATCAACTTGAGCGTGCAACTTAAAAGATATGAGCGACTGACGGGAATATCGATAGAAGACCTACGGCCACTGTCAGAATTGTATCTGGTTGAGACGAAGGAATGCGATATGTTGTCGGAAGTCACACCTGAAATGAGCGAAATATTAGCTAGACTTGGGGTTAAGATCCATGCAGTATAAATTTGAGCCGCTCAACACCTTGGCCACAATCTTGGGTAGCATAGAGGATCCGCGTGATAATCGGGGCAAGCGGCACAAGCTGCTGGACATCTTCATCATGACGGTGTTCGGCCTTTTATGGGGACATACCGATTTCACGAATATGGTGATTGATATGAAATACCATGAGACCTATTTCACCGAGTTGCTGGGGTTAGAAAATGGCATTCCATCGCATGACACATTCAGCGCGGCTTTTAGTATCATCAATCCGGCAGAGTTCCTCGAATGCTTTATTCAATGGCTCGCCGACCTGACATGCCCCCAGGGGAAGCATGTGGCCATTGACGGGAAAGCAATCCGCGCTGCCTGCGAAAAAGTATATCGCAAAAAAGTACCAATGCTGATCAATGCCCTCATGGTAGATACAGGCATCTGCATCGGGCAACTGAGAGTGGATGCAAAGACAAACGAGATCAAGGGGATTCCTGATTTGCTGGACTGGTTGGATCTAAAGGGGGCCGTTGTGACCACAGACGCCATCGGATGCCAAAAGGATATTACCAAAATTCTGCTTGGCAAAGGCGCAGACTTTGTCTTGCCGGTAAAAGATAATCAGGCGAACTTGCACAAAGATATCAAGTTGGAGATGGACACGATTATTGCCCAACAGCAGCTCGAAGTATCGCTAGCCAAGCAATATGCGGAAAAAGGAATAAAGATCGCGATGCCGCTCACCGAAATATTAGGAATTCATCAGGAATTTGATAAATGTCACTCCCGGATAGAGCGCAGAACATATTATGTCTTAAATGATGCCTCTTGTGTCTTCAAAGATGAATGGCCGGATGTAGCGGCTGTTGGCATGGTCGTCAGGGAACGCCTGGTCATCCATCGCGGCGAAGACGGAGAGATTATCGATGAAGAACCCACGGTAGAGACAGAAAGCTACATCATCAGTAGGCCAATGAATGCTGAAGAGTTTGCCTGCTTTTCGAGACACCACTGGGCAATTGAAAACGGTTTGCACTGGGTACTCGATGACGCCTTGCGGGAAGATCGTTGCACGGCAAGAAAAGGTCATGCAACAGAAAACATTGGTCTGATGCGAAAAATCGTGTACAACCTGTTAAAACTTGATAGCGACGTTCTAAATATGTCTGTCAGGGCGAAGCAAATATACTACCGTAATAATCCGGGCGCTGTATGCAAGCTGCTCTTTGAAGTCGTTCCGGGTATCGGCAAATAGCTATCACATCTTCTTATTTTAAGTAAACGCATGTTGATTTTTAAGGCAGATCAACCTCTGGTTTGCTATGTCTCTTTGCACTTTTTACTGCAAATACCATTAAATCTATTGGTTGCTGTTGCCGCCTGTTCTGACTCTTCGTGTTTTTCACCACTCCTGTTGGCTCGTTTCACCATTTTTATGCGATTGCCCTGATGGTACTGGAGCTGGGCTTGAAAACAGGGATAAATCCGTTATACTGGGTATTGATAACCGGCGCCTCCAGCCTTCTCGGTTTTATCCTCGTGATCCAGACCATGCCGGGAGTGATTGTCTACGGCACAGGAAAGTTAACTGCGCTCGATTTTATTAAAGCCGGGGTTCCCCTGACCCTGGCCAGCATAGTGGTCATAGCTATGGCAGCCCGTTTCTGGTGGCCTTTTCTGGAAAAAAGCTTTGGCCTGTAAAAAAGCAATACAATTTAAAACTAATTA
>JACUUO010000054.1 GCA_014859275.1 Actinomycetota bacterium | reverse complement strand
GATTAAATTTCCTCCGCTCGCAAGAGCTTTTTGCTATTCAGCAATATATGAACCACCACTACAGGGTAAAAGGCCAAGATTTTGCGGATATAAAAGAATTAGAGAGAGGTATTGCAATCGTAGAGATGCGACATGCAGAGGCCCTAGCGGAGAAGATTAATATGCTCGGCGGTGACCCGATATCTGGCTTCGGCGAACTTGCCGAGATGCGGGGTAGCAAAATCACTGCTGGCGAGACGACAGAAGAAATGATAAAAGCTGATTTAGGGCTTGAGCGCAATGCAATCCGGGAATATACGAAGGCTATTAGAGATATCGGCGACAGTGATCCAGCAACTAGAAAGATGCTCGAGGATATCTTGGCTCAAGAAGAAGAACACGCAGATAGTTTCTCCACCTGGCTTGGCGAGGAACAAGCCTACGAACTCAGAGGGCTCAGAGAGGTTAGTTAATTCCGTAAAGTCAAATATCTATAGAGGTACAAAAAGCGTTGCACCTAGCAACGCTTTTGCTCTAGCAATGGGAATGTTGTTTAACCGGCTAACCAGTTTTAAATTTTGGTAGATGATGCTACTTAACCTATGCCATTATGTTATAATAATGCAATTAATAATAAACATAGCCTCCTGGCCATAGGCTAATGCAACAACACTTAGGTCTTATGGCGATAATTGATAACTAATGGGCTGGGTGTAGATGATAACTAACACAAGAAGACAGACTTTCACGACGCTATCGAGAAGCGATATTATCCCCCTATTAAATGCCTCTCTTGCGGCCCTTGTGGAATGCCAACACGAGATAGACCGGTTAAATGTTTATCCGGTTCCGGATGGAGATACCGGAACAAACATGGTTCTAACCATGAAAAGCGTACGCGATGAGGCCGTCAAGGTCGGAGATACCTCAATAAAAGAACTTGCAAAAGCGGTAATTTATGGTTCATTAATTGGCGCAAGGGGCAACTCCGGGGTGATCCTATCTCAGATAATCAGGGGTGCCCTTGAGCGGATTGAAAAACACAATGAGATAACATCAGAGGTAATAATTGAGGCGCTGATAAACGGTGCAGAAGTTGCTTATCAAGCCGTAAAAAAGCCTGTTGAGGGCACGATGCTAACTGTAATAAAAGATATGGCTAGGGCTGCTGAAAGCCTATTGGGAAAAGAGATAGAACCAGCTGATCTCATCGGCTATGTGGTCGAGGAGGGAAATAAATCCGTAGAAAGGACTCCCGATTTATTGCCAATCCTGAAAGAATCCGGTGTCGTGGATGCAGGTGGTTACGGGTTGGTGGTGATGATGAAGGGAATTCTATCGGCGCTGAAGGGCGTGAGGCTCGATAGCGATGCAATAAAAGGTGCCAATAGCTTAACGGTTAACGAAGAAAATATTGAATATGCATACTGTGCTGAATTCATCCTAAAAAGCGGTGGCATAGACATGGAGGACCTGGAAAATAGGCTCTATCACCTCGGCGACTCAGTGCTCGTTGTCGGAATGCCGGAGCTTACAAAAGTGCATGTGCATACGAACGATCCGGGAAAAGTTCTCCAAATAGCCACTGAGCTTGGATTGATTTCTGAGGTTCAGATAAACAATATTATTGAGCAGTCGGTGGCGAGAGCCCAGGCTCTAAGAGAAGAGGGACGAGTGCTAGAAGAAACGGGAATCGGTATCGTTGCTGTTTCAAGCGGAGGCGGAATAAGCGAAATACTGCTAAGCCTCGGCGTGAGCGTGATAGTAAATGGTGGTCAGAGCATGAATCTGAGCACTGCTGATTTGGTGAGAGCAGTAAACAATGTCCCGAACAGTGAGGTAATAATATTGCCTAACAACAAAAACGTAATACTGTCAGCACAGCAGGTTGTTGGGTTAACCGAAAAAACGGTGATGGTTATACCGACTCGATCAATACCGGAGGCGTTTTCAGCACTGCTCGCCTTCGATGGCGAAGCACCCCTCGATAAAAATGTGGAGATGATGATCGACAAATGCGGAGAGGTTAAGACCGGAGAGGTAGCCCACGCTATAAGAGATTCGGAAAATGGCAGCTTTATGAAGGATGATTTCATAGGTCTTTATAACGATGAAATAAAGGTATCAGGTAGCGATCTTCTACAGGTCACCACCGGCTTATTAGAAGAGATGATAGATGATGGCGATGAAGTAGTTACTGTTCTTGCCGGGAATCAAGTGAGTGAAGATCAAGTCGAAAGACTTGTCGATATGATCGAGGACAAGTTTTCCGATTTAGACATCGATGTCCATATTGGGGGTCAACCGATATATTCCTTTATTATCAGTGTTGAGTAAGAAATCGGTAGATACCTGAAATAATATTGATCTACGGATAGGAAGAGAAAAATGCCTAAGATCGCGATTGTGACCGATAGCACAGCTGATATGCCCCCCTCATATTACGAAGAGAACGACGTAACTATGGTTCCACTGGTTGTGCGTTTCGGTGAGGACTTGTATAAGGATTGGGTTGAGATGCCGCCAAAGAAATTTTATGCGATGATGAGGGCGGCTAGCGCCCCTCCGAAGACATCGCAGCCGTCTGTTCAAGATTTTATAGAAGCGTATAGAAAGCATTCTGGATGTGATCACATATTCTCCATCCACCTATCATCAAAGCTAAGCGGGACATACCAGTCGGCCAATATAGCAAGTCAAAGCATTAAGGTGCCCGTTACCGTTATTGATAGTAAACAGGCGAGCATTGGTACTGCGCTTATATTGGGAGAGCTTATTAAAGCCAGAAACGAGGGAAAAGGTGTAGCTGAAATATCCAGGATAGCAGAGGATCTAATACGCAGTATACGGATATTGTTCTGCGTTGATACCCTGAAGTACCTGGAGCTGGGCGGCCGCATCGGAAAAGCCTCGGCTCTTGTGGGCTCAATTCTTAACATAAAACCGATATTAACGCTCGACGATGGCATCGTCGTGCCCTTAAAGAAGGTAAAGGGGCGAAAGAAGTTATATAAAGAGATCGTTGAGATTATGAAAAAAACGGCCGCAAAGAAAATTAAAGTTGGTATGATCCATGCAGATGCCCCAGAAATCATAGCTGATCTTGAGAACCTAATAAGGGCAGAAGGTATCAAATATGATATGCTCATCAGCTCGGAGATTGGAAGCGTCATCGGGACATATGTCGGACCCGGCACTTTTGGAGTGGTATTTTACCCGGAGGAGCAAGAAGCCAATACGCGGGCGTTAATAGATGATAGATAAAATAATTCCCAAGATCGCCCAGAGTAAAAGTGAGTCCTCACTTAAGCTACCTGTATCAAAAGTTAAATTAGTTGGTGCAAGTACCGCAGCTCACCTTAAAAGATTGGGCATAGAAACAGTAGGCGATCTAATTTTTCATTTTCCGCATAGATATCTTGATCTATCAAGAATACGAAAGATAATCGATCTTAGGATCGGGGACAGCGTTACGGTCTTAGGTGAGGTTAGACAGGTTAAAAAATGGCGGGGTAGAACCGGAACCAGGATTATAAATGTCAGCATCTTTGATGGGACCGGATATATAACTGGGGTCTGGTTTAATCAGGATTTTATCGCAAATAGGCTAAAAGAAGGTATGCGGGTTACTTTAAGCGGAAAGGTTGTATATAAATTCAGGCAGCTACAGATTGATAATCCCCTCTATGATGTACTTAGCGAAAAACACGAAGAGCCCATCCACTCTGGCAGAATCATACCGGTTCATCCGGCAACCCAGAACCTGACGACCAATATGATAAGGCGAATCATGAAAAATGCGCTGGACGAGTACGGCGAAATTTTCGATCCTCTGCCTCCCGCACTTCTTAAGGAAAGAAATCTGATTTCAAAACCGCTTGCATTGAAGGAAATACACTTCCCAACAAGCCGAGAGCTTCTATTGCGTGCCCGCTCGAGGTTCATATTTGAGGAGTTATTCTTAATGCAGTTGGGGCTTGCCACAAGAAAGAGGCGCATGGAAACCCAAGCAAAAGGCATAGTACATAGAGGGGACGGTGAGCTTGTTCGCAGGCTTTATGAGTCACTACCCTTTGAATTAACCGCGGATCAAAAAAGAGCGATCGGTGAGATTCAGACGGATATGGAAAGAAGTAAGCCGATGAATCGCCTTCTCCAGGGTGAGGTCGGTTCGGGTAAGACAATCATTGCGCTCGTCACACTTCTTACCGCCGTACAGAGCGGTTATCAAGCTGCAATGATGGCTCCGACCGAGGTTCTGGCGGCACAGCACTACCAGAAGTTAAAAGATACAGTAGAGCGATTAGGGGTAAGCATGGCCCTGTTAACTGGAGCCCTCACCCAGAAAGAGCGGGTAAAATTGCTGGATGATATAAAGGTTGGCAATACCGATCTGGTTTTAGGAACACACGCCATTATCCAGGAGAGCGTTGATTTTAAGAAATTAGGTGTCACAATCGTAGATGAGCAACACCGTTTCGGTGTTCGCCAAAGAATTAATCTTAGAGAGAAGGGCTATCATCCAGATACTCTGATAATGAGCGCAACCCCGATACCGAGAACGCTATCGTTAACCCTATACGGTGATCTGGATGTATCGATAATTAAGGAACTGCCTGGCGGCAGAAAAGTTGGCGAACATATAGAGACCATATTATGTAAAAGTGATAATCGGGATTGGGCTTATCAGAAGATAAGAAGCGAGGTAAAGAGAGGTAGACAGGCATATATTGTCTGTCCGCTAATTGAGGAATCCGACAGGCTACAAGCAAAAGCGGTGATGGAGGAAGCTAATCGGCTAAGGAATGAAGTATTTCCGGATCTAAAAGTCGGCTTATTGCATGGAAAGCTGAAACTGTCTGAAAAGGAAATGGTTATGCGCCAGTTTAATAACGCCGAATTTGATATACTTATCTCGACAACAGTAATTGAGGTTGGCATAGATGTTCCAAATGCGACTGTTATACTCATTGAGGATGCCGATAGGTTCGGCCTTGCTCAGCTACACCAGCTTAGGGGAAGAATCGGCAGAGGCGGACACAAATCTTATTGTATACTGTTTGCGGAGCCTGCCACCGATGAAGGAAAGCAGAGGATGGATGCGATCTGCAGCATCAAGGATGGCTTCCAGCTAGCGGAGGCGGATCTTCAGATCCGTGGTGAGGGTCAGTTATTTGGAACGCGGCAATCAGGCCTTCCTGACTTAAAGTTGGCGAAGCTTACGCGGGACATTGAAGTGCTTGCCGATGCCAGAAGAGAGGCCTTTCGAATAGTCGATCATGACCCGTATCTATCATCAGCTGAGCACGTCCCATTGCTGCGAGAAGTAATGAGAAAGTTTGCAGGTAACCTGGATTGGCTCTTTCAGGCATAAAGAATGCGCGTAATTGCTGGAATAGCTAAAGGAAAAAAACTATATACCCCAAAAGGAGTGGATATAAGGCCGACCCCCAATCGGGTTAAAGAGGCGATATTTAATATTATCGGCCAAAAGGTGAACGATGCGAATGTGCTTGATCTGTTTGCAGGGACTGGGAGCTTGGGCATAGAAGCGCTAAGTTGGGGTGCTAAATCCGCGTATTTTGTTGATGTAGGGCGAGAAGCAATTCGCTTAATTGAAAAAAATCTGGAGGAGACTGGTTTTACAGATAAGGCTGTAGTGATCAAAGCAGAAGCTGATAGGGCACTGAGGCGTTTATCAAAAGATACGCATAAATTTGATCTGATATTTCTTGACCCTCCTTATAGAATTAGCGTATCCTATTTAGATGCCATCATGTTTATGCTGGCATCAGATATGTTAAACGCCGATGGTTTGCTTATCCTTGAACATTCAGCCAAGGCTAAACCCAGAGTAATAGAGGGGACGGAGATTGATTCGACAAGGGTCTATGGGGATACAGCCGTTACATTTTACCGTAAGAGAGGCTAGGGATGATAATTGCAGTTGTTCCGGGAAGTTTCGATCCGATAACTGCTGGGCATCTAGATATAATCAAAAGGGCTAGTGACATCTACGATAGGATTATTATCGGTATAGTGGTAAACCCAAGCAAAAAACCACTTTTTTCGCTCGAAGAGAGATTAAAAATGGTTAAAGAAGAAGTTGCCGGGAATACGGCGATAGAAGTAGATTCGTTTGATGGGCTATTGGTCGAATTTGTAAAGATGCATGGTGCTCGTGTTATTATAAGGGGGTTACGGGCAGTTTCGGATTTTGAGCATGAGTTCCAGATGGCCCAACTTAATCGAAAGCTTAGTCCTGAAATAGAGACTATTTTCATGATGGCTAGTCCCGAATATACGTACCTGAGCTCTAGTATTGTAAAGGAGATTTCACAATATGGTGGAGATGTAAGTGGACTTGTATCTCCCAACATTGAAGCATTACTGCGTAGAGCACTGGCTAAGCCAGGGGAGGGTAAAGAGTTAGATGGATATAATGGGCCTTATTGATCGGATAGAGGATATAATAGCCAATGGGCGAAAAGTTCCTCTAACTAAATCTGTAGTTCTAAAAGAGCAAAAATTATATGACACAATAGATGAACTAAGGGCCGCGCTCCCTGATGAACTTAAACAGGCACGTTGGATTGTCAAGGAGCGGCAAGAGATGATTGATGAAGCCGAGAAGGAAGCGAACAGAATCATCGAAGAGGCAAGGCAGCGCGCTGAGGAAATGGCCAAGGATATGGAGATAGTAAAGCTGGCCGAGAGGAGAGCAAACGAAATAATTGAATCTGCTCAATCAAGGGAACGTGAGGTAAGGCTGGGGGCCGAGGATTATGCCGATGAGATGCTGGCTAACCTTGAGGTAAATTTAGGCAAATTACTGACAGCAGTGCAGCGCGGCCGCGATAGACTACAGGGACGGATAGAACGGTAATATTTAGAGGATGAATAGGGTAATTCTAGATGTAAAGGATATACTTGGCGAAGTTGGGTTGGAGGAACGCTACTCCTTTAAGCAGGACTTTGCTCCGATTAAGACGGAGACGACTAAAATCGAATTCGTCGAACCGGTAACAATCGATATAAAAGTTGAAAATACGGGTGCTGGAGTCAGGGTTAAAGGCCATATTAAATCGGCCCTAAATCTAGTATGCAGCCGTTGTTTAAATGAATTTAGCTTTTCGGTAGACTGGGAAGTAGATGAGGTATTTTCAACCGAACGACTGCCAAGCGAAGAGGTCTACGCGATGGAGAATAGCGTGATCGATCTCGGTCCACCATCGGAAGAAGCATTCGTACTTGCTATACCGATGAAGCCCCTATGCAAGGAGGCCTGTCAAGGAATTTGTCCGATATGTGGACAACCGATAGATAAGAAACACAGACCGCATGAAGAAATAAAAATAGATAAGAGACTGGAAATCCTTAAGGGGCTTTTAAAGAGCGAGGAGGAGAATGAGTAAGCTAGACATATCAAGCATGCCCATGTAAAATAAGGATGCTATTCGCAATCCCATTCGAGCCTGCCAGGTTGCAGGCTTTTAGTTTTTGATGTAGGATTTTAGTTTGTTACAGGTAAAGATGTGTATTGTTGCCGTTCATTTATGAGATCTGTTGAGGAGGTGCTAGAAAAAAATGGCTGTACCTAAAAGGAGAACCTCAAAATCGCGGAGAGACTCGAGGCGTGCCACCTGGAAGGCGGTTTCCGTACCAGCGCTGGTGGAGTGCCCTCAATGTCACGAGCTAAAACTACCTCACCGGGTCTGCAAGGCATGTGGATACTATAATCGCAAGCATGTTCTAGAAGTGGAATAATTGGGAATAAGGAGCAGGATAAGCCTCGACAGGTGGTTTAAATGCTTGAATCAATGTTCTGCCCAATAGGGGTTGCAGTTATCGGAGTTGGCCGAAAAGAGGGAAATGTTGGCCACGAGATTTTTGACAATATAAGAGAAGCAGGTTTTCAAAACAGGTTTTTCGCCGTGAATCCTAAAACGGAGGAAATTCACGGCGAAAAGGTTTACCCCTCGATAAAAGATATACCTTATCCGGTTGAACTAGCCGTCGTTGTGGTTCCCAGTAAGTTGGTTCCCCAGGTTATGGAGGAGGCAGGTGAAAAGGGAGTTAAAGCGGCGGTTATTATTTCTGCCGGATTTAAAGAGACGGGAATTGAGGGGGCAAGGCTCGAGAAGCAGGTCATTGATATTGCTGAAAGGTACGGGATAAGGGTTCTAGGGCCAAACTGCCTGGGGGTAGCCGATACGGGCTGCGGGTTAAATGCTACATTTGCAAAGGAGACGCCATATAGAGGTGAGATAGCTATGATGTCCCAGTCAGGAGCGCTCTTAACCGCAATCCTCGATTGGGCCAAGGCTGAAAGAATTGGGTTTTCGAAAATTATCAGCCTGGGCAATAAAGCCGACATAAGCGAAATTGACCTGCTTAAGACGCTTAAAGAAGATAATCAAAGCAAGGTCATATGCGCGTATATAGAGGGAATCACCCGGGGCCGTGATTTTATGATGGTGGCCGAGGACGTATCGAAAAAGAAACCGATAATTGCCATCAAATCGGGGGGAACGGATGCTGGCGCAAGGGCGGTATCCTCCCATACTGGAACGCTTGCAGGTTCCGAGCAGGCATACAATAGCGCTTTTAAGCAGAGTGGCATTATAAGGGCTGGATCGGTTGAAGATCTTTTTGACTATGCGGTAGGATTTGCATACCAGCCTTTACCTAAGGGCAGGAACGTTGCAATAATGACCAATGCAGGCGGTCCGGGGATCATGGCGACTGATGCATGTGAGCGATACGGCGTTTCGCTTGCCGCATTTGAAAAAGAAACGATCGATGCATTAAGGGAGGTCCTGCCCCCTGCGGCTGGCTTGTATAACCCAGTAGATGTCCTGGGTGACGCGAAGGCAGAACGCTATCGGAAGGCAATGGAGATCGTTCTCGCCGACGAAAACGTCCATTCGATGGTCGTAATTCTAACGCCTCAGGCAATGACGGAGATCGATAAAACTGCAAAAATAATAGTTGAAATGTCGAGGACCTTCCCAGAAAAGCTTATCTATGCTTGCTATATGGGTAGAGCCGATGTGTCATCGGGTATAAAGATATTGACAGAAAACCGAGTACCGAACTACTACTACCCCGAGCGCGCTGTGGCCACTCTAGCAACTGTGCTATCATATGCAGAATATATACATCGAGGCCGGGTTACGTATGAGAGATTTGCAGTTAAAAAGCGCAGGGTGCGCGAGATATTCGATGAAACATTGAAGCTCGGTCGGAGAAACCTACCGGACATCCAAGCCTCCCAAGTGGCGGATGCCTATGGAATAAGGATCGCGAGATGCGTGTTAGCCAAGGATGTGAATGAGGCTATCAGGATAGGTGGCGGTCTTGGATTCCCGCTTGCATTAAAGGTCGTCTCACCAGATATACTGCATAAAAGCGATGTTGGTGGAATAGCTATCGGAGTAAGAGATGAAGTAGAGCTTGGGGTGATGTTTAATCGAATTATCGATAACGTAAGAAGGTTTATGCCTCAAGCAACAATTTGGGGAATCTGCCTGCAAGAAATGATAACGGGCGCCCGCGAAACGATTATCGGTATGAGTAGGGACCCTCAATTCGGACCCCTGATACTTTTTGGCCTCGGTGGAATTTACGTAGAAGTGTTAAAGGATGTCTCTTTCAGAATTGCTCCAGTCCCAGATCAAGAGGCGAGGAAAATGGTAACGGAGATCCAGTCCTATGCACTATTAAGAGGAACTAGAGGGCAGCCCGGCGTTGATATAGATGCAATTGTCGATACGGTTATGCGCGTATCACAGCTGGCGATGGATTTTCCAGAGATAGTTGAGATGGATATAAACCCATTTATGGCGTTAGAGAAAGGTAAGGGCGGCATTGCTGCTGATGTGAGAATCACGATAGGGGGTAAGTGAAAAAATGACAACCCTTTATGTCATTTCAACCGAGGCTCACTCCGGAAAAACGGGTCTATGTTTAAGCCTTGGTCTAGAGCTAATAGAGAGGGGCTTTAAGATCGGCTATATGAAGCCGATAGGCACGCTCCCGGGGAGAGTGGATGATAAAACGGTCGACTTGGATGCCTATTACGTCTTGAAGCGTCTGAATACAGGAGATGAGATTGAGTATGTATCGCCAGTTGCCCTTACTCGTCGGTTTATGGCTGCCCACTTCAAGGGGGAAAGCGTCGGAATCGATATCTTGTTAAAAAAGGCTTTTAGCAAGGTATCTGAGGGGAAAGATGTTGTTTTGGTTGAAGATGGAGCGGACGTAAATGAAGGCAGGTTTATGAATGCCGCGACATTTCAGATAGCGGATATGATGGAGGCAAAGGCTATTCTTCTAACGAGGTTCAGGTCGGAACTTGTCGTCGACGATATTCTTGAAGCACAGGATTTGCTTAAGAGCAGGCTACTTGGAGTTATATTTAACCAGGTGATAAACAACGACAGGCCTACTGTAGAAATGATAATACCCTACCTGGAGAAGAAAGGTATAAAGACATATGGAATAATGCCCCGAGACCGCACTCTTAGAGCTGTGACGGTTGATGAGATTGCTGCACACTTAAACGGCACTATCTTGACAGCAGTAGATAGAACTGGCGAGCTAGTGGAGAACTTTATGGTGGGAGCTATGGGGCAGGAGAAGGCATTTCGGTTTTTCCAAGCGGTTCCAAATAAAGCAGTCATAACGGGAGGCGATCGTGCTGATGTTCAGCTGGCCGCTTTGGAGACCCCAACGAAAGCCCTTATACTAACCGGTAATCTCCAGCCAAGCCCGATTGTTCTGGCAAGGGCAGAAGATAAGGGCGTGCCAATGATATTGGTGGATCTAGATACGCTCTCTGCCGTTGAGAAGACCGATGAGCTTGTTGGACGGGTGAGGGTACACCAAGATCAAAAAATTCGTAAGTTTCGTGAGCTGCTGAAATCAGGTGTAGATTTGGAAGCGCTCTTTGCCGATGCTGGAATATAAGAGAAGGATTCGATACTCCTATTGGTGAGCTATCGTAAAGCAATACCGCAAGCTTCTCATCCTCACCATAATTATTAACCAATTAAAAAGGGTACTAATGCATAAACGCTACGATTTATTAGGAGATATTAGTTGGCGAGCATAATTTCGCAAATCGGCTATCGCCTAGCTGTATCGCGCCAGTACAGGAATCGCTACCGGGAGATTACGAGTACCCTGCTAAGACATGGATTTGGCTTCCTGGTGGTCCAGTTAGGCCTTGCCCGATTCGTTCCGTTTCAGTATGGCATATTAGGGCATCCCAGGCGAGTTGAGCCATACACGCAGGCAGAGCACGTCCGGCTCATATTTGAGGATCTTGGCACTACATTTATAAAGTTAGGCCAGATTTTAAGCACTCGTACAGATCTACTTCCACCTGAATATATCCATGAACTGGAAAAATTGTTAGATCGCGTTCCCCCGACAAGCATTGAGCTTATTCAAAGTTCAATTGAGCAAGAGTTGGGCCGAAATATCGATGAGATATTTCTCTATTTTGATCCCGAACCATTAGCGAGCGCATCAATAGGCCAGGTACATGCGGCGGTACTTAAAACCGGTGAGGATGTGGTCGTTAAAGTTAAACGACCAGGGGTTTCAGAACAGGTTTCAATCGATATAGATATCACCACTGATCTGGCGCGCCTTGCAGCAAGGCGGTTGCCTGCAGGTCGCAACTATGATTTTGAGGGTATAGTTAGAGAGTTTACACAAACCCTTTTGCGTGAGCTTGATTATGTACAGGAGGGACGTAATGCGGACCGCTTCCGAGATAACTTTGCGGGGGACGAGCGGGTTTATATACCGCACATCCACTGGGATTACACGACCGAAGGCGTAATTGTAATGGAACGGATATCCGGTATACGAATCACCGACAAAGATGCTCTTCAATCAGCAGGGCTCGATCCTAAAATAATCGCAAAACAAAGCTCCGAAATCCTTCTTGAACAAGTATTTGAGCACGGATTCTTTCACGCCGATCCACACCCGGCAAACTTTTTTGTCATGGCCGATGGGATAATCGGCATAGTCGATTTTGGGATGGTAGGTTATCTCGACCAGGAGACGAAAGCCAGCCTTGTCGAGCTGTTCATTGCAGTTTCCGAGCAGGACCCGGACGGAATTATCGATTCCTATATCGATCTCGGGGTGATCGGTCGTATTGAACGCTTTGGTATGCTTAGAAGCGAGATTAGTGCTCTGATCATGCAATATTATGGGCTTTCGATCGAAGAGGTAAATATTAGAAGCGTTCTTGATGATGTAACCTCGCTTGTTAGGCGGCATAACTTGCGGATGCCGGCAAACCTCGCATTGTTGACTAAGACAGTTGGAATGGAAGAGGGCTTGGTTATAAACCTCGATCCCAGCTTTAAATTTGCCGAGGCCATGGCACCTTTTGCCAAGAAGGTATGGGAGGAGACCTATTCGCCCCAAGCTTTGGCCAGAAGAACACTGCGCTCGATTGTCGATCTTATTTATATTGGAGTAAGAGCGCCCAGGCAGATACGGCATATTCTTGGTCAGGTATCAAGAGGCGAGCTTACTATTATAACGAACCAACCGAGGCTTGATGAGGAATTATCTATTATAAATTCTGCGGTCAACCGCCTGATATTTGGAATTATAACCGCTGCCACCCTTATAACCGCCGGCTTGATGCTTCCATTTTTTAGTGATCTGATCAGAAGACGAAGGAGAAGCAAGACCGATTAGCAAAGTTTGACCTTAGCTTATCACACCGAACTTTTAGATACCGTTAAAACCCATAGCATTAGGGAATACCTAGAATACTAAATATTCCGAAGGAGATGATTCTACATGGCAGCAAAAAAGGTGCGCGTAGGTGTAAATGGCTATGGTGTTATCGGCAAACGAGTAGCTGATGCTATCGCAAGGCAAGACGATATGGAGCTGGCGGGCATATCCGATATCGTCCAAGACTATCGTATTCGAGTAGCCGCTGAGCGAGGTTATCCTATCTACGCTTCAGTCCCTGAGAAGAGATCGATGATGGAAGATGCCGGTATACCTGTTAATGGAACGATTGATGATCTACTGAACCAGGTAGATGTTGTGGTGGACTGTACCCCGAAGGGGGTCGGCGCCAAGAACAAAGATCTCTATGATCGGGCAGGGGTGAAGGCCATATTCCAGGGTGGTGAGGAGCATGAACTAACTGGATTATCATTTACCGCTCAGGTTAATTACGATGAAGCGCTTAATAAGCAATATGCCCGAGTTGTCTCTTGCAACACTACGGGCCTCTGTCGTGTACTAAATGCCCTATACAAGCGCGGCTGGATCAAGCGGGCACGTGCAGTTCTCATGCGAAGAGGAACGGATCCTTGGGAGAGCCATAGGGACGGAATGATAAATACCGCCATTCCCGAGACGAAGGTACCAAGCCACCAGGGCCCAGATGCCCAGACGGTGATAAAGGGTCTGGATATAACAACGATGGCAGGGGCAGGCCCCTATAACTTAAGTCACCTTCACTACGCTATGGTGGAGACAACGCGGCCAGTAAGTCTAGACGAGCTTCGACACGCCCTCTGGGAGGAGCCCAGAGTTGCCTTTATCCGCTCGAGTAACGGCCTGGTAGCGCTAAACTCGGTGATCGAACTGATGCGCGATCTCGAGCGGCCGCGCAACGACATGTGGGAAGTTGCTGTCTGGGAGGACGCCCTGGCCGTTGATGAGCGCGAGGTCTATCTTGCCTTTCAAGTGCACAATGAAGCTATCGCCATCCCGGAGAGCATCGATGCCATCCGTGCCCTAACCGGGGTTATGGAGAACGGTGCTGAGTCCATCGAAAAGACAAATCAGTCGCTTGGCATCGTTAAGAGCTTCTTGCCGAAAACAGTTCCCGAGGAGGCAGTCCATGTGGCGATGGGTAAGGTCATGGAGGAGGCACAGCGTGAATTTATGGAAGTTGGCTTTAAAGGGGCTGAGGAGCCAGCTACACCGGAGCCGACGAAAGAGCAACGCATCGCATAGCAGGGGATATTCAGCAAGAAAAAGAATGTGGGAAAAGGGCAGCGGTAGGTTGACGGCATTGAAAAAAGCTACCGCTGCCTATTTGCCCAGCAACATTCAGCTCATCTACCTTAAAGGCCCGCAAGGCGAGGTAGTGCCGGTACACCTGATTATATTGTTACAGCTCTAGCAACAGCCTTAGCTGCTCCGTGCTGAGTGTGAATGGTGAACAGAAGCCCGATACTTAATACGCTTTTGAAAACAAACCGACTAAAATTTCTGTAGGGCATAGGGTTGAAGATGAAACTATTCGAATATACGGTAACGGTGGCAGCCAACCCGGTAAGGGTCTACCAGTTTATTGCAGACCCGCGAAGCAAACTGGTATGGGTTCCGGCAATTCGCCGGGTATCGCTTATATCAAAGCAACCCGTTGCGGTTGGCATGAGATATCTCGCTTCATCCGCTGTCGGCCCTTTTGAGTTTATTTTTAACGAGCAGATCGTTGAACTGGTTGAAAATAAAAAAATAGCCTATGAAGGGCATTCGAAATGGGGCAATTTCAGGACAACAGTGAACCTGAAACCGCATGATGACGAGGGAACCCGGGTCTACTACCGCATGGATTACGTGTTTCCATGCGGTTTGATTGGCGCTGTCTTTGGGCGCATAGTCGGGTTTTTTATTCGCCGGCCAATGCAGACTAGAAGCGCAAAATATCTGAAAAAGGCTATCGAGGAAGGGCTATGGCAGCCTGAGGATAATTCTTTTATCCGGTAGTATTTAAGCATCTCGAGAATATGTAACTGCTCGTCTACCTTGTGTATTTGTCGAGCTGCGAAGAACTTAGAAGGTTTGGGTAATATTTCCTAAAGTCCGGATAAAGGTGTGAGCATGGAAGCGGGACGCATCGAAGAATCAGGCTGGAGAGAGTGCCTTCACCGTACTCGAGATTGATTTTGCAAACACGTTGGCAGCATTGGTTTCACTTGCCCTGGAAAATGCCAGGCTCTATGTTGAAGAGCAAAAATACCGTGAATATTTACAAGGAGCATCGCCTAAAATCAATAGAAAGCAGCCAGAAAATTGAGCCGTTCTCTTTGTCGGATTACGTAAATCCTTTAAGCGGGTTTCTCGTTACCATTTCTTATAAGAAGTGGTGTATTGATCCTTCACTCGGGAAGCGATTCCGCATTCAAAAAGGGCCAGCGGTATACCTCAAAGGTGGTGTTTATTATTCTGCTGCATCGTTGACGTTTTCATCTTGCTCTTTCCAGCCCTCGTTTTATAAGGTTTTGGGAAGCTCTTTTAAGGCCACTTACCA
>JACUUO010000053.1 GCA_014859275.1 Actinomycetota bacterium | reverse complement strand
CCTGTCTCGGCCCTAAGAAATAGCACACAGCTAAGATATGGGTACCCAGTGCTGCAGACCTGTAGGGGCGGACACAGGGTCCGCCCGTAGTTGCCCGATTTATCGGGCGTATAAATGTGGGTAGTAGATGAGGGTATTTGCCAATGGCCAATAAGTGGGTAGAGAGTGTGGGCACTACTCTATAAACTACTAACTATGAACTACTAACTACTGGCTGATAGCTGACAGCTTCATATCAGTCAAGACTGCGTGATGGTGTAGTAGGAATACATTATATGAAAGTTTATGTAAACGGAAAACTCATCAAAGAGCGCGATATAACAGGCACTGTGCTCGGTAGTGACCACGCTCCTCATGACGATGGGATTCACCTGCACGACCACGAGCACGAAAACGTGGTGCACAGGCACATCCACTACCACCCACCGGCACAGGGCCGCGACCATGATGATATCGAAAAGGGACACCAGCACACGCACACCTACTCATTTGAGGTATACGCCTATGCCAATTCCCCCATACACCGGCTGGATGCCAGAACTAAAACCATTGCGTTTATCGCGTTAATACTAGCGATGGTTGTAATGCCCCTTTCGGAGATCTGGAGGTTCGGCCTTTTCGCGTTTGTTATCGCTTCCCTATATGTCATCTCCGGCATACCGCTATTGTTTGGCCTAAAGCGCTCCCTCATCGTCATCCCATTCGTCTTATTTGCCGGGATATTCCTTATCTTCATGCCGGATAAGCCCCACCCGACCGCCTACAATTTTGGCTTTGCGAGCTTTAATATATCGCACGGCGGGCTTTACATGCTCTTCAATGCGCTCGTTAAATCATGGTTCTCGGTGCTTACCGCAATACTCTTATATTCAACAACGCCTTTTCCAAAGTTCATCAAAGGTCTAGAGCTCTTGAGAACGCCGAGGGTTATAACTATGCTTTTCTCCTTTCTCTACCGCTTCATGTGGGTATTAGCCGATGAGGTAAAGAGGATGATACGGGCGCGGGATGCGCGGGCGTTTGGTGGGGGCCGCGTGTGGCACCTACAAGTTATCGGCCAGATGGTGGGAAGCCTTTTTATCCGCTCCTTTGAGCGCGCAGAACGCGTCTACGCCGCAATGCTGGCTAGGGGGTATGATGGGGCGATAAGAACGCTTGACACATTAACTTTAACCTGGCGCGACGGCCTCTTTTCAGCTCTGTTTTTTACAGTATTTTTAACCATCCTTTTCTGGAGGATTTGATTAATGGATGAAGTAATAAAAGCAATAAATTTGACCTACAAATACCCGGATGGCACAGTCGCATTAAAAGGCATTAATCTTGAAATAAACCGGGGCGAGCGGGTTGCTCTTCTTGGTCCAAATGGCGCCGGCAAATCGACCTTTCTCATGCACCTAAACGGCACGTTAAGGGGAGAGGGCGAACTTAGGATCAATGGCCTCGAGCCAAGCAAAGCGAATTTAAACAAGATACGCTCCTCCATCGGACTAGTCTTCCAAGACCCGGACGATCAGCTTTTCTTAACAACCGTCTTTGACGATGTTTCCTTTGGCCCAATTAACCAGGGCTTAAGCGAGAGTGAGGTAATTGAGCGCGTCAAGGGAGCCCTCGAAGTTGTTGATATGCTCTGGGCAACGAACAAACCCGCCCACCACTTAAGCTTCGGCCAGAAAAAGAGGGTAGCCCTGGCTACTGTTCTTTCAATGAATCCAAAAGTCTTGATTCTTGATGAGCCGACCAGCAACCTTGACCCCAGAGCACGAAGGCGCCTGGAGTCACTCTTGACGAACCTGGAACACACCATGATAGTGGCAACGCACAACCTCGACTTTGCCTGGCGGGTGTGCGACCGCTCAATCATATTGTCTTCAGGGAAAATCGTCGCAGACGGGCCGACGCGCGAGACCCTGGGGGATGAGGCACTCCTCGAAGCAAACGGCCTCGAGATACCGATGAGCGCGATGCTAGATTCTTTTAAGAATCAACATAGCGACATCGTCCGCTAGCCAGCTTTCTGAAAAAGCCTTACATTCACCGATTAGCCTTTCTGCAATCTCTTCTGCTGCTTTGCCCTTATATTTTTCAACAACCGATCTTGCGCGCTCAACGCCGAAGAAATCGCGCTGGCGGCGGGCCTCAATTAAGCCGTCTGTATATAGAATCAGGGTATCATTTGGTAAGAAATCTTCTTTTACTTGGGAGTACCGATATCCAGGGAATATACCAAAGGCCGGATCGCTGTTTTCAAGCTCCAGGCAGCGGCCTTTTTTGGCCGAGCAATAAAACGGATAGGGGTGACCAGCATTTACATAGGCTATTTCCTCATTTTTCTGGTCATAGATCAGATAGATGAGTGTAATAAACATCCCTGGCTCGATTTGTTTAATTATTATATCATTTGCCTTAGTTAAAACCGATGAGGGCTCAGGATCCTGGTAGGCAAAAGAACGTACTACGTTTCTAATCATCGCTGTAGTTGCTGCGGCATCTATGCCCTTCCCGCTCACATCACCAATAACAAAAGCGATCAAACCATCGCATGCCGGTATAATATCATAGAAATCGCCTCCTATTAGAGCCGCTTCGGTCGCCGATTCATAGAAGGTTGCGATCTCGATGCCCGGAATTTCTGGTATTTTGGAAGGCAGCAGACTTTTTTGAAGGATTATCGTCCTTTCTCGCTCTTTCTCATATGCCTCCTTTATTTCCCCGTAAAGCCGGGCGTTCTCTATAGCAATCGAGGCCTGGGCTGCAATGCCTTGGAGAAGCGATAGATCATGCGCGGTAAATTTCTTCGGCGTAAAACTATCGACAATAATTGCGCCGAACGTTCTTCCTCCAATACCGAGAGGAGCTGCCACCAGCGATTTTACACCCATGTTGACCAGTACGCCGACCGCACCTGGGTGGCTTGGATAGTCGTCTAACAGCACCGGTTTGCCCGTTTTTATCACTATATCGGATATACTTCCTGGAAGCGTATGCTCTATGGCTTCGCGCATCTCCCGCGTCATGCGATGATAGTAAATATAGGGGCTTCCTTCCTTATAAAACACGATGCCCCCTAAATCTCCATTAACAAGCTTTACTGCAGCGTCAATAATCCGTTGGCTGGTCTCTTTTAGCTCGATTCCACGGCTGATGTCAAGGGAGATGTTATTGATTATTGCGAGATCCTTATTTACCTCTTCAATATCCTCTTTCGCCTCCTCCGCCTTAGCGAAGAGGATCGCGTTTTCAATCGCTAAGCCCGCATGACGTGCGATGCTAAAAAGAAGCTCCACCTCATTTTTGGTAAACCTTCGCCTTCTTTGAAGAGAAACGACCCCCAGTATCCCGAGAGCCTTTTCCCTTGCTAGGATAGGTACATAGACGACGCTTTTTATTCCTGCCTTAACGAAGGGCTCAAGAGCATACGGTGAGCTCGGATAGTCCCCGTATATAAGCGGCTGCTTTGTTGTCATGACAGCTTTGGCAATCGGGTCGACCTCCCCATCCACCATAAAACCCTCAATAAGATCTTTCGGAAAATTATAGAGAAAAGGTTTAATTAAAAGATTGCCTCCCTCATCATAAAGGCCGATGCCGCCCGCATCTACCCCTGTGGCATCAACCGCACTCTTGATTATCTTTAAGAGCATCCTGTGGAGCACCCGCTCTGAAGAGATGTCTAAAGTAACCGTATTAAGGGTCTCTAGGCTTCGCGCATGTTCTTGAAGTTCCTGTTCCACCCTCACCCTTGCCGAAACATCGCGGCAGATACACTGGGCGATCTCCTTGTCGTCTATTTTTAGCAGCAAGACGTTTGGTTGTATGGGGATGAGAGTTCCATCCTTTTTCTTAAGGTGGGCCACTCTTGTCTCTATAAAGGAGCCGGTCCTACGAAGCTGCGATATGGCCTCATGCACATATATATGCTCTTCTTGTGGGCAAAGATCGAAGTAGCTCATCTGCAGCAACTCTTCCTTTACATAACCCAGTGCTTCTATGGCATAGGGGTTGGCATCAAGAATTCTGAAATCCTCCATAGAATAGAAGTAGATCGAATCAGGCGCTACATCGTAAACCTGTGCTCTTAATCGCTGTAGCTGCTTATCATTTAGCTGTGCTTTTGATCTCACGCGCAATCACCCTGGACATGCTTAGTGCTCGACAATGACTAGAACCCGTCTCATAAATACCATTCTAGATACCCTAAATGCACCATCCCTTAAATAGGTGGCCAATCGGAATTGTCTAACCAGTCAATTTTAGGCCCAATTGAATCCGAATACAACTGGGAAGTTGTAAAAAGCTATCTGGGCGCTCCCATAGCTCCCATATTTATATCATCAGTTTAAACCATGGTTGAAGCCATATGAAAAGGGGTAAATATGCCACGATTTTTGGCATGCTCGCAAAATCGTTGCTTTCGGAGGTTAAAGATGCCGATAGATAAAGAAAGGACGATCCGTTGCTACGATGTCGTTGCCCCACTTTACTCTTTCTTTAGGAAAATAACCCACAAATCGGATAATGAGATAATGCCCTTCGTGCTCAACATCCTCGACCCGGGTGATGAAGATGCCGTGCTTGATGCCGGAACCGGCCCCGGAATTTATGCCATCAAGATTGCCGAAATAACTGAAAATGCTAGGATTTATGGGGTCGACCTCTCGCCCAATTTCTTAAGGCTTGCAGAACAAAATGCCCGCGATGCCGGATTAGACCGGATTGAATTCCTTGAGGGCGATCTTGAAAACCTGCCCTTTAATAACGGGTACTTTGATAAGCTGATCTGTGCTGGGGCTATGTCGGCTGTTCCAAATAGAGAGAGGGCCGCAAGTGAGCTATACCGGGTGCTAAAGCGTGGAGGCAGGGCGGTAATCACTGAGCCCAATAAGGGTAAGGATATCCGCGACAGAGCATTCCTGCTCCTCCTCTACGGACTAGGTGTTTTCAACCCTAATCTTCGCGGCTTTAGTACAAAGGATATCTCCAGGTATTATCTTAACCGGGATAGTCTCTACAGCCTCCTTAAAAGGGCCGGCTTTGAGACGGTAAGAATGGTTGAGCGTGCCGGAAGTATGTGTGCGGTTTGCTTTAAGTAATCACTAGCAATTAAAATAGATACAGCCCCGTACATCAATTGTGCCAAAGTCTATTTTAGGTGTTTTATGACAGATAATAGGTATAGCGTTCTAATTGTTGGAGCCGGCAAGGTTGGAACTGCGGTCGGCAACCTTCTCTATAAGAAGGGCCACCGACTGGTAGCAGCAGTTGCCACTAGCAAAGCTTCTCTTGATAGGGCAGCCCTCTTCCTGCCGGGCGCACGCCTATTACAAGACGGTACCGGGATAGCCGGAGAAGCTGATGTTATCTTAATTACGACAAAAGATGGACAGATTAAAGCGGCTTGTGACCATCTGGTTAGAAGCAGCTCCATCAAGCCGTCACATACCATAATTCACATGAGCGGCGCGGCCTCCCTTGATCTTCTCTCATCTGCAAAAGAGGCTGGGGCAGAAATTGCAAGCCTTCACCCAATCCAATCTTTTGCAAGCATAGAACTAGCGATAGAAAGTCTGCCGGGCTCTTACTTCGGCCTAACGGCTGAGGGCCCTGCAAAAGCTGTCACGCTTCAGATCGCCCAGGATCTCAACGGCAGGGTAGTCGAGATCGCTGATAAGGATAAGCCGCTCTATCATGCTGCAGCCTGCGTTGCTTCAAATTACCTGGTAACCCTACTTTATATTGCCGAAGAAGTATATAAGGCGGCCGGTCTCAGGGAAGACACGGCGATAGAGGCGATGATGCCGTTGGTTAAGGGTACTTTAGCCAATATTGAGAGCGTTGGAACCACCTCAGCATTAACTGGTCCAATCTCCCGTGGCGATGTTAAAATTGTAGAGCAACACCTACGGAGCCTGCGCAGGTTAGACGGCGATATAATAGATACGTATAGAGCTTTAGGCCTTCGCACGATCGACATAGCGGTTAAAAGTGGTACATTAGATAGTGAGGTGGCAGATAAGCTCTCCGCCGTGCTAAAGGATAGCGGGGATTGACACCCGGGAGAGTAGCCGCAGGGATCTTGCAATTCGATGCTTCTAGCTGTTGACAGCTGTCATTCCTTCGGCTTGCTCAGGACAGGTCTGAACGTAGCATAAGAAGATGTCGTTCTGAACTATTTACCATTATAGAAGCTGTCATTCTGAACGTAGCGTGAGCGGAGTGAAGAATCTAAATAATACCCTCATTATTATGCCACTAGGTAGTATATGACCGATAAGGTGTTGGTTGATACAGAGGCATTCTAATACTTAAAAATATAGAAGATACGATTGAGATCCTTCGCCTCCGTTTCCCCTTCGGCTTCGCTCAGGGCTTCGACTCACCCGGCTCAGGATGACAAGTTGGGAGCATCTGGATCTTCAGGGTGACAAGTTGGGGGTCTTACGGCTCTTTAAGGATGACAAATTAGGGGCCTCTATCTCTTTAATGATGATATGGCGGTAGTGCTAATGCTTGGCTCAGGATGACAGATTGGTGAATTACAAGATCACTGAGACGCCTGTGGCGCTCTTCATGCTGAGCGGTATCAGGAGAACCTAGGAGGGAATTAATGTCGGAAAGAGTAACTATTTATTCATGCTGAGCGGTACCGGGACAATCCAGGGGGGAATTAATGTCGGAAAGAGTAACTATTCAGTCACTTAAAGAAATGAAATCAAAGAGACAGCGGATAACGATGCTTACCGCCTATGATCATGCATTTGCAAGAATACTGGACGATGCGGGCATTGACATCCTCCTTGTAGGTGACTCACTCGGTATGGTTGCCTTGGGCTATGAAGATACGCTCCCGGTAACGGTAGAGGAGATGATCCACCATACCAGGGCTGTCGCCCGTGGTGCTAGACGAGCCATGGTCATCGCAGATATGCCTTTTATGTCCTACCAGGTATCGGATGAAAAGGCACTGGAAAATGCAGGCAACATGATGAAGCTTGCCGGCGCACATGGGGTGAAACTCGAAGGGGGAGCTCGCATAGTCGAGCTTGTTAAAAAAATGACGGACACCGGTATTCCGGTGATGGGTCACCTGGGCTTAACCCCGCAATCCGTCCACCAATTCGGAGGCTATGGGCTTCAGGCGACCGATACCAAGGAGGCAAAATCTCTTTTAGAGGACTCTCTAAAGCTCGAAGAGGCCGGAGCGTTTGCGATCGTGCTTGAAAAAATACCGGCAGAACTTGCTGATCTCGTGACTGCCAGGCTTACCATCCCGACAATTGGCATAGGTGCTGGTCCGGCATGCGATGGTCAAGTACTAGTTACGCACGATCTACTCGGCATGTTCGAGAAGTTTGTGCCAAAATTCGTAAAACGATATGCAAACTTAAAAGTGGTCATTGACCAAGCTGTTAAGAGCTATATCGATGACGTGCGCGCTGACATCTTCCCATCGGCCGAGCACTCTTATCGTATGGAGAAGGGGGTCCTGGAGGATCTAATGGAAGCGATCGATGAGGATTTGCGGAAGGCTTAATGGCTCATAACTAAAAGGAGAAGGGTCAAGATCGATTTATGTTGGAAGTACATACTATCGATGAGTTGAGAGAGGCGCTAGCTGCCGAAAGAATGAAGGGCAGATCAATCGGATTTGTACCGACAATGGGCTATTTCCACGAGGGGCATATAACCCTTATGAAGGAGGCCAAAAAGAGAGCTGATACGGCCGTGGTGAGCATTTTTGTCAACCCGACCCAGTTCGGGCCAAATGAAGACTTGGATAAATATCCGAGAGACCTCGATAGAGATCGAAGCATGGCGCAGGAAGCAGGCGTAGATATACTCTTTACGCCATCCGCTGAAGAGATATATCCAGAGGGATATGCCAGCTATGTTGACGTAATCGGCATCACACGGGTTTTGTGCGGCAAGAGCCGCCCGGGGCATTTTCGGGGAGTCGCAACTGTTGTGACCAAGCTCTTAAACATAGTGCAGCCCAATATCGCGCTCTTCGGTGAGAAAGATTGGCAGCAGCTTGCGGTTATTAAGAAATTGGTTGCCGATCTTAATATAGATATCGAGATCGTCGGGATGCCGACCGTAAGGGAAGAGGACGGGCTTGCCATGTCTTCTAGAAATATATACCTAGCCCCGGAAGAAAGATCCGCCGCCCTTATCATATCAAAGTCGTTAAAGCTCGCCCAAAATATGGTAGATAATGGCGAGGGTGATGCGAGCAACATACTCTCTGCGCTGCGGGGAGCGATCGAGGGTGAGGGGCTTGTTGAGCTTGAATACTTGGAGATATGCGATCCGGAGAGTCTCGTCCCGGTTAAAGAGATTACGGCGGATACTCTTATAGCCATCGCCGCCAGGGTCGGAGCAGCGCGCCTGATTGATAATGCCCTTATACGGCCACAGCTTGAAAATACTGGTGATTTGGTTTAAATTACAATTTAAACGTAGTTAGGCGGGGGCTTATGTATCGCTTTATGCTTAGAGGTAAAATCCACCGGGCAACGATTACCGATGCCAATGTAGATTATATCGGAAGCATCACCATTGATTCCGAGCTGATGGAGCTTGCCGATATATTAGAAAATGAAAAAGTGCACGTCGTGAGCATCGATAGTGGCGTGCGCCTGGAGACATATGCCATCTCTGGGGATAGAGGTTCAGGCACCATATGCTTAAACGGTGCTGCAGCGCTATTGATGAAACCTGGCGAGCGAATTATTATCCTCTCGTATGCCATTGCCTCGCAGGAAGAACTAAGCGACTGGCAGCCAAGGATAGTATTTGTTGATGAAAGCAACAGGCCACTTCCATCCCCTGAGGCTTTGCAGATCAGATTATATTAGCTTGGCCAGCATCCCTAGATGAACGAAATATTATTAGATCGTTGGCCGATCTGCTCCGTAGGGAGGATATTCAATAGGCAATCGAGGACTTTTTACGGGAATATTATAAAAGCTGACTTCTAAAATTTTACTCCAAAATGCCCATCGGAGCGTTCTTCGCAACCGACAGAAAATTGGTTATAGCCCCACGACTTGATTATCGTATTAATTGTGATACAATTATATCCGATTAGAGACTGAAGATGCGCTGGAAATCGCTGATTTTATTATCTTTGTAAATATCCTAGGTAGCATCAAGGTGTCTAAAGGTCTTGCGGTCCTAGCTTTTTCCGTGGCGGTATGCATTGAAAGTCGACAGCCGTTGTAGAGACTAACCGAAGCTACTCTATAGCATTGCAAGCCGGGCAAAGATTCCCAACTTCTGTAAATAGCTTTGCAAACGGTTTAAAACAGCCCAATGCTAAAACGACAGCACCACACAGGCGACTGAAGTGGTGGATGCGTAAAAGCCCTCTAGTTGGGTAGCATTAGCCCAAGTGCAGAAAGCAACAGACAAGTGGTGGATGGGGGAACGGAGAATAGCGTATCGTGGGCAGCAGCTAGGTTTGCTTTACCAAACGTAAGACCCCCACAGGGATAGGTGCTACGGTCCTTGAGCCCGAGGATAAGGCGGTCTATCACCGGCAATTGGGACCGCCAAACAGGACGGTATAAGAGGCTCCGATGCCGCCAGCTCACATGGTGCGGTTGGCAACCGGCAAACATGAGTGGGCTGGGGACGCTGGCTAACTGGGGATCACAGACCCCCAGCTACTTCGCCAGGAGGGTGACTCTCTCAGGAGCCAATCACCCCCCGGCCACATGCCCGTGGGATACGGGTGGTGGTGAGTGCTGGACACAACTCAAAACTGGGGCGATGGGTGCTCCGACCCCGTACACTGAAGTTTGGATACCTTTAACTAGCTATAGACAGCTAACACCCCGGATTGCCTCCGGGGTGTTAGCTTTTTTGGTGCTATTCTGGCTAAAAGCCACTTGCATTCTATACCTATAGCACAGCATCACGCATTGGTAGCAATCAGCTGATAGCTGTAAGCATGTGGGTAAGATGTCTTATTTTCTTATTATAAGATGTTTTGTTATCGCCCTATCTGGTTATCAAATATAGGTATATAAAATGAAGTAGTCTTATAGAGGAGTAAGCAATGGCTTTAGAAAAAGAACACTGTCTTGCCCTTTTTGAAATAAGCAAATCGCTAGCATCGGCTCGCAACCTTCCGGCTATTCTGCAGATTATTGTTAAAGATGCTACAGAGGCCACAGGCGGAAAAGCAAGCTCTGTTCGCCTGCTTGATGAGACAGGAAAGATACTAAAACGTGTGGCCGCCTACGGCCTAAGCGATGCCTATTTAAAAAAGGACCCGGTTGAGGTCGAAAAAAGTCCGGTAGATCAGGAGGCATTACGTGGAGAGGCGGTGACTATAACTGACGTAACCACCGATCCGCGCTGGGAGTATGCGGAGGAATCCAAGCGTGAGAAAATAGGTTCGGTCCTCACCCTCGGTCTTTCTATAAGAGACATGGCGCTGGGCACAATCCGGCTATATTTCTCACAACCTCATGAATTCTCAGAGACCGAGATAGAATTTTTGAGGGCTTTAGCCAGCCTCGGTGCCATAGCCATCGATAATGCACAAGCCTACGAAAGAACTGCAAGGCGATGTGCCGACCTTGCGGTCCTTAACGAAGTTGCGGAAGAAATAAACCAGACTTTAAATCTCTCGGAGGTAATAAGACTTGCGGTTAAGAATACAGCACAGCTGATAGGCGTAAAGGCAAGTTCAATCAGGCTCCTTGATGAGAAGACCGGTAAGCTAATGCTCGCATCTGCCCACGGTCTCAGCGAAGCGTACATTAAAAAGGGCCCCGTTGAGGTCAAGAAAAGCCCGATAGATCAGGAGGCCTTGCAAGGAGAAATAGTAGCGATAACTGATGTAACGACCGATCCCCGTTGGGAATACCCGGAGGAAGCAAAACGCGAAGGAATAGCTTCGGTTATGGCTGCTCCAATGTTCATTAAGAACAAAGCGGTCGGGGTGCTGCGAATATATACTGCAGAGCCGCGCATCTTCCTTGATGAGGAAAAGGAACTTTTAAAAGCAATCGCCCGGCATACTGCAATTGCGATAGAAAATGCCAGGTTATACGAGCTTGCGGTTAGAAGTCATGATGAACTCGTGCAAGAGATATGGCGAGGTCTGCCCGATGTCTGGTCCACTGTAACGGGCGCAGCTTAAAAGGATGGAATAATGGTGAAATCAACGCCAAGGGCGCTGAAGTTAGAAAACCTGAACATCCTCATTGACGCGGTATCGCAAAAATATCGGACCTACGGTCCAGTCGCCAAAGACGGGGAGAACGCATGGGAGGAAGTTAAGGCAGATGGCGAGTTAAGCTTGGGCTGCGCCGCTACCATGCTCCCGGCAAAACACATACTGCAACCGGTCCGGTTGGACCTGTACTCCTTTAAGTCGAGCGGTGGTTTTCAGATAGAGGAGCCCGGCTTTGATGAAAAAATCGCACTTTTTGGCGTAAGCCCCTGCGATGTCAACGCGATACTCGCGCTCGACCGGGTGTTCGGGGGCAGGTTTGTCGACCCCTACTACTGGCAGAGGCGTGAAAATGCGCTGATTGTCGCCTCAAACTGCACAGAAAGCGCGGAGGAGAGTTTTTGCACATCCTGGGACACGGGACCCGAGCTTTACTCGGATTACGACCTGCTCATAACGGAGCTTGCCGATGGCTACCTTCTCGAAGTCGGGAGCCAGCGGGGCAAGGTTGTCGTTAATGGCCTAAATCTTCCCGGGGCAACGCAGGAAGACCTGAAAGAAAAGGCGTCACGGCTCGATGCTGCGCGGGCCGCCACAAAGAAAAGGTTACCGGTACCACCTGATGACCTACACCAACTTTTTGAAGAACGCTATGATCACCCGATATGGGTTCCCAATGCGGAAGTCTGCTTCTCGTGCGGTAATTGCACATTCAGCTGCCCAACATGCTTCTGCTTCGATATAAGGGATGAGGTTAAGCCTAGCCGCAAAGAGGGCGTGCGCAATTTAGAGTGGGATTCATGCCAGCTGCTGGAGTTTGCCGAGGTCGCCCATCATGCTAATTTTAGACGCCTCCGAATCGACCGCTTCAAGCACAGGACGATACATAAGCTTAGCTGGATGAAGCAGCAGTACGGTTTGACAGGCTGTGTGGGGTGCGGTCGCTGTGTGCGCTGGTGCCCATCCTGGCCTGTAAGGCGAGGCCGCATAACATCGCTTGCCGACCCAGTAGAAATTATCGCCGATATGCTGGAGCCACCCGAAAAAGTCGAGGGCGTAGAGAGGCCTGGGGGCGTGATAGTGTGAAAAAGCAAACTGATAGAGGACAGTCGATGGAAAACCCCTATATCGTTGAGCCTGCGGCAATCACCAGCATCCGGCAAGAGACGGATGAGACAAAGACATATACGCTGAAGTTTGTTGAGCGAGAACGCACCCTGCAGTTTACCCCGGGTCAGTTCAACATGATATCACTGCTTGGGGTCGGAGAAGGGGCTTTTTCGATAACTTCCTCACCACTGCAAAAAGATGATTTTGAACATACAATCCGCCTTGTGGGGAATCTCACCAGGGCAATTGATCGATTGGCCCAGGGGGATATTGTGGGCGTAAGAGGCCCTTACGGCACTGGCTGGCCGATTGATTCTGCTAAAGGAAAGGATATTTTTATTATCGCCGGCGGTGTCGGTCTTGCCCCGCTCCGCGGACTAATTAATCTCATTATAGAGCGCAGAAACGACTTTGGAGTAGTTGAGATCATGTATGGCTCCCGCAAACCAGATGAGCTCGTCTTTACGAGCGAGTATGACAAGTGGCGGGCAGCCCCGAATATCAGTCTCTTTTTAACCGTCGATGAGGTGCCTGAAGGATTTGAGTGGACGCATGGACGAGGAGTCGTCACCAACCTGCTCGGTCTTTCAAAAATTGATCCGGCAAACGCATTGGCCTTTGTATGCGGCCCTGAAATTATGATGCGCTTTGTCGCCCGGTCGCTCACCATAAGAGGGTTGGCCGAGGAGAACATATTTGTCTCACTTGAACGGCGCATGGAGTGCGGCATGGCAAAATGCGGTCGCTGTATGCTTGGGCGTGCCTATATTTGCACTGATGGCCCAGTCTTCTCTTACCCTGAAGTGAGGTCTCTACCGCAGAACCTCTTGGCGGCGAGTTTTTAATGGAGATACACGTTGACAGCAAATAGTAATAGCAACCAGAAGGTTAAAGCAGCTGTCTTTAAGTTCACCTGCTGCGCTGGGTGCCAGTTTGCGCTTCTTCATTTCTTTGATCAACAAGTTGAAACCCTTGAACTCCTCGACTTTGTCTATTTTAAAATGGCCAGGCGCAAAGAGCTAGATGAGCCATACGAGCTTGCCTTCATTGAGGGTGGCGTAAGCGCACCGGAGCACATCGAGCAGCTAAAAGCGATTCGCAAGCAAGCAAAAACGCTGGTCGCCTTCGGAGCCTGTGCCGCTCATGGCGGCGTGCCCGCGATCAAAGACTGGCAAACAGAGATAGATGTTGAAGAGAGGGCTTACCCTGACCCCCTCCTTGTAAGCTCCATGAAAGTAAGCCCCGTTGACGAGTTCGTAAAGGTCGATCACTATCTGAGGGGATGCCCTATAGATGAAGTGGAATTTATGGAGATGATACGATCGATCGCCGCCGATAAAAGGCCTTATGTAAGAGAGCACCCAGTCTGCCTCGAGTGCAAGCTTAAAAATAACATCTGTATCCTTCTTATGCGCGAAGGAGTGCAAGAGAGCATGTGTTTAGGGCCGGTGACGAGGGGCGGCTGCCGCGTGGTTTGCACATCTAACATGAGGGCCTGCTTTGGGTGCCGGGGACCGATGAGTAACCCCAATATAGCTGAGATGGTCCGCACCTTTAAGGGGAAGGGATTTAGCGGCAAGGATATCGAGATGCGTTTTACCGAGTATGCCGGGTTGAGCGCTGAATTTAGAGAGGGAGCCAGAGCTTATTATGAAAGAAAAGCGCCGTATTACAAGCGGAAAGCCGCTTGAGAAACAGATTAAGGTTGATTACCTTGCAAGGACCGAGGGTGAGGCTGGAGTATACGCGCTCGTTTCAGACAGCGAGGTTAAGGAACTCAAGTTTAACATATGGGAGCCGGCGAGATTCTTCGAAGGCTTTCTTGTTGGAAGAATGTACTACGAGGTGCACGACCTCGTTTCGAGGATATGTGGCATATGCCCCATATCGCATATGACAACGGCGTTGCGGGCTTTAGAAAAAGCTACCGGAGTCATGATAAGCGAACAAACAAGAATCGTACGTCACATCCTGGCGCAAAGTCAAATCGCCTCCAGTCATATAATCCATCTTTACATGCTCGCGGCCCCCGACTATATGGGCTACGACAGCATAATCCCGGTCATATCAGAACATCCCGACATTTTCAAGCGGTATTACAGGATGAAAACGGCGGTTAATAAATTAAGCACGCTGATCGGGGGCCGCGCCCTTCATACGATGAGCGTGTTATTCGGCAAGTTCACCCGCGTGCCGTCAAGGAAATCGTTTTTAGAAGTAGCAGATGACCTAAAAGCAATAAAAGACGATGCGCTTGAGACCGTGAGATTTGTGAGCAGGCTGCCCATTCCTGAGTTTTACAGCGAGAACATCTACGTATCTTTAAAAGGGAAGGATTTTTATCCCATCAACGAGGGGCGTTTGGCCTCAACCTCCGGCCTTGATGTATCAGAAGATGAATACCGTGCTCATTTTACAGAGCAACAGCTCCCCTACACCAACTCCAAGTATTCGGCCCTAAATGGAAAAGACTCGTTTATGGTAGGCGCCCTGGCAAGGATAAATCAGAATTTCGACCTTCTCTCAGACGACGCAAAAGCGATCGCGGCTGAGGTTGGCTTTAGCGTTCCAAACCATAACCCTTACCTAAACAACCTGGCCCAGGCGATCGAGATAGTAAACGGCATAGATGACTGCATCAACTTGATTGATGCGTTTTACCCGCAAAAGGAAGAGCCAGCTTTCTCGATAAGAGAAGGAGAAGGAGGCGCGATAACCGAAGCGCCCCGGGGCCTCCTTTACCATTCTTATCGCGTCTCAAAAGACGGGGTAATTGAAAAAGCGGATATCGTGACCCCAACGGCGCACAACGCCTCCAATGTTGAAAAAGATCTGAATCTTCTACTCCCAACAATTTCCCATTTAGGCGTAGAGGAAATTACCATGCGCTGTGAGGAGTTAATTAGAGCCTACGACCCCTGTTTTTCGTGCTCTGTTCATTAATAAAGATATTTCAGTCAGCGGTTTATTAAAATAAACCTATACCAGATTTTTCCACAGCTTCTCTAAGTTCGCGCTGAAAGGCGATATGGCGGTTATATTTCCGTTGG
>JACUUO010000246.1 GCA_014859275.1 Actinomycetota bacterium | reverse complement strand
ACAAAAATCCATCCTAAATACAGTTGGAGAGAAAGGTATGTGGTAACCTGAACTCGGCTTATAGATAAGATTCTGTGTCACCTATATGGAAAGGGATACGTGCAATAAGAGCCCCATGGTTTTGGCGGAAAACCCGTAGAAAGGTGCATGTTTTGCTAATATCTTAACTTTGTTGACAACCGGCCCGAGCCCGTGGTATCTTTTGCAAACAAAATATGTAATAACTTGGCAGTAACGGGAATGAGTAGGTCTTTGATCAGCCGCTAAAGCGACCCGGAATAGGTGAAAGCCGGGCGGTGATGGGGCCGAACATGGTCCCCGAGCCTCCGGAAGAAAGGGCAGGGTCCCAAGTAGAACCGGACGGAAATCCAGCCGTTATTTGGATTAAAGAGCAGCTAGCAACTGATTATTGAATGAAATCAAGCATTTACTCTCGGTTCTTAAACCGAGAATTGTGCGACAGCTAGCTGAATTTAGGTGGTACCGCGGGATATTCCTCTCGTCCTATATAGGGCGAGAGTTTTTTATTATAAAGTGCTTGATAATAACATCAAGGGCACCAAAGTAAGTTAAATAAAGGATTTCCCATTCGCAAGGTGGGAACGGAGCAAAGGAGGTAAACATGGCCGTCAAGAAGACTTACGAAGAGATCAACGAGAAGATCCGACGGGGCGAAGCGGTTGTTGTAACCGCTGAGGAAATCATCGACATCGTCGAGGACGAGGGCGTAGCGAAGGCTACGGAGAAGGTAGATGTCATTACCACAGGGACGTTTGGCCCCATGTGCTCGACAGGAGCATTCATTAACTTCGGCCACTCCGACCCACCGATAAAAATGACGAAGGTATGGCTAAATGATGTGCCAGCTTATGCTGGGCTGGCAGCTGTTGATGCCTATATCGGGGCGACTGAGCTTTCTGAAACGCAGGGAATGGCTTATGGCGGAGCCCATGTTATCGAGGATTTGATCGCCGGAAAGAACATAAGGCTTGAATCAGAGGCTTATGGTACTGATTGTTACCCAAGGAAGGATATCGTAACGTACATAAACAAAGATGTTTTAAACGAGGCATATCTGTTTAATCCAAGGAATGCGTATCAGAATTATGCCGTTGCGGTAAATGCATCGGCACGCATCATGTATACGTATATGGGGACCCTGCTGCCGCGATTGGGCAATGCCACCTATTGTAGTGCCAGCCAGTTGAGCCCACTTATAAACGATCCGTTCTACAGGACGATAGGGATAGGAACAAGGATATTCGTGGGTGGCGCTCAGGGATATGTTGCATGGCAGGGTACGCAGTTCAACCCGGTACAGACGCGTGGGGGAAATGGCGTTCCGGTTGCTCCAGCCGGTACGCTGGCGCTTATAGGAAACCTAAAGGGCATGGATACCGAGTTTATCCGGGCGGCATCGTTTCATAACTACGGCACGACCATGTTCGTTGGCGTAGGCGTACCCATACCCGTTCTTGATGAAGATGTGGTTCTGAAAGCAAGCGTTAAGGATGAAGATATCTACGCCACCATAATTGATTACAGTGTTCCACAGAGATCCAAACCTAACTTCGGCAGGGTAAGTTATGCCGAGCTTAGGAGTGGTAAGATAGAGATAAACGGCAAGAAGATCCGCACTGCCCCCATATCAAGCTACAACAAGGCAAGAAAGATAGCTGCAACTCTTAAAGAATGGATCAAGGAAGGTAAATTCTTCGTGCAGCGGCCGGTTGAAAACTTCCCGCTGGATCACACATTTAAGCCTCTTGAAATAGTTACAGAGGAGGAGATTTAAATGGCAAAGAAAAAAATTGTTCTTCACTTTCCAGAGGAGAGCATAGAGAAGCCTGTAACCTATCATCTGGTAAAGGATTTTGATCTCATGCCTAATATCCTCCGCGCACGGATCGATGAGAATGAAGGCACTCTGGTCATGGATTTAGAGGGACCAGCCGAGCAGATAAAAAAGGGAATCGCTTTCCTTCAGGATCAGAACATTGGGGTTCAGGAGGCCATAAAGGATATAATTGTCGATCAGGATCAATGTGTGGATTGCGGCTCGTGCATTGGGGTCTGTCGACCCGGCGCATTAACCATCGGTCCGGCTGATTGGAGACTCGGTTTCGATCATGAGAAATGCGTTTTCTGTGAGCTCTGTATAAATACCTGCCCGGTGAAGGCTATAAAGGTGCAGTTCTAATGTAGGGGCCAGGGGCCAGGATATTAGTAAATCGGTGAATGGATGACCGGGTGACCGGGGACCAGGGTCCAGGGGCCAGGGGCCAGAGATGTGGGTAGTAGATGAGGGTAATTAGCCAATGGCCAAAGGCCAATAGCCAATAAGTGGGTAGAAGGTGTAGAAAGAGTTACCCAGTGCTGTAGGGGTGGACCTTGTGTCCACCCAGTAGTTGCCCCATTTATGGGGCGTATCAATGTGAGTCGAGAGTGTGGGTACTACTCTATGAACTACTAACTACTAACTTCCTATTTCTTACAGCTAAGGAGCGT
>JACUUO010000052.1 GCA_014859275.1 Actinomycetota bacterium | reverse complement strand
ATGCCACGACTTATGGAGGGGGTGTCTCTGAGCTTCTTCGTTCACAAGTACCCTTGGAACGGGCCTTGGGCCTTGACTCGCAATGGCAGGTGATCTCAGGTGATGAGCCTTTCTTCCGGGTGACCAAGGCCTTTCATAACGCCCTTCAGGGCGGCGCTTATCATCTGACCCGTGCAGATCAGGAGACGTATCTTGCCTATAATAGCCGTAACGCCCAGGCCTTAGCCGGGGAGTATGATTTCGTCATCGTCCACGACCCCCAGCCAGCTGCGCTCCGTCATTTAAGCTCAGGTATCAAAGCTCGCTGGATATGGCGCTGCCATATCGACACCTCAAATCCAGACCCAGAGGTCTGGGAATTTCTTGTGCCCTTCATCAATGAGTATGATACCGTCATCTTCACCCTGCGCGAGTTTGTGCCACCGGGCTTAAAAATTCGGGTAGAAACCATCCTACCTGCCATCGATCCCCTTAGCCCTAAAAACATGGAGCTTCCTGGGTATATGAGCCAGCACTTGCTCAACTGGATTGGGGTACCGAAGGACGGTCCGCTCATCTGTCAGGTCTCGCGCTTTGATCCCTGGAAGGACCCGCTGGGGGTAATTGAGGCTTATCGATTGATCAAGGGAGAGCGGCCGGATGTACGCTTAGCCCTAGTGGGATCAATGGCCCTGGATGACCCGGAAGGCTGGGATATTTATAACAAAATTATTGAAGCCGAGCGTCAGGAGAGGCATATCCATGTCTTTACAAACCTGGTTGGTGTGGGGGATGTGCAGGTCAATGCTTTCCAGCGGTTGGCTGATGTAGTCATCCAGAAATCGATCCGGGAGGGCTTTGGTCTCGTTGTTTCCGAGACGCTATGGAAGGGGACGCCGGTAGTTGCCAGGCGCGCTGGGGGCATCCCAAGCCAGATGGCTGGTGGTGGCGGATCCCTGGTCGAATCGGTGGAGGAAACTGCCGAGAAGGTTCTGGAGCTCCTGGCCAATCCTGAGCTTGCTGCCGAGGAGGGCCGCCGGGGTAAGGCCTACGTACACAAGAATTTTTTAATAACTCGCCTTATACACGATGAGTTAAAATTACTAGCCTCTATGATTTAGTGGTTTAACTCTTTACTGGCATAGCAGCTGATATGATAAATTAGCTGACTTGTTGCATCTCTCTGGAATCCCTGGCTCTGAGGCGCCACTTATCGAACTCGCTTCCGAAAAGCACCGCGCTCGCTACAGCTACCGCAATCAGCAATTCGCTTAAGTTTAACGCGGTGGTTCTAAATAGTGTGCGCATTACAGGGACGTAAAGAAGCGACATCTGTGCTGCAAACGCGGCTAGCATGCTGTAGAACAGGAAGCGGTTCTCGGTCGGTCTTTGACGAAAGACTGAAGTTCTCTCAGAGCGTGAGTTTAGCACGTGGAAGAATTGTGCAAAGACAATTGTTGTAAGCGCAATAGTTCTGGCATGGTCTAATGGAATACCTGCCAACAATTGGATAACAAAGATACCGAAGCTTACGGCCCCTAATATTAATCCCAAAATTGCTAACCTGATTAAGAGGGTGCGATTTAGCACCCCTTCTTTAGGATCCCTTGGCGACCTCTGTTCAACGCCGGCTTCTTTCGGATCAAACGCAAGGGCAACATCTTGAAGACCGTTCGTAACGAGGTTCATCCAGAGGATCTGCGCCGGCAAGAATATTAACGGCAACCCTGTAACTACCGCGGCTAATACGGCGATAAGGACACCAGCTCCAGTCGTGAGCAGGAAGAAAGTCACTTTCCTTATGTTGTCAAAAGCGACCCTGCCCTCAATTACCGCCCGGTAAACACTTGCAAAGTTGTCATCTGCCACAACCATGTCACTTGCCTCTTTAGCCACATCGGTACCGGTAATACCCATGGCCACCCCGATGTGGGCGGCTTTAAGCGCAGCGGCATCATTCACCCCATCGCCGGTAACTGCAACTACTTCGCCGTTTACCTTAAGTGCCTCTACTATTCTTAGCTTATGATGCGGAGAGACCCTTGCAAAAACAGAGGTTGTTTGAATAATCTCCCTGAGTTCATCATCGCTGACCTCATCGAGTTCCCGTCCAGTCATTGCTCTGTCATCCTGCACTATCCCCATCATCCTTGCAATAGAGAGCGCGGTGCGCTCATTGTCGCCGGTTATCATGATAACCTTGATGCCGGATAGCTTTGCACTTGCAACTGCCTCGATGGCCTCAGGTCTTGGTGGGTCCATCATTCCCTGAATGCCGACAAAGATAAGATCATTTACATCATCGTGCGTAACCTCATCCGTACCTGGGGGCATCTCTTTATAGGTCATACCCAGTACTCTCAGGCCTTGGTCTGCAAATTCATTTTCCTTCTCTATTACGGCTGCTTTATCTATCTCGACTCTCCCTTGTGCACCTGCAACACTTTTAGAGAGCGAGAGTAATTTTTCTGGAGCACCTTTAACCAGTAAGTATACCTTTCCTTCATGCTCATTTAAGGTGGCCATATACCGGAGTTCAGATTCGAAGGGAAGCATATCGAGCTGGGGATAACCATATTTTTCTTTTTCTTCATCCATCCCACTGCGGTATGCAGACACAATTAAGGCTACCTCTGTTGGGTCACCATGTGCCGTCCAGCGATCATCTTCTTTTACTAGATTGGATTCGCTGGCCAAAAGACCTATTCTAAGAGTCCATTCCAGTAGCACATCGCTTTTTACGTCTACCGGATCAGAATTACTCAGAATACTTCCCACCGGCTCGTATCCTAATCCTTCTACGTGGTAGGTATTACCACCGGCCCAGATCCTTTGCACAGTCATCTCGTTTTTGGTAAGTGTGCCTGTCTTATCTGACCCAATAACGGTGCTGCTGCCAAGAGTTTCAACTGCAGGAAGATATCGGATGATAGCTCTTTCTCTTGCCATACGGTTTACGGCAACTGCAAGAGCTATTGTTAAGGCGACCGGCAAACCTTCTGGTACTGCGGCGACTGCCATAGCGATCATAGCCAATAATAATTGAAGGAGATCTTCACCAAGCGCTAAGCCAACCATAAAACCGATAAGGCCAAAACCGGCAATGATAATTATTATATAGCGAGTGAGCACCTCAATCCTGCCCTGAAGCGGTGTTTTGACTGCTCCAACAGCCCGTACTTCTTTGGATATCTGGCCTAGCTGTGTTGTGCTTCCAGTTGCAACTGCTATGCCAGTCGCACGGCCTGATGCAACGACACTACCCATGAAGACCATATTCTTCTTCTCGAATGGCTGTAGATTGGGCTCGGGAATCGGCTCGACTGTCTTGGATGCCGGGGTAGATTCGCCAGTGAAGGTTGACTCGTCGGCCTTAAACTCTTTTTCATAAATTAAGCGAAGGTCAGCTGGAATTTTCTGCCCGGATTGCAAAAGAACGATATCGCCCGGCACTATCATCTCCGCATTGATTTCTTGCTCAAAGCCATCCCTTACTACCAGGGCTTTTAGTGCGAGCAATTTTTTTAGCGCTCTTATTGATTCCTCAGCTTTGTATTCCTGAATAAAGCCGATTACTGCGTTTAAGATTACGACAGCAAAGATCACCGCGGCATCCGTATAATCCTGCAGGAGGATCGTTACAACCCCGGCGATTAAAAGTATGTAGATGAGGGGGTCTTGGAATTGATGAAGAATCGTTTCAAATACCGGCGTCTTTTCCTCTTCAACAAGCTTATTTGGACCGAATTTTTCGAGCCTTAATTCTGCCTCATCTCCCGTTAGACCATCTATGCTGGTCCTAAGATCTTCAAGTACCTCTTCGGCCGGTCGCATATGCCATTCCAGGTACGCCTCTTCTCGACGCACCTCTTCTTTTCTTACAGCCATCTCATAACTCCGTCTGGTATAACCTTTGTGTTATTATATCCGGGTACTCAATTTGTGAACAAGAAATAGGTGAGCGCACCGGACTTTGATAGTAGCACTTACTTGTCTTGATACCCAAACTCCGGCTAATTAAATTTAGGATAAGCCTCAGGCCCGTACGGGCGATTAAACCTGCCTCTTAATACACGCAATAATGATATCATCCGATGGCTGTTCCAGGCCGTCAGGATTAGCCCTATTATAGATAATATCTGCAATGTATTGAGGGCTGGCATCCGAGTTCTCGCGAAGTAGTGTTTCGAGCTTTTTAAAGGGGCTATCTAGAAAGGTCGCACTTTCAGTAACGCCATCGGTTACCGCCAATAAAATATCCCCAGAGTTAAAAGCCTCTATCTCTGGCTCGATCCTTAAATCAGGCTGTATGCCTATGGGCAGGGTTGTGCGACTCTCCAACAGCTTTACGCTATTTTGCTGCCTTGAGTAAAGTAGCGGTGGCTCGTGGCCTGCATTTATAAAGCTAATCGCCTCACCCCTGATCAGAGAACAGAATAAGGTGATGAACATATTATCCGGCAGGGCGGCATGCATGCGGGAGTTTACCACTGCGACTATATCGGCTAAATCATCGGAGTGTTTGAGGGCATCAATAATATTCTGGTGGAGCAGGGCAGAAAACAGTGCGGCGGCAATGCCTTTGCCCGATATATCGGCGATGCAGAAGAAAAGCCGATCATTAAGGCCAGAGAAGTGATAGTAATCTCCACCCAATTCTCTGGCAAAGGCAAGCTTTGTTCCAATAGTAAGGTCTCCATACTCCGCTGGGAAGGGGGTAAAAACTGAGCCGTGAATCTCCTTTGCAAGGTCTATGTCATAACTTCTTTTCTGCTCGAATTCGGTAATTACTCTAAGTTGGGTAAGCAGCCTATCAGTTAGAATCACACCTAGGAGAAATATGAGTAAGTGCAGTATTGCATCGGTAATCAAACTAATATCTATCCCTATCCCTAGTTGAACATTAGAGGTAAATTCTGCAATAGCGGCAATCATGGCAACAATTAGACCATACGATAAGCCGATAAAAATTGTCCCTGCGATAATTGGGACGAGGTAAAGAACAGTAAGATCCGGGATGAGCCCGGTCACCACATCAATATAGCCGACTACTATTGTGAACGCCAGAGTGCTGATTATTATAAGTAACCTACCTATTCTAGACATCGATCACCTATCTCTAACCAATCTTGAATCTAAGATAGATTATCTCCGCCGAGAGATTACGTAAACGACGCGGTTTGATGGATGGCAGGAGATCTGTTATTGCATTCTAGTATTTCATCACACATTATTTGACCTATAAGATATTAGAGATTAGAGCCTATCATCTAGATCTCCCAATTGGTTGCAAGCTAGCCCTCATCCTACATAACGGTCTTAGTTGTTTAGACTGTCGTATCTGCGGAAAAGAATTTGGCAGCTGTAAATAATCAAACCAAAGAGGATAGATATGAAGCGGATAGCGGTTGTCACCAGCGGGGGCGATGCACCAGGAATGAATGCTGCCGTACGTGCCATAACCCGGGTTGGCATTGATGCTGGGTTGGAAGTGTTTGGAGTTCGCAGGGGCTATGCGGGCTTAATAGAGAATGACATGATTGGGCTTAATGCTCGCGATGTAGGCGGCATATTGCAACTTGGCGGTACAGTTCTGGGCACTGCCCGAAGCGAAGAGTTTAAGACAGAAGAAGCCCAGAGGAAGTCTATCGAGAATCTAAACAAGCGCGGTATTGAAGGCCTCATAATAATCGGCGGCAATGGTTCGCAGATGGGCGCGTATTCGCTCTTCAAGCTCGGCTTTCCGGTGGTGGGCGTTGCATCAACAGTCGATAATGACCTTTACGGTTCCGATATCTCTATAGGCGTAGACACCGCATTAAACATAATCATCGAGTCGATCGATAGGATAAAAACGACTGCAGAGTCGCATAACCGCGCCTTCTTAATAGAGGTAATGGGCAGGCGCTTTGGATATCTAGCGTTAATGTCAGGTATTGCCGGTGGAGTTGAAGTTATAGTTGCCCCCGAATTTGAAGTGGATCCTGCAACAGTAGCAGCTGAGCTTCGCTCAGCTTATGAACGGGGTAAAAGGTATGCTCTAGTCGTGGTTACTGATGGCGCCAAAAACAATGCAGAGACAATCGCAAGATACTTCAGAGAGCATGGGCAAGAGATCGGTTATGAGCTAAGGGTAACAATACTCGGCCACGTTCAGCGTGGCGGGTCACCCACTGCCTTTGACCGCCTTCTTGCTACTCGACTAGGCACCGCAGCTGTCGAGCTTCTAAAAAGCGGTGATAGCGGCAAGCTTGTCGGGTTCATTAGTGGCCAGATAGCGTTCACGCCACTTGAGGTTGTGGTAGCCAATGAGAAGACATTGGATATGCGCATGTGGCACCTGAGTAAGATATTGGCGAAATAGATAGCATCTTAACATGGCTCTTATACTTTGTTAAGGGGAGATGAACATGCCAGAGCAACTTCCGGTTACACTTGGCTTCTGGCTTTTAGCGCTCGTGCCTTTGGCAGCGCTTCTCGTTTTGCTGGTATGGTTACGGTGGACTGCGGCTCAGGCCGGTGCGGTCGGTTTTTTTATCGGGTCAATTATTGCATGGCTGGCTTTTCAATCCGGCTTTGAGGTTATAAGTGTTGCTACAGCGAAGGGAATCTGGGATGCGATATTTATTCTTTATGTCGTATGGCCGGCCCTTTTGCTCTATGAGGTTACGGAGAAGGCGGGTGCCTTTGATGTGTTCCGAGTAGGGATTGAGAGGTACACAAAGAGTAGATTACTGCTTGTTTTAGCTTTTGGATGGGTATTTGCATCCTTTTTACAGGGTATCGCGGGGTTTGGAACCCCAATTGCCATCGTAGCGCCGCTTCTGGTTGGAATCGGCGTTAATCCGGTGATGGCGGTGGTGATTCCGCTGATTGGGCATGCCTGGGCAAATATGTTTGGGACTCTTGCGGTTGGCTGGCTTGCCACCATCCGAGTTGTCGATCTTGCAAACCCAACCTTTACGGCGTTCTCCGCCGCACTGCTTCTTTGGATACCTAACTTATTAGCAGGTTTAACAATTGCCTGGCTCTATGGGCGCTGGCAGGCTGTGGTAAGGGCCTTGCCTGCAGTCGCCGTGGTATCTCTGGTTCATGGGGGAGGGCAGCTTTTCTTAAGTACAGTTAACCCAATTATTAGCAACTTCATCCCGGCAACTCTAGCCCTTGGAGTGATATTTGCAATTGAGAGGCTGCCACGCTATCGTGAGGCCGAGCCGATTGAAAGCCCAATCTTTCAGGAGAGAGGGGAGATGGCTGCAGACGGCGGCGAGCAGGAGGAGCCGAAGATGTCGATACACCTGGCGTTTCTTCCATACTACGCATTAGTAGCCGTTTCGCTTATCGGGCTTTTGGTGCCTCCGATAAATCAATTTTTGGGGCGGTTGGAGATCGGTTTTCCTTTCCCACAGGTTACAACCGGCTTCGGGGCAGTCACGCCTGCTGATCCTGAATACGGCGAGTTTGCGGTCTTTACCCATCCTGGAACATTCTTGCTTGTTGCGACGATAATCGGTTATATGGTCTTTAGATTCAGGGGCTTTTATGAGAAGGGGGCGGAGAGAAATATGCTCTCCGGCATGACCCAGAACGCCATTCCTGCCAGCATCGCCATATTGGGATTCCTGACGCTCTCCCAGATTATGAACCATGCCGGTATGATAACGGTACTTGCGCTCGGTATCGCGGCAGTCTCTCCGGCGATTGTCTACGCCTTTCTCTCGAACTTTATCGGGGTTCTTGGGGCATTTATGACCTCGTCAAATACCGCGTCAAATATCCTCTTTGCACCGTTGCAGCAGCAGACGGCACTTGCGACACCGGGCCTCGACGCAAGTCGAATCATCGGGGCGCAATCGGCGGGTGGTGCAATCGGCAATGCGATTGCACCGGCAAACGTCGTGCTGGGTACAGGAACGGCGGGGATAGTAGGACAGGAGGGTGAGGTTCTAAAGTATACCCTACCCTGGTCGGCTATAGCAGCAGGATTGGTAGGATTGGCAAGCGTTATCCTATTCCTGCTTGGCGTGCAGTTGTTTTAATTCTCGGCTGTTTGAGGTGTAAGCATATCTAGGATAATTTATAGTTTTTCATTAAAGATAACTGGAGGGGTAATGTATGGAATGGTTGAGAAATAAATCAACCTTACAATGGATATCTTTCTTGCTGGTGCTTCTTTCTTTTCCACTTATCAATTATGGCGTGCGAGAAAGTACCGCAGTTGCGGTAATTGGATTTGCGATGGTCGTTATAGGCTTCTTAATTCCGCCGGTTGCGCGTTACCTCACGGAGGGGGAATAGGAATGATTAAAAAGGTTCTCCTGTGGTAGTTAAAATTACCAGTTAACGGTATAAGGGGGTCGTAGAATATGCCTGAACAGCTACCGATCACAATCAGTTTCTGGCTACTTGCAGTTATCCCGCTGGCGTTAATACTTGTATTATTGGTTTGGCTGCGGTGGACGGCCCCCCAAGCAGCTGCAATCGGCTTTTTCACGGCCACGGTGATTGCCTGGCTCGCCTTTCAATCAGGGTTTCAAGTCGTTACGGTGGCAACGGCAAAAGGCATCTGGGATGCTATATTTATTCTCTATGTTGTCTGGCCCGCATTACTGTTATATCAGGTTACCGATAAGGCGGGTGCCTTCGATGCAATCCGAGTCAGGGTTGAGGAGTATACGAGAAGTAGATTGATTCTGGTTCTCGCCCTTGGCTGGGTGCTCGTGTCATTCTTACAGGGGATCGCTGGATTCGGTGCCCCGATTGCCATTGTTGCACCGCTTCTCGTTGGAATTGGAGTCAACCCGGTTATGGCGGTTGTCATCCCATTGATCGGGCACGCCTGGGCAAATAATTTCGGGACACTTGCGGTTGCCTGGCTTGCCACAACGCGCGTTGTTGATATGGCGAGCCCGACTTTCACGGCGTTTACGACGGCGCTTCTTCTTTGGATACCTAATTTATTTGCCGGGTTAACGATTGCCTGGCTTTATGGGCGATGGAAGGCGGTTGTACGGGCGCTGCCTGCGATTGTTGCTATATCGCTGGTTCATGGCGGGGGACAGCTATTCTTAAGCACCATCAATCCGATTCTCAGCAATTTTATTCCGGTCACCCTCGCCCTTGGCGTGATATTAGCTCTTGAGCGACTGCCAATATACCGCGAAGCTGAACCGATTGAGAGCCCGATCTTTAAGCAAGAGCAAATGGCGGCTGATGGGGGTGAGCCGAAAATGCCGATACACACGGCCCTGTTCCCATATTACACGCTTATCGTCGTCACCCTCGCCGGTCTTCTGATACCACCGGTAACCAACTTCCTTGAACAAGTCGAAGTCGGCTTTCCGTTTCCGGGGGTTACGACCGGTTTTGGAGTAGTAACACCGGCAGAGGATGTATACGGAGGGTTTGCAGTCTTTACCCATCCGGGCACGTTCTTGCTTATTTCGGCGATCGTTGGGTATGTTCTTTTCAGAGTTCGGGGCTTCTACGGGGAAGAAGCCGAGCGCGGTATTCTCGGGGGTTTGTCCAAGAGCGCCGTCCCGGCAAGTATTGCCATCTTCGGCTTCTTGGCGCTGTCAACAATTTTGGACCATGCCGGTATGGTGACGGTGCTTGCTCTGGGTATTGCGGCAGTATCCCCGCCGGCGCTTTACGCATTTTTAGCGAACCTCATTGGCGTTGTAGGCTCGTTCATGACATCATCGAATACGGCATCCAATATCTTGTTTGCTCCGCTACAGCAAGAAACGGCACTTGCGACTCCGCTTAGCGAAGGCAGGATTTTGGCAGCGCAGATGACCGGCGGTGCTATCGGCAATTCTATCGCACCCACAAACGTTGTTTTAGGTACTGGAACGGCTGGGACTGTGGGGAAGGAGGGAGACGTCCTTCGTTACACCTTGCCATGGGCAATTGCGGCCGCTGTACTGGTCGGCATAGCTAGTCTGTTGTTCTATGTATTATAAGCGAAGTAGGTCGGGCGGCATAGGGTTATCCAGTAAGTTAAGGTGATATAGCGGCGCAGGCAAATATTTGCCTGCGCCACCTCGTTAATGCGGCTTTCATGCTATTGGCTACGCTACCAGCTTAGTGCCAGTCCATCCCCGCGTGGGTCAGCTCCTGCGTGAAATACTCCTGCTTCCTGATCGATCGTTATCCCCTGTGCGTGCCCCATATTCTGTGACCAGTCTTCCATCATCTGCACATCATGACTCCGGCGCTTGAGATCGGCTGCAACCGCATCGGGTATGCGGCCTTCAAGCTTGAGAGATTTTGACTCCTCACCCCACGTGCGCCCGTATAGCCATCTGGGAGCTTCGATTGCCTGCTGGATGTTGTAACCGAAATCCACCACCCTGGTGAGCATCGCGGTCTGGGTCTGCGGCTGTCCTTCGCCACCCATCGTACCGAAAAGCATAAACGGACGATTGTTTTTGAGGGCCATCGCCGGAATAATCGTGTGGAAGGTGCGCTTCTTCGGTTCTAATTTGTTTGGGTGGTTGGGATCGAGCTTAAAGAAAGAACCCCGGTTCTGAAGCAGGATGCCGGTTCCCGCGGGCATGAAGGCCGAGCCGAATTCATGGTAGACGCTCTGGATGAGCGAGCAGGCATTGCCGTTATCATCGACCGCACACATATACGTTGTGTTGCCATCGGCTGCTAAGCGCGGCTCACCCGGCTCCACCTCTTGCTCCAGCTTGGCATGTACCATATTGATGATCGAACGTCTCTCTTGCGCGTAATCCTTTGAGGTGAGCCTATCGAGCGGGATATCGAGAAAGGCAGGGTCGGTGACCCAGCGGTCCCGGTCGGCAAATGCAATCTTTATGGCCTCGGTCATGAGGTGGTAGTAATCAGCCGTATTGTCACCTATCTCGTTTAAATTATACGGCTCTATCAAATTCAAAATCATTAGCGTTGCTATTCCTTGGGTATTCGGGGGTAACTCGGTGACGATTAGACCTTTATAATCCGTCCTCACAGGCTCTACCCAATCCGAGCTGTGTTCTGCAAAATCCTCTCTCGTCAGCAGGCCGCCAGCGTCTTGTAGCGACCGGATAATGCTCTCCGCTAGCTCCCCTTTATAAAAGACTTCCGGACCTTTTTCAGCGATCAGTTTTAGAGATTTTGCCAAATCAGGCTGGCGAAAGACTTGCCCGGGCTCCGGGGCAAATCTACCAGGCAAGAAGACACGTGCGGTTTCAGGAAATTGTTGAAGCGTGCTGGCGTAATTGATGGTGTAATCACTGAACTTCTGAGAGATAGGGAATCCATCTTCCGCATACTGTATCGCCGGCTGGAAAAGCTCGTCCCAGTTAAGCCTCCCATAGCGTTCATGGAGCTTTGCCCACGCATCGACCACACCAGGCACCGTGTTTGCGGCAAGAGGCCCTCTTTGCGGGATGACATCCATTCCTTTGCCTTTATATAAATCGATTGTTGCGTTTTGACCTGAACGCCCACTCCCGTTTAGCGCCTCTACTTTTTGCGGTTTGCTATCCCATACCTGGCAGAACATATCGCCTCCCAATCCAGCCATGTGGTTGTAGACGACGGCGAGGGTAGCATTCATGGCGATCGCCGCATCAGCCGCGTGACCGCCTTTCTTGAGCATCTCAAGACCGGCTTGGCTTGCCAGGTAATGGGGTGCAGCCACCGCGCCCCGGGTTCCCATTGTAGGTGGGCGACCGGTATCGAGCGCGCTTGGCTCAGCACCCTGCTTGATCTCTTGATGTGCCATAAGTCCCTCCCTTTATCTAGACAGTACTTGTTTGTGAGCAGATCTCATCTGCATTGCTATAAATTGAGATCCGCTCCTAGTACAGCGTCACACTGCTTTTGATCGATAAGTATTCTTCGGCTGAATGTAATCTGTAGAAATAAGCCTTCGATTTATATTTGACGCTATACCAACTGACCGTGACTTGAGATTTTTACCCGGTTATAGCAAAAATATACGCGGCAAGATATTACCGCGTTTGGAAGAATACGGTGAGGGCGGGATCTCCCATAGATGGGGTGATCTGTCTGGGTTATCCCTACCGGTTGTCTGATTGCTTAATATCCTAGTCTCATGTGGCAACGGTATGAATATGCCCATTGGGTTTAAGGCTGCTAAATTTCGAGCAAACACAATTGGAGGTGATGATCATGACCCACGAGGAACGAATGGGCCACGGACATGCAGGCCACGGGCATCACATGGGTGGCCCGATGGGAGGAATGGTCGGTATGCCGATGGGTATGTGCCCCTGGTGTGCCGGGATGGGCTATGCGGCCGGCAGGAAACACTGGCGAAAGGGACCGATTGGTATTGCTAAAATCGCGAAAAAGAAACTGCTCATCGAAAAAGTGAAGGCTAAGCTTGAGGCGAAATATGGCGATGATATCGACAAGATGGCCGATGAGATTGTCAATTTCGCAGAGGAGTACCAGCGTATGCGGGCCGATTATATGAAGAGGGGCATGGAGATGCGCCGTCGCATGTGGGAGTTTATGGCTGGTGAGCCAATGGAAGAAGGCGAGGAGGGAATAGAAGAAGGAGAAGGTATGGGATAGTAGCGGTTATCCAACCACACTGCGCTGATGTTAGGTATAGTGCCTATTTAATGAGCCTTCTTCTCATAAGCACGATCGGCACCAGAAAGAGGGTGAGCGCGATAGCGCTCACCCACACGGTGCTTATCAAGATATCCAGGCTTAATCTTCCCAGAACAAGTCCCCTGCAGACAACGACAACGTGATAGAGCGGTGTGAACCATGCCAACCTTTGAGCCCAGATGGGTAGGGCATCGACCGGAAAGAATATTCCGGAGAAAAGGAAAAGAGGGGTAATAAACAGGGTAAAGTAATAGTTAAAGAGCGCAATGTTCGCGACCAACGCGGTAAATATCATGCCAATAACTGCGAAGAGCAGGGAGAATATAAGTAGAAGCGGTATGAGAAGCAGGGCCGCTGGGGATTCAACCAGGCCGAAAACGGTAATGACTGCAAGGAATACCAGCGCATTTAGATAACCCCTCGTCGTACCCCATAAAATCTCTCCGCCGATTACGTCCTCTATACTGAGCGGTGTCGCAAGTACGGCGTCGTAGGTTCTCTCGTATCTCATCCTGACATAACTGTCGTAAGTTGTCTCGAAGGATGAACCAAACATAGCCGTCGAAGCCAGGAGCCCGGGTGCTAGGAACTGGATATAACTGAGACCCTCGATTTCTCGGACGAAAAGGCCCAGGCCGATGCCGAGGCTAAGAAGATATATAAAGGGCTCGATAAAGGTCGGGGCAGTCGCGAGCCAGAATATCTTCTTAAAAATCGTCCAGTTCCTCTGCCACATCCTCAAGACCCCAATTGCCGAAATCGAGCGGGCAACTTCCACAAGTAAGCTCAATCCCTAAGTCTCCTCCCGGTAAGCTTTAAAAAGACGTCCTCAAGCGTTGATCTTCTTAGAAGCACGTATTCGATTTTAAGGCCGGCTTCCTCGGCCGTTCTCAAAAGCTTGTCTGCCAATGGGGCGAAAAAGACGAGGTTTTCATCCTGCGCCTCATAACTCTCACTTTCTGGAATTAGCACATCGAGTGCTTTTTGGGTTAGCTCTGGGGCAACCCTTATCTCAAGAGCCTCACGGCTCACATGCTTGTCGATTAGCTCGCTGGGAGATCCTTCGGTGATAATTCTTCCATCGTCCATTATGACGAGGCGGTCGCAAAGCTGGCTCGCTTCCTCCATGTAATGGGTGGTTATAAGAAGCGTTACACGTTGATCCCTAAGGCTTCTTAATTTATCCCATATAAGATGTCTTGCCTGTGGATCTAGCCCGGTCGTTGGTTCATCAAGTATTAGAAGTTCCGGGTTGTTTAGGAGCGCTCTTGCCAAAAGCAATCTTCTCTTCATACCACCAGAGAGGGCATCTACCATAGTAGAAGCTCTATCTGCCAAATAGATGAAATTGAGCAATTCCATTGCCCTCTCGCGGGCGATTCTTCTGGGGATACCAAAGTAATTGGCGTACACCTCCAGGTTTTCAAGGACCGATAGTTCGGTATCGAGGTTTGTCTCCTGCGGGACGACGCCGATTCGCTTTTTGATCGCCCGGATATTCCTGCGCACGTCGAGGCCAAGTACGGTAAGGCCCCCGGAGGTGGGAGGAGACATTCCGTATATCATCCTTATTGTCGTGGTTTTTCCAGCACCGTTCGGACCAAGGAATCCGAATATCTCGCCCCATCTCACCCCAAAGTTTATGCTGTTTACGGCCGTCAGGCCGTCATACTGCTTGGTCAAGTTTTTTGCCAAGACCACATCTTCATCTATCGCTCTACCCAAGGAGACCACCAATTATCTATACCCGATGGGAGATGATTTTAGTTTGCATGCTGCATATGCAAGCGATAGCAAGCAAAGACAGAGCATCAAGGAAGGAAAAGGCCACCCAAAGGCGGCCTTTTTAAAATTTAGGTGTGCTTGAACTATTTAACGATGGTGACATTTGATGCACGAGCACCCTTGGCCTCCATCTCAATGTCAAACTCGACGGTAGCACCTTCAGCCAGGGTCTTAAATCCCTCATTGGTGATTGCTGAGTAGTGTACGAAGACATCTGGGCCGCCATCTGCCTGGCTGATAAATCCAAAGCCCTTGCTATCATCGAACCACTTTACAGTACCTTTTGCCAACTACTTCACCTCCTAGCGCCTTAAGATAGGAAGCCTACGACGCTAGGTTTAATTCGACACTCGTGAGAGTTTACGACACCGACCAAAAAATAAGAACCCGCCTAATAACGAGCCCTCACTTATGAATTCACGTCTTAGCTTTATACATTATCGACTATTTTTCCGCTTTTGTAAAGCGTTTTTATTGTAACCTGCAGTACGAAACAACCGCTGGCAAAAGCTTTACCTTATGCCTGGTATCAAAGCTTTTAATTACTGTTTAGGTTAGGTGACTATTTACTGGATAGAGCAGAAGCGGTTGCACTTAGGCAATAAGACTAATATACTACTAATAGCACAACCTGTTGCTAATTAATTTTCGCCCGCCCATAAGCGATTGGTTTTACGCTTTTAGCGACGCAGAATCTCGAGATTCTAGAGCGAGAGTACATTTTGATCAAGCAAGGCATATTTATTTAAAGCTTTGAGTATGTATCGCCGGTTTTAATCCAGCAGATGTAAGGTAATAGATACTTACGCTTGATCTAGGTTTAAGTTTCAACTAATCCGGTAATAAACTACGTAGGCTATGGTTCCTTAAAGATCAAGGCGTACTGCAAGGTCTTGCTTTAGTTAGCTTACCCTAGAACCGATAATTATATTATGGATATCAATTTACCATTGATGAAAAGGGGGTAAAACAATTTGACAAAGATCTATAAATCCCTTCCTTCATCAGTTAGGTTGATGATTATTATT
>JACUUO010000051.1 GCA_014859275.1 Actinomycetota bacterium | reverse complement strand
AGATCCTTCAGAGCCTTACGGCTCTTCAGGATGACAAGTTGGGGAATTGCAAAATTCCTGAAGTAGAAAATCAGGTACAATTCTTTTTGGCCCTTGGCCCTAACATAATAAGGAGGCTTTTAATGTCCATCCCATTGCTCGATCTTAAGGCGCAATATAGCTCAATACAAGAAGAGATAGAGTCTGAAGTTTTAGGAGTGCTAAGAAGCGGTCATTACATCCTCGGACCTAAGGTTGAAGAATTCGAGAGGGCCATAGCTGATTATTGCGGTGTTAAATACGCGGTTGGTGTGGCAAACGGCACCGATGCGCTTGTTCTGTCGCTTGATGCAATTGGGGTTGGCCCGGGTGATGAGGTTATAACTAGCCCATTTACCTTTTTTGCTAGCGCCGAGTCTATTTCAAGGCTTGGTGCCAAGCCGGTATTTGTAGATATCGATCCTCAGACCTATAACCTAGCTGCCGATCAAATTGGGTCAAAGATAACCTCTCGGACTAAAGCGATAATTCCAGTGCATATATTCGGTCAACCTGCGGAGATGGATGCGATAAATGATATCGCATCTAGGTATGGTATCAAGGTGATCGAGGATGCTTGCCAGGCTATCGGCGCCGAATACTGTGGGAGAAAGGTGGGTTCGCTAGGAGACGCTGCCTGCTTTAGTTTCTTCCCAAGTAAGAACTTAGGAGGCGCAGGGGATGGCGGTATCATCGTAACGGATGATAGGGAGCTTGCCTCCAAGGTAAAAACCCTCAGGCAACATGGCAGTACAAAAAAGTATTATTATAGCTTAATCGGCTATAATAGCCGCCTCGATGCGGTTCAAGCCGCTATACTGTCGGTAAAGCTAAAATATATCGATACATGGAACGATTTACGCCGGCAGAAGGCCAGCTATTATAATGGACTGTTTGCAGGGACGGAGATTGTAATCCCGGTAGAGCTTACGCACGTAAAACACGTCTATCATCTATATATCATTAGGGTGCCGGACAGGGTGGGTATCGAATCCATGCTGAAGTCGGAGGGAATCGGCTGCGGTGTATATTACCCAGTCCCACTTCACCTGCAGGATGTTTACCGGGATCTAGGTTATAAAGCCGGTGATCTTCCGGTAAGCGAGTTGGCATCAAATGAAACGCTGGCAATCCCCCTTTATCCTGAATTAAAGACCGATGATATGCAGAAGATCGCCGACTTGGTGAAACAGAGGATTGTTGAACTCTCTCCAGTAGATTAAAGCTTTAAGATGGAGTTATGATGTTAAAAATTGCAACTGTTGTCGGGGCAAGGCCGCAGTTTATAAAGAGCCTGCTTGTATCAAACGAGATTCGGAAGACCTGCCGCGAAATCTTGATTCACACCGGCCAGCACTACGACCATAATATGTCCGTGATATTCTTTGAAGAGATGGGCATCCCGGAGCCCGATTACAACCTAGGTGTCGGATCGGGAAACCAGGGGGCGCAGACGGCCCAGATGCTGGCGCGGATAGAATCGGTTTTAATCGAGGAGAAGCCCGATGCGTTGCTCGTTTATGGCGATACTAATTCGACGCTGGCGGGCGCGCTTGCCGCCTCGAAACTTCACATCCCGGTAGCCCATGTGGAGGCGGGTTTACGCTCTTTTGATAAAAAAATGCCAGAGGAGATAAATAGAATAGTTGCCGATCACATTTCAGACATACTCTTTTGTCCAACCCAGACGGCAGTTGATAACCTTAAGAACGAGGGTATAGCCAAGGGAATTGAATTAGTCGGCGATGTTATGTATGATTTGGCGCTACGTTTTGGTAGGATTGCGGAGGAGAGATCGGATATTCTCAACAAGCTGGGTTTGCAGCCGAAAGAATATCTACTGGCGACAATACATCGATCAGCCAATACCGACGAAGTCAAGAATTTAAAGGTTCTACTTGAAACCTTTGTTGAATCAGGAGAGAGAATCATTTTCCCCATTCATCCGAGAACCAGAAAGGTTATCGATGATATCGGCCTAAACGATATCATCGATGGCTCACATATCAGATTGATCGATCCAGTGGGCTATATCGATTTTCTAAAGCTTGAGAAAAATGCGGCAAAGATACTGACTGATTCGGGTGGCGTACAGAAGGAAGCCTTTTTCTTCGCCGTACCCTGCATTACCCTCCGTGATACTACCGAATGGATTGAGACAGTCGGTAGTGGTTGGAATATCTTGGTCAATGTTGATAAGGAGCTTTTACTAAATCAGATTAGCGAATTTAATCCTTCCGGAGAGCCAGCGAGATTATTTGGTGATGGCAAGGCCTCTCTTTATATAGCACAACGGTTAACAACTCTCTAGCACAGCGTTATAATGCTACTTGTGCTTAACCGATCGCAGCAGTATGGGAGTAAGAATTGGTGGCAAATACATCTGGTAATAGAGACCTCAAAATATGGATAGATATAACCAACACCCCGCATGTCCTTATCTTTCGCCCTATTATCAGAGCCTTCAAGGAGCAAGGGCATGAAATTTTTGTTACCGCCCGCGAATTTGCACAGACCAGCCAACTTCTCGATCGCTTTGGTATTGAGCATACCCTGATCGGTAAGCACCGGGGAAAAGAGATCTACCGCAAGATCTACGGTCTTGCTAATCGCACGAGCAGGCTTGTGGCATATGCGGCGGGCAAGAAGTTTAACCTTGCTGTAAGTCACGGGTCAAATGATTGTGCGGTGGCCTCATTTTTCTTGCGTATCCCGCATGTTACCATGTTCGATTATGAGTTCGCCAAGGCGATGCATAATATCAATCTGCGGGTTTCAACCAAGGTGTTGATTCCAGATAGCATACCGTCGGAGCCACTCTATGAGTACGGTGGTACTGATGAGAAAATTGATAAGTATCCTGGCCTTAAGGAAGAGTATTATCTTGCCGATTTCCAACCCGACAAATCGGTCATTAGGGAGATCGGGCTTGATATTAATAAAATAATTATAGTCATGCGTACCCCACCGGATGTGGCGCTATATCATAGGTTTCATAACCCTATTTTTATGGATGTTTTAAGAAAGCTTGCAGCGCGTGACGATGTTGAGGTGGTTTTACTCCCGCGTACGCCTGAGCAACGCGAGGAGGTTCTGAAGTTCGGTTTCAAGAACGTATTTATCCCTGAGAGGGCCGTCGACGCTCAAAGCCTCATTTACTATTCGGATCTTGTGATCAGCGCTGGCGGGACGATGAACCGCGAGGCCGTTGCGCTCAATACGCCGGTCTATACGCTGTTCTCAGGCAAGCTAGGGGCGATAGATACCCGGCTGATCGCCGAGGGCAGGATGATGAGGCTTACCGATCCGGAGCTGATCGATATTAAGAAGAAGTCGGCTTATAGAAAGGGCCAAACACGCGATATTAGCGTCTTATTGAATAAGATAAAGGAAGTGACTAGGTAGAAGATTGGTGAAGGAGGAAGCATATACCTATGGCTGTAATTGATGATAAGGGGAGGATTTTTGGGCGAATCAACCTGATCGACCTCACGCTCATTTTCAGCGTATTCGTCATTGTGGCGTTGGCACTTGTCGTGATGATAAAGCAGGGTAAGGTCGTGACAATTCCAGAAGATAAGGTCGTCGAGTATACGATGATAGTAAAGGCGATCCGGCCTGATGTGGCAGGCTATATCAGGAAGGGAGATATCGTTAAAAAGCAATTAACTCAGGGGCCGATTGGCACGGTAAAGGGCTCCGTTACCGAGCCGGCCCGAATAATGATCGATACCGCCGGTGGCAGTAGGGTGGCCACCACATCGCCGACTGAGGTGGATGCCTATATAACCATAGAGACTAAAGGCCGGGTAGGGAAGGATATCATCGCCACCGGAAATGAGGTCCTTCGCGTTGGCGATAGATTTAATATCATTACCAAGTGGTTTATTGGCGATGCAGTCATAATAGGCATGGATGTTAAGGATAATCAATCCTAGGCAGAAGGGGTGCTATATTGTCCGAATTGGTTGCATCTAGGCCAAAACCATTGATGTCTTCTTACGCTGTTATCATCGTCATCAGCATACTGGTTGGTCTTGCAGGATATTTTCTATCTATCTCTCAATTCGCCATCATGCTGCTAGGCCTTACCTTAATTGCTTTTGCCCTAATTAAAGTAGAATTTGCCCTGGCGCTTTTAGTTCTTGCCGTGCCGCTTTCCAGTTTCAGGATTGATATTGGCCCTATTCCGATTGATGCGGTTACCATCTGCACTGGCATCGTTATCGCTTCATATGTCCTAAATAACTTAAGAAAGAATGAAAAGCATAAATCAATTCCCTTTGCCTGGGCGTTCCTCGCATTCCTTTTCTTTGCTATGATATCTACTGTTGTCGCTCCCTCAACTGTTGGAGCGATAGCGGTCATAATACGTTTCATCGGCTATTTCGCACTGGTATATGCTGTTGGGCACTCCATCAGGTCGCGGGAGATGCTCATCTGGATACTCGTTCTCATGGTTATCTCGGGGGCGGTTACCAGCCTTTACGGTCTCTATCAATACTTCTACGCACCAGAGACGGCAAAGATCGGCCTCTATGACCTGACGGAGGATGTCGCTGCCAGGGTCGGCTCGACCTTTGAGAACCCAAACTTTTACGCGGAATACCTGGTGTTGATAGTGCCTCTTGGCCTGGCTCTAGTCCTCGGCCTGCGCGGTGCCTTTCGACGAGTGGCCTTGGGTGTTGCGACGTTATTTCTTTTTATTGGTCTTATTCTTACCTATACCCGCGGCAGTTGGATGGCGACCGGTATTGGAATTATCTTGATGTCGCTTTTGACTGAGGCCTGGCTCTTCTGGGTCTGGATGGCTTTATTTGCTATCGCATTAGTGGCGGCTCCAGGTGTGGCAAGCCGCCTAGCAAGCATTACAGATATAACCGGCGGCACGGCCGGGTTTAGGATGAGGCTATGGCTAATTGCAAGCGGTATAATAAGCGAGCATATGCTAATTGGTATTGGCATCGGTAACTATTATGATGTTTTCACCGAGTATGTGTTTAGACACCCCGAGTTAAATGTTGGCTGGGTTATTTATGGGGCACATAATTCATACCTTACCATCTGGGCTGAGACGGGCATATTCGGTATTCTTTCTTTCGTTGCAATAATCCTCATCTCCATAAAGTATGGGCTTTACCTGGCACGGGCGAAGGCACAGGATAAGTACCTCTCCTGGATTAACTCAGCAATATTCGCTGGAGTCATCGGGTTTTCGATAAACAGCTTGACAAGCAATAGCTTCCATCATCCCCAACCCGCGGTCTTCTTCTGGTTCCTGCTTGGCTTGCAAGTTGCTATCGATGGTCTAAATCCAGAACCAACCCGGGCACGGACTTCGTCCCTTGTCGATGGCAGCCTGGTACTGCGACCGTTTAGGTTTGCCATAGCTTCTATAAGGGTGGCAGTCTTTAATCATCCGATATATAGGGGTTTATCTGCTGCAGGGCAGTTCTGGCATGCTAGTAAGATGGTCGCATGGCTCTTTAAAGAGCCGGTCTTACCGGCATTCGCGGCGGGAAGCCGATCTTATAGGCCGGTATCGATCTTTTTAGAAAGAATTCGCCTTTGGATTGAGGATTCTGCGGTTTTACACATTGCACGGGATATAGGAGCAAGGCCGCTTGCGGCAGTGACTTTATTTGTTGCAGCTGCGTTAGTTATCAGGGTATTAGCTAGGGCGGTGATCGGCCAGTGAGGCAAGAGCGTTTGAATGTTTTTTCACCCGAGATATTTTTGCCCCTTTTTGTCTCAATTTTCTATCTGGCCGGCCTGGTGCTGGTCGATTTTTCTTTACGCGCTTTAGCTGCCGTCCTGGCGGGAATCATCACCTATCTTGCGGTCACCCACCTAACGGGCGTGTATATAAGGGGGAGGGATAATGGAGAAGGCTCATATCAGGCCGATTACTTTGAAAGACTCCTGCTTTCTCTCTTGATCATATTTATAGTTGATCTAGCTCTTAAGGGATTTGTTCCGATTCAAGTAAGGGTACCATTTTACCTGGCGACTATCCTTACCATCTTCTACTTCCTCGGGCGGGAAAAGGTTAAATTATCAGGACCCCATTACCTTACCCTCGGTCTCCTCATGATTCTTATCTATATCATGCCTTCATTTGTTCTTTACGGCCTTTACGGCACCTACCTTAACCGCACCGGCGGTCTAATGCCCGCTTTTCTTGTTGGAATGGGTACCATCGTTACGGTCTATGGGTTGATGAAGATAGCCTCCGGCCTTACTGCGAGTCGCCTTTTTATGATGATAGGTCTAATTAGCGCAATAATCGGACCATTGATGGCTGCTACCATCGGCTACCGGGCTTATGCCATCATCTATATAATGCCGCTTATATTCCAGTATTACCTGGAACGAAGACCGCCGATTGATTTTAGGGCTGGATTAAAGGCCGCAGGTGTTATCATCCTTATATCCCTTTATACCTATCTTGCGACCTCGGTTGCGCGCGGCGTCATCTATACGGCCGCACCGCTCGAGTCTCCACGCGCTCCGGCATATGTTGTGGAGTCGATGGAAAAGGGAGGCTATACCCATAGTGATATGATGCAGGGCACCAAGGTTATTACCAGGCCCTTCTTTACTTACAAGGTATTTCTAGAAGTCGTTGATAAAAGCTTCCCCTGGGGTACATCCCATGGCAGGTTGACTCTATCTCTTATGCCGGGGGTTAATTTAGGGCGCGCAACCACTATAGACATACTCGGCAAACCCTTTTCAACTTCATTTTTTGGGCTTTCGTTCCTGGAGTTTGGCTTTCTCGGGATTGTTTTTTTCGCATCTATACTCGGCCTGTGCCTGGCAACTGCCTCGAGACTAAAAGATGTCAAAGTTTACTCGATTATTCTTACTACAGTTATACTGTGGTTAGATACCGGTCCTTCGGTATGGTGGCACTGGCTTCCATTCGTAAGCGCAACAATCACCTTTACTGCTATATTATTTGATAACCTTGTAAAGCCAAAAATCACCGGTTCTAAATACTGGTTTTAACCTTTCCTGTCCTATAAGGCGGTCGAGGTTTTCTACTATCGGGCGGTAGATTTCATAAGGTGAGTTTTTCGGCAGGCTATAAGTATACCTCCTAACCTCATCGGTGGCAAAGACGTAATCGATGTCCTCCTTTATAAGTATATGCATGAGTCCATCGGGGCTGTCGATTCCAAGTTGGTCGATTCTTCCATTATTGAGCGGATTCAGCATTAGGATGTCTCGCTTGTTAAAATAATAGGCACGGTTGTCGATTATCATCGCGATCCTCTTATCGGTGGGAATGTGGTTATTAACGTACCCTGAGGCGCGGTGGAGCACGTTGGTTTCCATAAACTGCCGGTGGCTTTTGTGGGCCACACCGATTTCGAGCGCATCGTATTGACCGGCGGCGAGCAGGAAAATATTCGTTAATACGCCAATCATTAATAGCATAGCGACTGCTGTGATTAGCGGTCGCTCTCGAGATATAAAACCATCGATGCTCGCTGCAATTACAACGACCAGCAGGACAAGGCCGGGCAACGCAAATCTAGCTACCTGTGCGAGCAACATGGCCCAGGGAACCAAGAAGCCAATCGCAGCTATCATTGGGATAGCTACCGATGCTTTAAGAAGGTTATCCCGTTTAAGGATAAGCGGCAGGAAGGCGAGAAAAGCTGGGCCGATGGTCATCTCGGAGGGCTCCCTAATGGTTAAATACCATGGCACGGAGAAGTGACCGAGCGGGCCTCTAGATACAAGACAGGCATTTCTAACTGTGTTGCGAAAGATATCCGTTGAGGACGCCACCCAATCACGCCCGCCAAAAACAGAGATAAACATAGGGTAAGTTGGATTTCCTGTAAAGAGATAATTCTTTACGAGCCAGGGACCGACCCCGATAAAAGCGGCGATGCTGAAGGCTGCTATAATCCCGCCAATCCTGATCAGCGCAGCCGGACCTTTTCTTTCGGTTATAATGATTAGTAAAATAGTTAACAAGCCCATTGTGGCAAGGAGAAAGAAGCCAGAATACTTACTTCCCGCGGCGAGGCCGAGCATAAGGCCGGCAAGGTAGAGCCACCTATCATTTTTCTTCTCCCACCAGGCGACTAGCGCATAAATACTGGTCAGGGTGAAAAGAGCAAGGATAGTGTCGTTGTTATTAATCGGAATCTGGTAGGTAAACGATGATATGGTCAGCAGGAGCGCTACGCTTATGATTGCCGCACGGTACGAATAAAAGCGTCGAGAGAACACGAAAACCCCTAGCACTAGCCAGGCCGATATAAAGTAGCTTAAAAGCTGTGCGAGCGTATCATCCTTAACAAGCAGCGCAAGCATGAACAGCATCTCACCGTTAAGTGGGTAATTAGAGGGGAGGAAGTCTCGGATATAGTAGATTTTATGCGCTAACATATAGAATTTAGGGATGGCAATGTGGTAGAGGAGTGAATCATAGTTCCATGTCGGAATCCAGGCGGCAGTAAAGCCTAATCCTAGAAAGATAGCTATGCTCAGCGCGAGGGGGTTTGGCAAAGACGAGAATCGCAGTTTCTCTAAGAGGCCTGGTGCAAGAGATCTAAATACCCGAGAGGCTCCAAGAATGGCCAATATAAGTACCAGCGCGCGAACCGGTAGGGCATAGATTGCTCCAACCATGCCGATTGAGAAAATAGATAGAGCCATAATACCCAGACCGGTTGTAGTAGAGATAAATATCCGCTCAGTTATCGCCATATCAAGTTTTAATTTAGTTACCACTATATCCCCAAGATAAAAGGCCGCAGTAATTATAGCGAGTAAAAATGCGACCTCCTGGATATTGTTGCCAAGGTAATCCCTCAAATCGCCTACCGTAATGGCGATTATGCAAGAAGCAACAATTACTAACGCAAAAGTAACAAGAAGTAGGCCAGGTAAATCGCTTAAGCTAGCCATGGGTGATCCGCGGCGACCCTTCACCAGATACCATATCAGGCTGTATATACCTAGTAACGCCACAATAGCGAGACCGAGGTAGATGGCAGCAGCTGTTGTGGGGAAGTAGGAGAACGGTTGGAAGAATAAGTAGTAGATGAGAGCAGCCCATATTGAAGCAAATAATATTATAATGGATCTTACGCCAGCTTGAAGAAGCATATTACCAATTTCCCTCCCAGGCAAGATGTACCAGTAGGTTATTTCATCTGGGTTGATAATCCAATAACCTGTAAAGTATGTTTGCAGCTTGCTCTCGCGTTACCTTAATGTTTGGGCGAAAGTAGTTAGGTGCGTACGTATCCATGAGCCCATTTGAGAGAGCTAGTTCAATGGCATCGTGGTATTGATCTGTGCTCGATACATCGATGATAGAAACGCGGGGCTTATTGGCCGACACTACAAATGCTTTGCAAAGGATTGATGCCATTTCAGCTCGATTGATGCTGTTATCAGGCCGGAACGACCTCTTTTCATCGGCGAGCTTTAAGCCGTTCTCAAAAGCAGCCTCAATGTAGCCCCAATCCTCGCGGTCACGCCCGATATCCGCATAATGGCCTTTATGTGTGGTCGCCGGTTTCCATCCACGCAAGCGGGTGAGCCAGCCGATAAGTTCGGCCCTGCTTATTTCGGTTGAGCAGCTGAACCAGCCATCCTTGCTTATAATGATGCCTCGTTCGGTTAGCGAAGAAATAGCTTTAAACGATCGGTGTGTAGGTGGGATATCGATAAACCTATTCTTAAGGTAGAAATCAAACTTTTCAGCATAAATTTTAAGCTCAGGAACCCTGGTGATCCGATAAAGCTTATTAAGGAGATCGACGTGGATTTTATGGTAAGCATAGTTAGCTCGGTTTCCCTTAATAAGCGAATAGTTTGACCAGTAACCAAGGTCATATTCTTGAAGATGCGCTTTAACTTCATTTATCCCCGCATAGAAAAGTCTCCGCGCCTTGGTATTTCCGGTTTGCTCGTGGTAATTATGGATACCATCAAGAGCAAACAGAAAACCGTTCAGTATCTTCAATCTATCCGTTGCAGCTACCTCTAGATACCAGTTGCCATGTTCATCTGAGTCGGTTACCCCATTCTCGTTCCAGGGCACCCTAAACGAGTTTAAAACCATATCACCGGCAAGCAGGTATTTTCGATCGCCTGTTATTTTGTAAGACTTGCCGAAGACATCTAGAATCAAGCCCTGGGCCATGCCCGAAGCCCATGGTGCGGGAAATTTGAGGTCGGCGAATTCAAGGTCAAAATAGTATTCCCATATGTAATATTTCCCTACGCCCGGGTATTGCTTTACAACTGCATTATCTAAAAGCTCATCAGCTATTTTTACAACCTTTTTATGATCGCCCTTCTTGTACAGACTTATCGCTAGATTGGCGGTCGTAACCGGATTAAAATGAACCCCATAATTGGGGTAGTATACATAGGCTAGGTGGCCACCATCGTAATTTCCCAGGATTTGCGTCTTGTCAGAAGCAGCGTTACCGGCCTTAAAATAGCTTATGGTTTTTGCGATATCCCGCTTTATGATCCTGACCCGGGTTTCTGACTCAGGGTCGCCTTTGTCGATTTTAGCGATAAGGTCGAGGTTGTACTTAAGCTCGGAGGATTCTTTTTTCCTACCGTCTCGATCCATCTCTTCCTTCGCTTGGTTTGCACTATCTAGAGTTATGGCATCGGTAGCTTGCTTGACTGTAGCCCGCTCCTGTCTGGCATTATTTTCATTCAGTAGTTTTAGTTTAATTGAGGACAATGATGGCAGGGGATAGCTTTCCAGATAGGGCATTATGTTTGCGAAGGAACTGGGATAAAAATAGGCCCAAATCAGAACCGACATAAAGGATATGGTCAATAATACTCTAATCCTAAACCTACGCCGCTTTTTTGTCTTATAGTAATAAAGCATAATCCTTCTAAAGCCTAACTTCTATTTCTAGCTTGCTAATAAGCCCCATCACGAGAATGTACCTGCCAAAGCGTTGCCAGAAGTATTCTTAGATCGAGCAGGAATGATTGGTTATCGACGTACTTAATATCGAGCTGAAGGCGCTCATCGAACGTTAAGTTCCCGCGTCCGCTAACCTGGGCCAGCCCGGTGAGGCCCGGCTTTACCTCAAGGCGCTTTAAGACATGTGCATCGGAGGTTTCCATTTCTTCGGGAACGAGAGGCCTTGGACCGACCAGGCTCATCTCACCCTTGGCAATGTTGATAAACTGTGGCAGCTCGTCGAGGCTCGTCATCCTCAGGAACTTGCCAAATGCGAAGATCCTCGGATCCTCCTTTATCTGGACCGCTTTATCCTCCTGGTTTTTCAGGAGGTGTAGGCGGTCGACGGCCTCATCCGCATCATGGCTCATCGTTCGAAACTTTATTATATTGATTATCCGGCCGTGCTGGCCGACCCTCTTCTGGTGAAAGAATATGGGCCCTGGTGATGCAAGCTTAATGCGGATTGCGATTGCAAGCATAATCGGCGCCAGCATGAGTAGTATAAGAGAGCTTGCCACAAGGTCGAGAATTCTCTTAAATACGGGATACATCGCCTTGTTCTGCTGGCTCACCGGTGCGTAATGTGCATGCTGTTCGCCAATAATCCCACCGAACATGAGAAGTGTAAGGACGGGGATATAGCCAAGGAGCAGTTTTATATAAAAAGGGTACGGCAGCAGCGAGCGGACGTCTGGAGCCGCTACGGTTATCCTGATGGTGCTGAATAAAACGTATCCTATAATTCCATAGATCCATCCATCAGTCCTTGAGCGCCATCCAGCCCAATAGCCACAGAACACTGCGGTCAGGTAGTAAGCCCCAACAAGGAGCACGATAGCTATCGGGTCAGTAGGCTGTAATCCTTCCTTGGGCGGGTAAAGATCGAGCAGCCAGTTATAAAACAGCACAAATGACCAGAAAAGCAGGAACGAGAAAATGCCTGATTCGATTACTGCTCGGATTTTATTAAGCATCGTTCTTCCTTATGGCTGCCATTCTGTTATAGTGTAATAGGCTTTCTTCCTTGTAGCAAGGGGTGTATATAATTTGAACGAAAGCCCTATAAGTATGTACTGCTACTGCCGGGCTATGATATAATATCTATGCCGCTGCCCTTATATCTTAACATCATCTTGTTAAGATAGCTCAAAAGTGCACCGCTGATCTGATTTTACCAGTATTGCCGCTATTCCGTTTCAGATTGCCTTGAGTTGGAAATCATCAAATTTGTGAGATCATTTGAGAATGGATCGGTTTTTATGGTAACCTTGCGTTTAGATTTCTTTAATGGGGGAGCGTTTTGTACATCGGCAAGCATGCAGCTAAGAAACGAAGGAAAACCGGATACATGCGCGTATTTGTTCTCTGGTCATTTATAGTGTCTCTGCTTGTGGGTGCCGCCGGTTTTCTCTATGTGGAGGTTCTCGAGAATCGGATTCATCACCCGAATGTGGCTATAAGTGCTGATGAGGAAGTTCATCTTGATGATCATATTGGGGATGAACCGGTCACTTTCTTGCTCCTTGGAAGCGATAGCAGGGATACAGATGATCCGGGCCGGGCCGATACCATCATGGTTCTTAGGATTAATCCTAAGAAGAAGATAGCCCATCTCATATCAATCCCCAGGGATACTAGGGTTAAAATTCCTGGAATGGGCAAGAGAAAGATTAATGCGGCCTATCAGAACGGCGGCACCAAGCTAATGATTCAAACGGTGAAGGATTTCACCGGTCTTGACATTAACCACTACGCGGTAGTCAATTTCCAGGGATTTAAAGAGGTTGTCGACGCATTAGGCGGGATCGACATCGATGTTGAGAAAAGGTTGGTCGATCCCCGGCATAACATAGATATCCGCCCCGGTTATCAGCATATGGACGGCGAGGAAGCGCTAAAATATGTGAGAGTAAGAAAAGTCGATGATGATTTTCATAGGATAGATCGGCAGCAGAAGTTTCTTAAAGCTGTTATGCAGGAGGTGATGAGCGTAACAACAATCGTAAGGATACCTCAACTTGCTCAGATAGCGTCGGAAAATATTACAACAGATCGCAAGCTTAGCATTACGAAGATGATTGCCTACGGTCACATGTTTCGATCAATCAGGCAGGAAAACCTGTATACCGTAATGATCCCCGGAACACCCCAGACGATAGATGGAATAAGCTTTGTTGTTGCCGATAAGGCTAAGGTAGCGTGGATACTCGATCGCGTCAAAAGCGATATGCCGCTCAAGCTAACCGATGACGAGAGGCAGAATGAAAACATCAAAGTAGATATCCGGAATGGCAGTGGCAAGGCGGGAATGGCCAAGAAAATGGCTAAAAAACTTGGGAGTATGAATTTTAAGATCAGGGAAATAGGGAATGCACAGAGCTTCACCTACTACGAAACCCAGGTTCTAGCCTCAGAGGAGAAGAGCGATGTGGCGAGAAAGGTACGATCACAGCTTGGCTTCGGGCGAGTAATTGTCGAGGACCACGGTTCAAGTCAAGCCGATGTCCTGGTCATTGTCGGCAGGGATTATAGCCGCATGGTCGATGACTCGGGATCAGAGGACTAACGGCTTAGCTTAGAATAGTTAGGTCTCATACATCTTCGCCAATCTTTCCGCGACGGAGATATAATCGTGATACTTTACAACCCACTCCCGCCCGGAAAAACCGATCTCTTTGCAGAGTTTGGGTTTTGCGAGCAATTCCTCGATGCGCTCAACAATTTCATCCTCACCCTTTGCCAGCACTAGGGGAGGCGCTTCGGCATACCAATTCTGGTATTCAAAGCGGCAGATGACGGGTCTTGCACATGCCATCGCCTCCATCTCCGACATCCCCATTATACCGAGTTCAAACTGCCCGACGATCACCCGGTAATTGGGTATTATATCGGCAATATCCTTATGGGACACCTTAGGTATGAAGTTCACGAAACCGCAATTTTTAAATCTCTCCAGGTCGGATCCCCAGGCAAAGGCGTCGATCTGGAGGGCGGGATTGCTTTTCCTTAACTTCTCAAGCGCACTGAATGCGACGTCTACACCCTTAACTTTATCTATGCGGCTGATCAAGAGGACCTTATCCCCGGTTCCCTCAAAATCCTTTGGCTTGAACATCTCCGTATGCACGGGGTTAGGCAGAAAAATTGCATCCGTCCTTGCTTTCTCAGCGTGGGCTTTAAGGTCCGGGGTTGAGTAAAGTACACGATCGGCCTGCTCGAGGCTCATGAATGTTATTTTCTTATAGGCGGGATGGTAGAGATTCCGGCGGATATCGGTTCCATGACAATGCAGCCAGTAGGGATATCTACCTAATACGCCAAGCATTCCGAAATAGGCGTAATGTATATGGACGACGTCATACCTTTCTCTACTTATCTGTGCGGCAAGGGCCCGGGCATTCCCTACCCTGTTTGTGATGACCCGCAGCTTACTCAATCCCCCGGGCTTATCGATCCCCGTGTATGGTTGGTAGAGGGAGGCTTCTATCCCGATCTCTCTTAGCCCTTTAACCAGACCATCCGGTACATTGGCGACGTTATTTACATGTAGCACCTTCATTAATATAAGATATTCGTTTGCGGTTGGCAATGCAACCTGTAAGTGCTAGACTAGCTACATGTGCACTAATCTGCATAATCTACAGTTTTCTAAATGATTATAAAACAACCGCTTTAGGTAAGAATAGAGTAATAATGGCAACATCGAATGCCCATCTAAAGGTTCTATTAAAATATGACGATACTTCATTGATAAGCAATTAACGTAAGTAGGTTTGTAACGTAAGTAGGTTTGTAGAAAGAATAATAGCCCAATCGTACCAGGAGGTTTGCAGTGGTAAGAAAAGGGATAACAGCATTAATCTTCGCATTATGTATTAGCTTAACCTCTATCCTTCCAGCATATGCCATTTTCAGCGATGTGCCGCTTACCACATATTACTATACAGCCGTAAACGAGCTTGCCTCTAGAGAAATTATCTCTGGGTTTGCCGATGGCAGGTACCGCCCAGATGAGCCGGTAACGCGAGCACAGATGGCAAAATTGATTGCTGTTGCTAATAGCCTGCCATTGACCTCTGACGTTACTGAGAGCATATCGTTTAATGATGTCCCATCTAGCCACTGGGGTAGTATCTATATAATAGCAAGCGCCAATGCAGGTATCATAAATGGCTACCCGGATGGTACGTTCAGGCCCGATCGACCGATCACGAGGGCCGAGTTGGCAAGAATGCTATTCCTGGCTACTAGATCGCCGGCGTATTCACCGGCAAAAGCCACGTTTAGCGATGTGTCCGGCGGGTTCTGGGCATTTAGCGAGATCGAGACCATGGTCTTCTGCGGTATAGTGAATGGTTACCCCGATGGCACATACCGACCTGATCAGGAGGCAACTAGGGCGCAGACCGCAGTGATGCTGTATAAGATGTTAA